>CBFDDM010000037.1:0-26970 GCA_965603565.1 uncultured Anaerolineales bacterium | reverse complement strand
CGGCGCCTTTCGATTCACGCCGCCGAGAAGCAGTGGAACGGGCTTCCTTCAGGAGATCACGCATTTTTCGACGGTCACGGTGTCGGTTCGGACAACCAGGAGTCTCGTTTGAGAAGGTACTTCCAGTTCGCGGCCGCCGGTGTGGAAGATTACCTTGGCGGAACGAACGCACCCTTGCTCTTGTACGGAGTGGGTGAAAACGTCGCGGTTTATCGTGAGGTCAGCAATTATCCACACTTGATGGAAACAGCGCTATCCGGCAATCCAGACGAGAAGGAAGTTGCCGAAATTGCAGAGGAAGCAAGCGAGCATATGCATTCGTATCATGAACGCGAAAAAGCGAAAGCGCTCGAACGTTTCAAAAATCAACTCGGGACCGAGAATGTATTTACAGAAGTTGAGAATGTCCTGACCCACGCTTTCCAGGCTCGCATCGCTTACCTGTTCGTCTCGGTTGACGATCATGTATGGGGGCAGTTCGAGCCCGACAAGATGGAAATCGAGCGCAACGGCAGTGCCGGTCCTGACCAGGTCGATTTACTGGATCTATGCGCAGCCTACACGCTGAAACACGGCGGCGAGGTTTATGCTCTGCCCCGCGATCAAATGCCCGTCGAAGGATCACCGGTCGCGGCGCTTATCCGCTTCTAGTGATAAGCCAACTTCGATAACGAAACCACCAACAGACCAGGGAGGCGCTTGATGGCCGAGCCAGGGGCGCAGACACCGGTGGAGCGCCTTTACGCCTTCATCACCGAAAACGAGCAGGGCGATGTCTGCGCAGAGCTGCCAGAGGATGCCTGCTCCGAGGCACCAAACAATTTTTTCCTGAATGCGCTTAACGGCGCTTTAACAAAACTGGGCGACCAGCTCGGCAGCCCTGAACTTGTGCTGCCCTGGCTTCTGGATGCGTTAGGAGCCCCGGCCTCGATTACAGGCTTCTTATCCCCGGTCCGCAGAGCGGGAGCGCTGCTGCCGCAATTAGTTGTTTCTGGGCGGATCCGTGAGTTTGCAGTCCGGAAATGGTTTTGGTTAGCCGGCGGATTCCTCTTCGGGGTCGCATTCGTGCTCATGGTGCCGGTCTCGCTGCTGATGCAAGGTGCAGCTGCAGGGCTGATCATCCTTGGACTCCTTGCGATAGGGAGCCTTTCCCGTGGCGTCAGCTCGGTTGCATTCAAGGATGTGCTCGCCAAGACGATCCCACCCGGCCGGCGCGGCACACTGCTCGCGATCCGCGCTACCGTCGGTGGACTGCTTGCGCTGGGTGCAGGTCTAATTCTGCGAACCTACTTTCAGGGAACCCGCGATATACGGACGATCGCCGTTCTGGTCGGTCTTTCGGGCGTTTTATGGCTCCTGGGAGTTGCTGTAATCATTTTCATCTCCGAAGAACCGGGAGCGACGGAAGGCGCACGCAACGCGCTGCAGGAAGCGCGTGCCGGCATAAAACTGCTGCGTGAGAACAGCGCCTTCTCGCGCTACGTCCTGGCACGCACATTTCTGCTCTCCATCGAACTTTCACTTCCTTATTATGCACTTTACGCCCGACGCTTTTCTGACGGCAACGCCGGTGACCTGGGGGTCTTCATCATCGCCGCCAGCCTCGCTCAGGTGATCAGCAGCCCGATCTGGGGTCGCCTATCCGATCGCACCAGCCGGTGGGTCATGATCGCCAGCGGATTGTTGGCAGCGCTTACAGGAATTTATGCATTGGCTCTCAGCTTATTTGCATCAAACAGCATCAACATTTATTTACTCGGAATCGCTGTGACGATTATCGGTTTCTCGCGCGCCGGTGTCCGTCTCGGGCGAAAGACCTATCTTGTCGATGGAGCGCCTGAGATCGATCGACCGCTGTACGTCGCTTCGAGCAACACCATCATAGGTTTGCTCACGCTTGTCGGTGGAGGTTTGGGCTTTATCGCACAAGCGGCTGGCGTGCGAATCTTGCTGGCGATCCTGATCTTGCTGGCGTTAATCGGCTCGGCGATCAGCTTCACTATGCAGGAAGCCGAACATTTGGCGGGATGAATATGCAGGGCTGTAAGACTATCTCAAGAACTTCATCCACCACGAGAGAATTTTTCCACGATCGTATATGAAAATTGGATCGAGGAAGGGACAATTTGAAATCAACAGGAGGTAGACCTAATGATTTTTAAGCAAGGCGCAATGGTCAAGAGCGCAGATGGTCAGCAGGTAGGACAATTAAATCGGGTCGTCATTGACCCGCGCACCGAATCCGTCTCGCACGTCATCGTACAGCGCGGATTCCTTTTCACCGATGAACGTGTAATCCCGGTGAATTTGATTGCATCAGCCGATGAAGAGAATGTCGATTTACGGCTTGATGCTGAGGATCTGGAAGATCTACCGCAATTCGTAGAGACCAATTTCATTAAGGTCCCAGAAGAGGAGCGGGTAGTACCCGATGCATCGCAAGCGGCGCCATTCTATCCTGTTGCACCGATGCCAACCTGGCGCCCAGGCACGCCAATCGCCGACCCCGGGATCGAGCCCCGGATTGAGCAGGAAGAGCGCCATATCCCTGACGACACGGTTGTTGTTCAGAAAGGCGCCGATGTCCTTGCATTGAACGATGAGAAAGTCGGAGATGTCGAAGAGGTGCTGACTGACCCGGAATCACACCGCATCACACAGTTCGTGATATCGGAGGGATTGCTCTTGAAAGAAGAAAAACGAGTGCCCATTGAATGGGTCTCCGAAATCCACGAAAACGAGATCCGACTCGCCGTTGGTCCCAAGATTCTGGAATACCTGCCTGCAAACCAATAAACTCGATTTTTTTAGATAATAAAGCCCTTCGCTCAAACATGAGTGAAGGGCTCTTATTATTTTCTGTTGACCAGGACGGAATGAATCCAGCGCTCTCACTTATTATCAAGCATATCGACGAACAACGGAATCTTCATGACCCTAGTTCTTCTTCTGACAGGAAGGACAGAAATAGCCGCCCCGCCCCGAGATGACGATGCGTTCTACTTCGCCGCCGCAGCGGGGACATGGCTCCCCTTCGGACCGTACGGGGATGAGCCAATCATCGGGAAACCGCTGTGGGTCTGCCTCGGCCTGGATTGCAGTCCCCAGCACCTCGCAAAGCGTCCCGAACAACTGCCGCAACTCTTGGCTCGAAAGCGCCTTGATTTTTGTGCGCGGGTGCAATCTCTGCTGAAACAAGATCTCATCCGAATATACATTTCCGATCCCGGCCATGATCGATTGGTTCATGAAGCTCGTCTTAACCATTCCACGACGACCTTCCAGCAGGTCTAAAAAGTCTTCTTCACCGAAATCGTCTTTAAAGGGGTCAGGACCGAGCTCTTTTTGCTCAATGAATGATTCCACCGATTCCAGGTGACGCAGGTTACCGAGTTTTCTTGGTATGACATAGCCCAGGTGGTATCCGTTGGCGAAATCAAATCGGGCATACGTGTAATCAGGCTCGTCAGCAAGATCCTTGTAGTAGTCCAGGTGACCGGTCATGCCGAAGTGAAAGGAGAGCCAGCGACCGTCGTCCAGATGGGCGAAAAGATATTTGCCATGCCGCTCTGTGCGGTCCATTTGACGGTCCGCCAGTTTGCGCCCGAAACTCTGCGGCGTGTCTCCTTCCAGAATGCGCTCCGCATCGATATGCACATGCTCTATCTGCTTGCCCAATGCGGTCGCTTCAAGATATCTTCGAAAAACTTCTACGTCAGGGAGTTCAGGCATTCATGCTCCGATCGGCCATGCATTTAATCCGAAGTGTCGATCGCATCCAGAAACTCATTGACCGTATACTCGAATTTCAACGTCTCGACCGTCACACTGGTCGGATCGATATCATCGCTGACAGTGACCAGTATCTGCCCCGCATCCCCCTCAAACGACAGTCGACGGCTCTGCTTTTCTGTGATCTTCAGTCCTAAACCACCCTCTCCGAAGATTTCACGGGCTTTGTCGAAGACATGCTCGGTAGATTTTTCAGTCTGAGTGTTATACAAGGTCATTACGGTGCCTCCCAAAACCCTTTTCAGCCAGCGTCATAATCAACGCTTGCCGGAGAGGCGAGGCAGGAACAGGTCCAGTTCCAGCCTCGCTTCTCTGTGGCGCGTGCTCAATTTACCAACCGTTGAGCCTCGCGCAGCATCTGCGCAGTGTAGCCCCATTCATTGTCATACCAGCTCATGACCTTCACCAAATCACCGTCGATCACCTTCGTCATCGTCAAATCGACGATCGATGCGCGTGGATCTTTGATGATGTCGCTCGATACGAGATGGTCGTCGCTAACCCCCATGATGCCTTTATAACGCTCCGTCTCCGATTCCTCGATGAAGATTTGATTCACCTCTTCGATAGAGGTCTCCTTTTCGACCAGAAATACGAGATCGGAGATTGAACCTACCGGGATCGGCCCCCGTACGGCGACGCCGTCGAAGCGACCTTCGATCTGCGGAAGTGCTTTAGCAGTTGCCAGCGCCGCACCGGTCGTGGTCGGGACGAAGTTTGCAGCGCCCGCTCGCCCCCGACGCCATTTTTTCGCTGGACCATCAACGATTTGCTGCGACGATGTGTACGCATGGATCGTCGTTAACGTCGCTTTCTTCACGCCCAGTCTGCGGTCCAGGACCTCTACCACGGGCGTGATGGAGTTTGTCGTGCAGCTTGCGCAGGAGAGCATCAACGCGTCTTTCTTCTCAGGCTTGTTTACCCCGTGCACCACGGTGAGCATCTCATCTTTGGCCGGGGCGGATAAAATCACGTGCTCAGCACCCGCCTTCAGATGCTTTTCGAGGTCCTCCCGCTTTGTGAAAACCCCCGTACATTCTAATACCAGCTCTACCTCCAGTTCCCCCCAGGGAAGTTCTTCGGGGTTGCGTTCGCTCAGGAACTGGATCTCATTTCCGCCCACGACCAGGTTGCCTTCCTGCGTATCAACCGTCTGCTCATAACGCCCGTAAACCGTGTCAAACTTCAGCAGGTAGGCCAGATTGTCGAGCGGGATCAAGTCATTGACCGCCACCAATTCGAGGTCAGGCAGGTCCATGATCTGCTTCAGCGCTGCTCGTCCTATACGTCCTAAACCATTAATTGCGATGCGTGCCATGTTATCTCTCCTTTCATCTTGCTACATTCGGCGGAGGTGCCTGGTCTTCGACATCCTCACGCTTCCAGGTCTCTCCACGTTTCTCGCGCTTGTTGCGCACCTGTCTTTCGATCGCGTCCAGCGCTCCCTTCAACGCGATATGCATGCTTTCGTGCTTCTCCTGCGCATGGATGTTCTTCGGACGGACGTAAACCGTCACACGCGCCCGATAGAGATGAGGAGTTTCGCCATGCGCCTGTCTTTCGATAGAGATCGAGGCCCCGGTCATATCGCTGTGGCCCTCGCTCAGCTCGAATAAGCGTTCCTCCGCCTCGCGCTGCAGTTTATCCGTTGGTCCTACAACATCTGCATGGAACTCAATCGGTAAGTCAAGTAATGTCATTTCGATTCCCTACCCTTCGCTTCCTTCCATACTTTCCTCAATCATGTCTCCGTTTACCAAGGCTACGACCCGATCACCGGAGATTTCCTCTTCCTCCAATAACATCTCGGCCAGCTCATCAAGTTGATCACGATGCTCGTGAAGTGCGTCTTCCGCCCGCGAGAAGGCTTGATTCAAAATTCTCTTCAGTTCTTCATCGACCAGGCGGGCCGTCGCATCGCTGTACTCTTTCGGCTTGCCGATTTCCTCGCCAAGAAAAACGTGGTCCTGCCGGCTTCCTAGCGCGACCGATTCAAACCGTTCGCTCATGCCCCAATCCAGGACCATCTTGCGGGCTAACTTCGTGGCGTTCTTCAAGTCATTTTCCGCCCCGCTTGAGGCCGTCCCAAAGACAAGCTTCTCCGCTGCCCGGCCTCCCATCATCACCGCCAACCGATCGAGCAGATACTCTTTCGTGTAGATATACTTATCGCCTTCGGGCATTTGTTGGGTGACGCCCATCGCCCGGCCGCGCGGCACGATCGTAACTTTGTGAATTGGATCGGCATACTCCAACGTTGCCGCCAGCAGCGCGTGCCCACCTTCATGGTAGGCAAGCATGCGCATCTCTTCCTCGCTCAAAGCCATGCCGGGACGCTTCAAGCCGAGCATCACCTTATCGCGCGCTTCGTCCAGATCATCCTGTTGGATCTTTTCGTGCTCTCGTCGTGCCGCCATCAGGGCGCCCTCGTTTAACAGGTTTTCTAAATCAGCTCCGCTGAAGCCCGGTGTGCCGCGCGCCAGCGACTCGAGATCCACGTCCTCGGCCAATGGTTTGTTGCGAGCGTGGATCTTAAGAATCGCCTCGCGTTCGGACGCCGTCGGCAAATCCACAGTGATCTGGCGGTCAAAGCGCCCCGGTCGCAACAGCGCAGGGTCGAGTATGTCCGGGCGATTGGTGGCTGCCATCACAACGACACTATGGCTCGGCTCGAATCCATCCAATTCGTTTAAAAGCTGATTGAGCGTCTGCTCGCGCTCATCATGTCCGCCTCCTAAACCCGCTCCGCGCCGCCGGCCGATCGAATCGAGCTCGTCGATAAACACGATGCTCGGTGCGGCAGCTTTAGCCGATTCGAAAAGGTCGCGGACACGTGAAGCGCCTACACCGACAAACATCTCCATGAAATTGGATCCGGTGATGCTGAAGAAGGGCACATCCGCTTCACCTGCGACTGCACGTGCCATCAGCGTCTTACCCGTCCCGGGTGGCCCAACCAGCAGCACGCCTCTGGGCATCTCGCCTCCAAGTCGATGGAAGCGCTCGGGCTCACTAAGAAAATCGATGATCTCCTGCAGCTCGGTTTTGGCGCCTTCCGCCCCGGCGACGTCCTCAAACGTTGTGCGTTCTTTGCTGCGGTCATACAACTTCGCTTTGCTCTGCGTCATGGAGAGAAGGTTCTGGCCTGATTGAGACCGGCGCAGCATCGGAAGCAGGAAAAGAAAGAGCAACAACAGTGGCCCAACAGTCAGCAATATCGTCCAGATCGAAAATTCGGATTCGGGGCTGACATTGACATCGACCTGCTCCTGCTCCAACTTCGGAAGCAGCGTGTCATCGCCAAATGGCGGGAAATAGGTCACAAACTGCTCATATTCCTGGGTATCACCATCGACCTGTCTTTCAACCGTTTCTGACAGTTGGCCGCGGATCTCCTGCCCCTGAATCTGGACGCGTTCGACGATGCCCTGATCGAGATGGCTTTGAAAGCGTGAGTAACTGATCTCAACCTGACCGAACCCGAAAGCGCTCATTCCGCCATTGACGATAAGGTAAATGGCGACCGCCAGCAGAATAATCGGGCCAATCCAGCGCGACCAGCGCGGACGACGCAGCGGATTCTCTTCTTGTCCTCCAGGCCTGTCGCCATCTGGTTTTTGTTTGTTCAGCATTTATTACTACCTCTCCAGGCTCGTACACCTGTGAATGTGCGTTATGCCACCTGTCTCTCAGGCAGATCTCTCTTGTCTAATTGGTAGATCGTCTGGAACGAATCGATCAGATCCAGGTGATCCTCAAGCAATCTCGTCAAAAGGAACCGTTCGCGGACGACCTCTCTGGCTGCCTCGCCCATAGATTCGCGCTTCTCCGGATCACGGATCAACTCGATCATGCGCTCTGCGGTCTCTTCCACCGAATCAACCAGATAACCTGTCTCGCCGTCCTCGATCTGCACGCGAATCCCACCCACATTTCCACCGATCACCGCCGCGCCCTTCCACATCGCCTCGGTCACGGTCAGTCCAAAACCTTCGCGCAGCGATTTCTGAACCACAACGGCTGAATGCCGCTGGAGTGCATTGACCAACGCGGTGTCCTCACGGCTTAAAATGATGATGCGCTCGTTCTGATACTTGAGCAGGTCTTGATAAACCTGCTCACCCTCGGGATCGTCGGTGGCGACGTTCCCGAGCAGCACCAGGCGGGCATCGACTTTTTTGCACGCCAATTCGAACGCCTCGATCACACCCCTGGGGTCCTTCCACTTATCAAAACGCGAGATCTGTGTGATGATGGGCAAATCCGTGGGGATCTGATAGTAATCCAGCCGCTCCTTGATCTCCTTATCGCTGAACTCCCGATTCTTGATCGTGAACGGATTGATCGCCGGCTTGATGAAGACCTGCGGCGTCTTGATATCCAGCGCGTAGTCCTCCAGCGTGACGACGACCGCGTCGTAGAGTTCAACCCATGGCTTTAAGAAATCCCAGAGCTCTTGATGGGGCTCGGTCAGATCTACGTGGCAGCGCCAGATCCAGGGCCCACGCTTCTTGTAATGTTCGATCATCGCCAGCGGCTGGGGGTCGTGGATGAAAACCATGTCATGATCAATATGATTGCGCAGTACGTTCTGATAGATCACATCCTGATAGATCTTCTTCTTCCGGTCGGTAAGGTTGATCTCGCCACCTTGAAGCGCGTTGTGCATTTTCTTGGTCACGCTGAAGAAATCCGGAGCGCCCTGAATGACCCTCCAACCGGTCTTGATCCCCAGGGAGTTCATGAACAAAGTCAGGGAGGAGAGCAGCTCGGCAACACCCCCTCCGTAATACGTGGAGTTGACATGTGCGATATGCAGGTCGGACAAAGCAATAGCCTTCTCCCTAATGCGTTTTACCGTATCCTTGCCGACGATTGGTTCATATCGATCAAGTTGGTTTATTTCGGCTTCGTACATGTTTCCCTAACCTTTGTCCGACAAACGACAAATAGAATTCGAATCCGTTGCTTCGCTAGGCTTCGCCCCAGCCCAGCGGCTTAAGTAGCTGCCCGAGCACTAAAGGAACCAGGCTCATCACAGCCACGAGAGTCCAGCCCATCACGCCCGGTGTCGTTGTCCCGAGCAGATCGGCGAGGAAGGGCAGATAAACCGCGGCTAGAAGCAGCCCAATACAGAGAGCCAGTGCTCCCCATACAAATGGGTTGCTTGTGATCTCGTTGCGGATCAAACGGGTTCCCAGGCCGCGCATGTTGAAAACATTCCACAACTGCGCCGATGCCAGCGTGAGGAATGCGACCGTAACCGCCCTGATCGTGCTGAACTCAAAAACGAAGAGCGACAGCGAAAATGCGCCCAGAACCCCCGCACTGATCATCAGCGCATAGCCAGTGACACTTTGCCAGTGACTGCGGGTGATGATCGCTTCTTCGGGATCACGCGGCGGCCGCTCCATCATGCCGGGATTACCCTCGCCTACGCCCAACGCAAGCGCGGGAAATACATCCGTGACCAGGTTCAGATACAAGATCTGCAATGGACGAATGGGAAGCGGTATGTTGACAAACGAAGCCAGCGATACCACCAAAATCTCACTCACATTGCATGAAAGCAGATAGACCACAAACTTGCGGATATTCTCAAAAATCACTCTTCCGTGCTCGATGGCAACGACAATCGAAGAAAATGCGTCGTCCTTCAGCACCATGTCGGCCGCCTCTTTGGCGACCTGAGTGCCGCGTCTCCCCATAGCAACACCAATGTCAGCTTTCTTCAACGCGGGAGCATCATTGACACCATCACCCGTCATTGCCACAATCTCGCCCTCTTCTTGATACGCAGAGACAAGACCCAATTTCTGTCCCGGGTTCACGCGTGCATAGACCGGGGCAGCGGTCCATTCACCCGGATCTATATCCTCTATCTGATCGGGAAGATCTGGTCCGTGCACAACGTCAGTATCTGAGTCCTCAACCAGATGGACACGTTCAGCGATGTTCTTGGCCGTCTGCGATTGGTCACCGGTGACCATCACGACCCGCACACCCGCCCTCTTACAGGCCTCGATTGCATCCTGCACATCGCCGCGCGCCGGGTCCAGCAATCCGGCCACGGCGACGAATGTCAGCTCTTCATACGGTTCAGCATCTTCATTCACGGCGGTCTTCTCCGCCAAGCCGATGACCCGGTAACCCTCTGCAGCCATCTCTTTCGTGCGGGTAAGCCAGCGCTGACGGTCGTCCTCATCCATCTGCTCAGCACCATCCGGCGTCAGGAAGGTGCTGCTCACCTCGAGCACGGCTTCCGGAGCCCCCTTTACGGCGACGCGCACATCGTCATCCTGACGATGCAGCGTGGCCATCATCTTGATCTCAGGATCAAATGCGACCTCCCGTATTTCAGGGAACTGCTCGAGCAACCCTTCCCTTTCCACTCCGGCCAGACGCGCCCCACGCAGCAGCGCGATTTCCAAGGGATCACCCACCCCATCTCCATCATCCTGGCTGCCAGCGTTGATCTCGGCGTTGTTGCACAGCACACCCACTTGCAGGGCACGCTTCAGAGTCTGCTGATCGAGCGGGTCGATCTCCTGATCGTTGAGCATGAAAACTGGCTCACTCCCGTTGCCGCGCTGCAGGTAGGCTTCCCCCTGTGCCAACGCGATCTCGTCCAGGGTCATTTCATTTTCCGTGAGCGTGCCGGTCTTGTCCGTCAAAATCACAGTCGTCGAGCCCAATGTCTCGACGGCCGAGAGTTGTCGGATCAATGCGTTGCGGTTTGCCATACGCTGCATACCCCGCGCCAGCGCGATCGTGGCCACGATTGGCAGGCCCTCCGGGACCGCCGCAACTGCCAACGCGATGGCTGTCTCAAGGATTAAGAAAACCTCGCGCCCGGCCAGGATCCCGACCACAGCCACCGCGGCCGCAATTGCCAATGTGACCCAAACCAATTTCTGCCCGAGCTGATCGAGCCGTTTTTCAAGCGGCGTGACCTCTTCCTGGGCTTCCTCCACCAGCGAAGAGATATTTCCCAGCTCGGTCTCCATTCCGGTTGACACGACAATGCCTTCGCCTGCGCCACGCGTCACGGCCGTTCCCTTGAAGATCATGTTGGAACGCTCGGCCAGAGGCACATCCCCTTCTAATGAATCGGTGTCCTTGCCGACCGGCACAGATTCGCCTGTCAGCGCCGATTCGTCCGCCTGCAATCTGGAGGCCTCGAACAGCCTTGCGTCCGCGGTGACCACATCACCGCTCTCGATTACGAGGATGTCTCCCGGCACCACATCATCCGCCGGTACGGTGTGGACCGTGTCAGCACGGCGCACTTTAGATTCGACCCTGCCCAATTCACGCAGCGCCTCCATCGATCGGACGGCACGTAGCTCTGTGAAAAAACCAATCAAAGCGTTGAGGAAGATGACCGCCACGACGGCGATCCCCTCGACGATCTCGCCGAAGGCAAATGAAAGGGCCGCTGCCGTTGCCAGTAGCAGAACGATGATGTTCTTGAATTGTTCGATCCAGATCGAGATGGCGCTCCGCCTCTGGGCTCGTTTCAATCGATTAGGACCCAGACGACGCTTTCGATCTTGCGCTTCCTTTTTGGAGAGACCATCCTGGATATCAGCCTCCAGGCGCGAGGCGACTTCATCGGCGCTCAATTTCCAGGCTTCTACGTGTTCATCCAAACTCAACTGCCTCCATGTAATCTAATGCGGCTATGTCCCGATTGTCTTGAAACAACGGACGATCTTTTTACAGCAGGGAAAAGCCGCCTTTTGTGAAGAAGATGAAACCAAAGTAAATTGTCATCGCCAGCAGAGGCGCGGCGATAATCACGCGCAGCTTGCTCTTGCGGAACGGTTCGAGCACGAACACCAGCAGCGCCACGACTAAACAACCAGCGGCGATGTACATTGCTAACAACGGATCCATAAATCAACTACCTCCTCAAGATGTCCGTTCTTCCTGACAGGTCAGTGTATACGTCAAACGGCTGTCTTCCACTCGCATCAGGCCTCTATCCAATCCTCGAGAAGCCGGTCTTGCAAGTCTTCCCTGGTGATGGCTCGATCGGAGGCGATCAGTTCCCTGGCGGCATCAACCTTGCCCCACACATTCCAGAGCACAACCCCTTTCAGTTCGTTAGCATCCATGTAAGCGATCAAGCCTTTCTCGTGTGGCTCCTGCCATATCGTGAGAACCTCTAGCGAGGGGTCAAAATCTCCCACCGCTTCATAACCTTGATCGAACAAATCGGAATAAAAATATGGAAGGTAGTCATAATTGACATCATCGCCGGCCATGGACCTGCCAACAATACGGCCCATGGTGTTAGCGTTGTCCTCGTGTTCCACCCTCAAACGCTTCCCCAACGCTTCGTTGTAAAACGCGGCCACGTCGCCTGCGGCGAAAATATCCTCATTTGAAGTCTGCAGGCCCTTGTTGACATGGATCCCGTCTGATATCTCAAGGCCAAGCTCCTCCGCCAGCTCCGTGTTGGGTACGATTCCCAAGCCGGCGATGCCGATGTCCGCCGAAAACTCTTCGCCGGTGTCGAGCAGAATCTTGACTCCCTCATCTTGCTTATCGACACGCTCCACCAATTCACCCGTCCGAACCTCGACGCCATGGTCACGGTAGTAATCGTTGAGAAATTTGGCATGATCTGGTGGGAAAATCCCGCCGCCTATGCCTTTGTTCGGAAAGACCATCGTCACGTCGTGATCGTTGATACTGAGCGCGGCGGCCAGCTCAGAACCGATAAATCCGCCCCCGATCACAGCGCAACGGGTGCCGGGACCCAGTTCATCTCTGAGACGTTCATAATCCTTGTATGTGCGGTAGTAGAGGACGGCGCCACCATCCTCCGGAAGCGTACGAGGGTGGCCCCCTGTCGCGAGCAGCAGCTTCTCGTATTGATATTCACCATCCTGGTCGTCATAAGCGACCTTGGTGTCGATATTCGCCGTCACAACGCGACGCTCGAGATGTAGATCGACAGACAGTTCGTCTGTACCTCTCCAGATGTCGTCCTTCCCCGCTTCACCTTTCCACAGCGCTTTTGTCAGCGGCGGTCGATCGTATGGAGGCACCTGCTCGGAGCTGATCATTCCGATCGAGGCGTCCTCATCCAGCTCACGAATGCCGCGGACGGCTGCGTCGGCAGTCATCCCACCACCAACAATCAGATACTTATAGGAGTGCATTCTGAAACCCTTCCGAAATATTTTTCTCGTGGTCTGGCCAGATCAGTTGCTTATCAAGCCCGGCGTCCCCGCTGCCTGCCGACCAGAATGACCATCGCAATGACCCCGACGATCCAGGTCGCCCAATAATCGAGGAAACCAATGAATTTACGCACCTCAGAGGTGGTCTCCTGACGTTCGTTGACCTCCCGGGCGAAATCTTCCGCGGCTGCCGGGTTATCCACCTCGTTCCAACGCATGATCACGGGAAAAAAACGCAAACCCGCCAGCCGACTCCAGGCATGTACATGTAATCCGCCATTCGTCCGGTGGACCTCCACATCCCTGATGTGGAACGGTGTTGATTTTCGCTCGATGAGCGAAATGATCAGTGGCCTGATCCAGGGTGTCTGGCTCTCGATGACATCTACAGCCCCACCGGTCTCTTCAGACTCGTCTTCATCTCCAATGAGCGAATCCATCTGTTCGATCGGTGACCCCATGCCGATCGACATTCGATCGCCGTGCATTGTGAACGTAGCGACTCGCAGCGGATTCACTGCGCTCCGGGCGATAAACGTATATGTGTTTTCCATGCTTCCCTCGCCTTCGTTACCTGTGGTAAGGTGTTTTTTGTGTTTCCCCTGTTCAAAAGATACGCGTTCGGGATAGATGACTTCTCACCTGACCGAATGACTTCTAACGGAAATCTATCAAGCCGAATCATGTGTGACGGTGTACACTTGAATCATCATGATCGAGGCGTTTTATTCGGGTCAGCGCTACCCAGAAGGGCTGGTTAATGAAACTAGAGGATCGTCCAACGGCTGAGGGCATCTTGTTTACCGACGAGTACCAGATCACCATGGCCCAGCTTTACTTTCGTATGGGCATGCATGAGACTCCAGCGCTCTTCGAGCACTTCTTCAGGAGCTATCCCTCATATGGCATGCATAAGGCCGGTTACTGCATCAACGCCGGGTTGGAATGGCTGATCGATTGGATCGAAAGGGCTCGCTTCCGGGACGAGGACATTGACTACTTGGCCTCGCAGGAGGGCATGGCTGGCAGGCCCATCTTTCAAGACGATTTTCTAGAGTGGCTGCGCTCCAATGGCTCGTTCGAGGGCATCACATTGCGTGCCATTCCCGAGGGGCGCGTCGTGCACCCCAATATGCCGCTCACGGTGGTTGAAGGCCCGCTGGCCATGGCACAGATCCTGGAGACACCACTGCTCAACCGCCTCAATTACCAATCACTCGTCGCCACTAAGGCGGCGCGCATCCATGAAAGCGGACGCGGTAAGCTGCTGCTTGAATTCGGTCTACGGCGCGGACAGGATAAAGGCGCCAACGCCGGAGCGCGCGCCGCGCTGATCGGCGGCGCGGATTTCTCGTCCAACGTCGGGCTCTCGCACGTACTCGGCCTGCCCCCAAAGGGCACACATGCACACAGCATGGTGCAGGCGTTCATTGCACTGGGTGAGGGCGAATTGGGCGCCTTCCGCGCCTACGCCGATGTGTATCCAGATGACTGCATGCTGCTGGTAGATACGATTGACACGCTGGAGAGCGGTATACCCAACGCCATCAAGGTCTTCGAGGAACTGCGCGACAAAGGACATGAACCCGTCGGGATCCGGCTCGATTCGGGTGACCTTGCCCATCTTTCCATTCAAGCCGCGAAAATGCTTAATGACGCAGGTTTCCCGGATACAAGCATCGTGCTTTCAAACCAGCTGGACGAACTGGTCATCTGGCAGATCATCAGTCAGATTGAACAAGAGGCGTCGCGTTATGGACTGGAAGCCGACGGAATCATCGACCGGCTCGTCTACGGGGTCGGGACACGCTTGATCACATCCCGGGGTCAATCTGCGCTGGACGGGGTCTACAAACTCGTAGCGATCTGCGAGCATCAGGCCTGGACGCCCGCGATCAAAATATCTGAATCGCTCGAAAAGATCATCAATCCCGGCCATAAGCACGCCTGGCGCATATACGATCAGCGCGGTATGGCCGACACAGATCTGCTAAGTCTGGCCGATGAAGACTTGAAATCGCAGGATCCCATCACCATGCGCCATCCGACCGAACACGCAACGTACCGCAGCGTCCCTCAGGATGAGATTACGGAGATTGAGCCACTGCACGTCGATGTGCTTAATAATGGAAAATTGGTTTATGAGATGCCCACACTTGAAGAGATGCGCGCACACCGCGAGGCGGACCTCAAACGATTGGATCTGGGCGTGCGCAGGATCATGAACCCCCACATTTATCACGTTTCGCTAAGCGAGCAATTGTGGAAACTCAAGCAAGATCTCATCAAAGAGCTTTCCGATCAGGCTTAAGATGAGCCTGTCCAGAAAGTAACGGGACCGCCCGTAGGTCAGGGACGGTCCCTTCTCTATGTAGTTCAAGTTTCTCCAATCGATCAGACTCTTCGCCGTCCCGAAATCAGGCTCACCACGGCTACAAAGAGTGACGCGCCGACCACCGACCAGAGCAGTGGGAAATCTACGCCGCCGGCATTAACCACCAACACGGTGGGCAAGCCCAGCGAGCGAGCCAGCCAAACACCCAGAAACGCGCCGATGAAACCCAATACGATCGACACCAGGCAGCCGCCACGCGTGAACCCTGCGATCGCCTGGCCAAGCGAGCCGATCAATCCAGCCACAATAAGCATCACCAAAAATTCCAGAATGTTCATATTCTCCATCTCCTCTATTTCGTAATCATCATCTGGTCCGTTGGATCACCCTCGCGCCGACTGCCGCCTGCCGATCGTAGATCCCATGGCAACAATTTTGTCATGTTGAGCCAGCGAAATTTGCTGCGCGAAGCATCCCGTTTTTCGTTAGCGCCGCCAGGTTGAACACGACAAACGAGATCCTTCGGCGCCTGCGGCGTCTCTGGATGACAATCGGCTGTAGGATTTGTTCCGCCCCTGCCCATCCCGGGGCTGGTTTCCCGGATGCCCGGGTGACCGAGTGCCCCGAAAACCAAATCCCAGATTCCCGATCCCTATCTCCTCCTAACCCTCCTGTTCCTGCTCTTTCTGCCGCATTACCCACCGGATCAAGAAGAAAATCACCAGTGCGAGGATGACGTAGTTGATCAAGTTATTGATAAAAACACCATATTTGATCAACGGCGCCCCGGCGGCCTCCGCCTCAGCCAGGCTGGGATAAGTCTGGCTGGAAAGGTTGATATACAGATTGGCAAAGTCCACCCGCCCGATCAACAGTCCAATCGGGGGCATCAAGATGTCCGTCACGAAAGACTTAACAAGATCGGCGAAGGCCACGCCGATCACGATCCCGATAGTCATATCGACAACGTTGCCCTGAAGCAAAAATTTCTTGAAATCCTCAAACACTCCATTAGCTCCTTTTTCGATATCAAAATTGCCCTATGACTTGATCATCATCTTCAGGAAAGGTAGGAAATCGCTATCAAGCGCCCCCGAAATCTAGCGAACTGCTTGCTGATAGCCATAGGCCAGGCAGTAGATGAAATATTGAATCTTGTGAGAGAAACTGGATAGAAAATCACAGGCAGAGTTAGAAACTGGCGAAGGGTGAAGATATTATTAAAGGCACAGACACGTAGCGGCGACTTCCGCCAGATGGAGTGGCGATATGCAGACGAACTTACACAGGCTCAATGATTTGGGTCAATCGATATGGCTGGATCAACTCAGCAGAAATATCCTGGCTGAGGGAGAGTTGGAAGCGCTTATTGAGAAGGGACTCAGCGGGGTCACATCAAACCCCTCGATATTCCTCAAAGCCATCACCAGCAGCGACATATACGATGATCAAATTAGCACACTGGTCCAGAAAGGGTTTGACGCGCAAGAGATTTATGAGGCTCTCACCGTGGAGGATATTCAACGCGCCGCCGACCAGCTCAAGCCAGTCTACGAAAAGACTGCGGGTGAGGATGGCTACGTAAGCCTCGAGGCGAACCCGAAAATAGCCTATGACACAGAAGCCACAATCGAAGAGATCCGCCACCTACACAAATCGGTAAACCGCCCTAACGCCATGTTTAAAATCCCTGCTACGGAAGAGGGATATCCCGCGATCGAGCAATGTCTGAGTGAGGGTATCAACATCAATATCACGCTGATGTTCTCAATGGAGCAGTACAACGACGTGGCGGAAGCGTATCTAAGCGGTATCGAGAAATACATCGAGTCGGGCGGTGATCCTCACAATATTGCGTCTGTCGCCTCCTTCTTTGTGAGCCGTGTCGACGTCAAAGTCGATCCGCAGCTTGAAGAGCATGGCGCTGAAGAAATCAAAGGCAGGATCGCTATCGCCAACGCGAAGATGGTTTATCAGCGCTTCACGCAGGTCTTCAGCGGTGACCGCTGGGAAAAATTGGAGGCCGCCGGTGCCCGCATCCAACGCGTCTTATGGGGCAGCACAAGCACGAAGAACCCCGACTACCCGGATACGCTCTATGTCGATGAGCTCATCGGTCCGTACACTGTCAACACGATCCCGTTTGAAACCATCGAGGCTTTCCTGAACCACGGCACAGTCGAACGGACGGTGGATCAGGACCTGGCGGCGGCACGATCCGCACTCGAACAGATCGCTGCGCTCCCCATCGACCTCGATAAGGTCACCGACGAACTGCTTGAGGAAGGCGTGCAAAGCTTCGCTGACGACTATGAGAAGCTGCTCTCGGGCCTCAGCCAAAAAGCCATCGAACTGCAGGTGGCTTAGAGGTCAAATGTAGGTTTGCCTAAATTATTATTTAGGATTATTATTTATCTGCTCACCAGGAAGGCTGTACGCAATTCATCACTGTAGGAGCAGGTAATGCTTGCATTCATTCAAGATTTCAACCCGGTGTTACAAGCGCTCATGGCCACCCTCTTCACGTGGGGGCTGACCGCTCTGGGCGCCTCCATGGTTTTTTTCACAAGGCAGGTCAACCGCAAGCTGCTCGACTCGATGCTCGGCTTTGCCGCGGGGGTCATGATCGCTGCTAGCTACTGGTCGCTGCTCGCCCCCGCGATTGAGATGTCCGAGGGCGGACCGCTCCCGACATTCGTTCCCGCGATAAGCGGCTTCTTGCTGGGTGGCTTCTTTATCTGGGGCCTGGATAAACTTTTACCCCATTTGCATCCCGGTCTGCCGCTGGTCCAGGCGGAGGGTATTTCGACGACCTGGCGCCGCAGCGTGCTGCTCATGTTGGCCGTCACGCTGCACAACATCCCTGAAGGCCTCGCCGTGGGTGTCGCTTTCGGCGCCGTCGCGTCAGGATTCCCAACGGCCACGCTGGCAGGCGCCGCAGCCCTCGCCATCGGCATCGGGCTGCAAAACCTGCCCGAAGGACTGGCGATCTCGATGCCTTTGAGAGGCGAGGGTATGTCCAAGATTAAAAGTTTCTGGTATGGGCAACTGTCTGCTGTCGTCGAACCGGTCGCCGGCGTCATCGGCGCCGCGGCAGTGCTGCTCGCCCGCCCGATACTGCCCTATGCTCTAAGCTTCGCTGCCGGCGCGATGATCTTCGTCGTCGTCGAGGAGCTTATCCCGGGATCGCACGAAGCCGGCAACCACGATCTTGCCACAATGGCAGCCATGCTCGGCTTCGGCGTCATGATGGTTCTCGATGTAGCCCTCGGTTAGCCGCTCCAGCCCGGGCCGAAACAATGCATCCTGCTCACCTTTCGGTGCGGGCTCTCTAACCTGACTGCATGAAACTTGCTTACAAGTCTGGAACACACCCATCCTGCGACCACGGTCACCTCTTCTTCACAAACACCGTCACAGGAATGTCACTCATCCCTGGCGGCTATAATTAATTTGGTGGAGGTCCGCTCCACACCATGACCAGATCACGAGAGATCAGAAGGGCATGTCGCCATGAAGCTTGACAGGCTACAGCGTTACCTCGATCGTCTCTTCGACAGCCCAACCAGAATCGAGACGATGAAAGGGCTGGCTTCCGGCAGACGGGACGAAGGGGCTCTGAAGGGATTCGGTTACGGGGACCCACTGCTGATTCGATGCAACGTAAACGAGGCAGAGAGGCGCATCGTGCTTCACCGCATCCGGCCCAATTCGTTTGGGCGCGAGCGCACAGCAGACCGAGTCGCAGCAGTATGGCTCGATTACGACACCTTTAATACACTGCCCCGGCACATTCAGGCATTGGATCGGTTCGCTTTGCTCGAAAACGATGAACTGGTCTCGCTCAGAGACGCCCAGGAGCTGATGCTGATCACAGAATACCAGCCGGGCTCTATTTATGCTGACGATCTTGGACAAATTCTCGAAAAGGGCGAGAAAACCCAAAGTGACCTCGATCGCGTCGCAGTTCTGGGACGGTATCTTGCCGAGATCCACACCCACAAACATCAAGATCGGTCCCTCTGGCGCAGGCGACTGCGCGATCTTATCGGGCATGGTGAGGGCATCATGGGCTTGACCGATAACTATCCTGAGGAAACCTCCTTCACATCCACCGAAGAATTACGCGGGATCGAAGCGCAGGCGAATCTCTGGCGCTGGCGGCTCAGGGATCGTGCCCACCGATTAAGCCAGGTCCACGGCGACTTTCACCCATTCAACATCCTCTTCACAGAAGGAACGACCTTCTTCCTGCTTGACCGCAGCCGCGGCGCCTGGGGCGCGCCAGAAGACGATGTGGCCAGCATGACGATAAACTACATTTTCTTCAGCTTGCAGGCTACTAATGAATTTACCGGTCCATTTAAGGACCTGCATGACCGTTTCTGGGAAGCGTACTTTGCCAACCGCAGCGATGATGAGCTGCTCGAATGCATCCAGCCCTGGTTCGCCTGGCGAGCACTGGTCCTTGCCAGCCCGATCTGGTACCCCAACATCGCAGACCGGATCCGCCGAACGCTGTTCGATTTCACCCACAATGTACTCAATGTCGACCGCTATGATCACCTGGACGTAGAGGCCTACTTGCAATGAAAGAAGCCACAACTGGGGTCGTTCTCTGGTTCACCGGCTTGCCTTCTTCTGGCAAATCGACCCTCGCCCGCCACCTGGAAAAACGCTTCAAGCAAGCAGGGGCTTCGGTTCAGGTGCTGGATTCGGATGAACTTCGAAACTGGCTTACACCCGATCCGGATTACTCAGAAGAAGAACGCGATTGGTATTATCAGGTCATTCGGGAAGTTGCGCGTATGCTCAGTTCAAATGGCGTGCATGTGCTAATCGCTGCAACCGCATCGAAGCGTTCGTATCGAGATGCGGCTCGCGCGATGTTCCCACACTTTGCGGAGATCTATGTCAAGTGCCCTCTCGCCGTTTGTCAAAAACGAGACCCGAAAGGGCTCTGGGAAAAGTCAGAGCAAGGCATGATCGAGCACCTGCCCGGCGCGGGGTCGCCTTATGAAGTTCCGCTTGATCCCGAAATCACAGTGGACACCAGCCAGAAATCTGTTGAGGAATCTGCAGAATTCGTCATTCGCCGTTTGCGCGAACTCGACATTCCGCTGGATCTTGAGTAAGGCTTAGCCCCCAAATCATTCTTCCCTCATGGCTTTGACTCGTTTTGCCCGCACGGCAGAAGCGCGCTCCCCCCTCAAAAAATTTCACCTGTATCGCCACAATCATCGCATCGTAGCCCGGCATAACGACCTTCTCGAACGTGATCCTTCATCGTCATCTGCTGAGGTCTTATTGACGGTAATACGCTGGTCGGGAAGCTCGATGCCTTCTGATTGCGTACGAGCGTCTCCGACTTATCGATAGCTGATATCACTGTTTCGACAATCACCTGAGCATGAGCTCTGGCTCCTGGAGCGAGTGCGGACCCATTCACAACAACATTTTCCACCAACGGTACCAGCCTCCCGTCGAGAGTTCGTCGCTGGTCATCGAAAACACAACCCATCATCTCACTAACCATAAACGGTATCTACAAGAAAGCCGGCTAACAACGCGCCATTTTCGCTCCGTTGCAATCGCCGAAAGAGCTCCGAGAGAAATGCGGGCGCACAGAGATGAGCTTTCAAAGTTTCCTGCATATAAGAAGACAAACAAGCTATCAGCAACTTAGAGAAGGATGGGATATGAGAATCCAACCAGAAACGAAGGTGCTATCTAAAGACGGGCAGGCCGTTGGGGATGTATATAAAGTGGTGATCAGCCCGGTCTCTCATCAAGTTGAGAGCCTGATCATCCAGCAAGGTGCGCTTTTCACAGAAGAGCGCGTCGTGCCAGCAAGACTTATTGAAAAAAGCACCCAAGAAGAAGTGCACCTGACATTAAATGCCGAGGCACTGCAGACACTGCCGCATTACAAAGAAACGCACTTCATCGATTCACTGGCTTCCGACCGCGGCGAGCCGGGAGCAGCTACACTTTATTACCTCCACCCTGGCGATGTACCCATAGAAGGCGACCTGCTGCCGAACTACCCTTCGCCGCCTATTGTTGAGCGCACGATTGAGAATATCCCTGCAGGAAGCTATGTGCTCGACGAAGGCAGTGACATCCTCGATCGCACCGGGGACCACATAGGGGATGTAGAGCAGATCATCGCCGACAGCGCTTCGCACGATGTCACTCATTTCGTGATCTCGCGCGGACGCGTTTTCGAGACGGAGAAGTTAATCCCTATCCAATGGATCGATTCGGTCGAGGATGGCCAGGTCAGACTTGCCGTCGAGAAGGATGTCATCAAACAGCTGCCGGAATACAAGGCTTGATCTCGTTGAAATCATGAAGTCTGGCTTATTGGTCAAAGTAGAGTAGAGGTACGCATGTCAGCAAAAGCCCAGGTTGGAACCTCTGGATGGGTGTATGAAGAATGGCAGGGTCGTTTCTACCCGGACGACCTACCACAGGAGAAATGGTTCGATCACTATTCTGACCATTTTGCCACCGTTGAGATCAACAACAGCTTCTATCAACTACCCTCCGACGAGACATTCATTGGCTGGGAAGACCAGGCTCCTACAGAATTCTCATATGCGGTCAAGGGAAACCGCTACATTACCCATATGAAGAATCTCAAAGCTTCCGATGAATCAATCGAGAAATTCATGTCTGGCGCTCGGCTGCTTGGCGATCATCTGGGTCCGATCCTCTGGCAGCTGCCGCCAAACTGGCATGCGGACCCTGACCGGCTGGAATCGTTCGCTTCAAGATTGCCCCAGGAGATCGACCATGCTTTCGAATTTCGTGATCCCGATTGGTTCCAGGATTCGATCCGGGAGATTCTTGAAGGTCATGATTTAGGTTTCGTTATCTACGAGATGCCCGGCATGGATTGCCCCCGCTGGGTCACTGCCGAAGTTGTCTATCTGCGTTTCCACGGTGCAGATGAAAAATATATGGGTCGCTACAGTGAAGACCGGCTGCAAGCCTGGGCGGACAAGATCGGCGCCTGGGTCGCTGGCGACCATAATGTCTATGCCTATTTCAACAACGATGCACGCGCAAATGCGATTGAGGACGCGCGCACATTAACCAAGCTGCTTGGAGATTAAATTAACCATGTCGCAATTTTCGAAGACCATGAACCGGCTTTTAAATTGGTGGCGGCGGGTTTGGCCGGGCTCCGACGATCTGCACAAGAAACATATTTCGCGCTGGTTCACCCTGCCGCTCCTGGGCGTCACCTTTATTGCGGCACTGCTCGTGTTTGGATCTTTGCTCGGAATCGAAATCACAGAAGAAAAAGGTCATCGCGCTGGGGCAGAGGGAGAATTTTTCGAACTGGACGGCGTGGAGCTTCATGCCCGCCTCATTGGTGGCCCTGGAAGCGATCCGACCGGAGTTCCACTTTTACTCATCCACGGATTCACGATCTCCGGTAGTCATGAGTATGATCGCATCATCCCCGAGTTGAAAACCGAGCGCAGCTTGATCCTCCCGGATCTACTTGGCTTCGGACATTCTGATAGGCTTCTTCACACCGATGAGCGCTACACACGCGCAGGTCAAGCCGATCTACTGGTTGAACTCCTGAGAGAAACAGGCGTAGATCAGGTCGATATCGTTGCGACTTCCTATGGCGGCGGCGTAGCCCTGAAGCTTTCGCTGAACCACCCGGATAGGATCCGCAAATTAGCGCTGATCGATGCCCAGGTCGATGACTTGCAGTCTGCCGAGCTTCAATCGCTGTGTGAATTTCCACTTAATCTCGATCGGATCATCTTCTGGAATTATCAAGGTTCGAGCCCACTCTCGGAAGCGATCGCTCTGGAGAATTGTGGTGATGTCGGTTACTGTCCGACAGAGGCAGAGTTGGCCATCCGCAAAGAAATCGCACAGATTGAAGGCACGACGGAGGCGTTGACTGCCTTTTGCGAATCCCAAACACGCCTCGACATCATCGACGACCTCGACACACTCCAAAAACCGATCCTTCTCGTCTGGGGATTGCAGGATGAAGTACTCAGCGATCGGCAGCGCCGGTTGCTAATCGAGCATGCGCATATATCGGAGCAAGTGTTGCTGGAAGCGACAGGACACGCGCCGCACCTGGAACGACCTGCCCGGGTCGCACAGTTTTTGCTTGATTTCTTCAGTGAGCGGACAGAGGACGATAATATAAAATCGACTCATTTGCAGCAAACAAGCCCACCATAACCAGGACATCACATGGATCGAAAAAAAGCCAAAGAACGCGTTGAAGAACTGCGAGAAGAAATCCGCCATCACGATTATCTTTACTACGTCAAGAACGAACCCGAAATTTCAGACGAGCAGTACGATAAGCTGTTCAACGAACTGCTCGAGCTCGAGGAAGAATTTCCCGACCTGAGGACGAAGAATTCACCAACCCAGCGTGTTGGTGGTCCATCTGTCGACAGCCTACCGGATGTCGAACACACGGCACCCATGCTCAGTCTTGAATCAAGCCACAAGCCGGCCGACGCGCAGGATTTCCACGACCGCGTCCGCAAGGCGCTGGACGGCAGCGAAGTTTCTTACGTCGTCGAGCCGAAATTCGACGGCGCTTCTGTCGAGATCGTCTACGAGAGCGGCGAACTTCTGCGTGCCGCAACCCGTGGGGATGGTCAGGTGGGCGACGAAATCACCGAGAACATCCGAACGATCGGCTCGGTCCCAATGAGATTGAGGGGAGAACAGCGCGCTGTGCCGGAGCTACTCTCTGTTCGCGCCGAGGTGATGATCGCCATTCCAGACTTCCAGGATCTCAACGAGCGGCTGATCAACGAGGGGCAAGATCCATTTGCCAATCCCCGCAATGCAGCCGCAGGTACACTTCGTCAGCTTGATCCGCAATTGACCGCCGAGCGTCCGCTGGACACATTTGTCTACGATATCCTCACCATTGAAGGTGATGAACTCGAGACGCATTGGCAGGTGTTGAACGCGCTCAGCGAATGGGGTTTCCGCGTGAGCGATCTCCCTCAAAAGGCTGATCGGTTCGAGCAGATTGTCGAGTACCACGAAGAGCTCCAATCGAAGCGCGATGACCTCGACTATGAAATCGATGGGGTTGTAATCAAACTCAATCGTCTTGATCTGCGCGATGAACTCGGACGCACCTCGCACCATCCCCGCTGGGCGTTCGCGTTCAAATTCCCTCCGCGCGATGAGATCACGCGTGTAGAGCGCATCATCCCCAGCGTGGGCCGAACCGGCATCGTCACCCCTATCGCGCTGCTGCGTCCGGTCTCCATCGGCGGCGTCACGATCAGCCGGGCGAGCTTATACAACGTGGAACAGCTTCACGAAAAGGACATCCGCGAAGGCGACAAGGTGCGTGTGCAGCGCGCCGGGGACGTGATCCCCGAGGTCGTTGAGCGCATCGAGGAGCAGGACGAAGAAAGAAAAGCCCCTTTCGAAATGCCGGATGATTGCCCTTCCTGCGGTACCCGGCTGGAGCGGCAGGGACCTTATCTGGTTTGCCCCAACAGCTACGACTGCCCTGCACAGCTCGCCGGTCGCATCGAGCATTTCGCCTCCCGCGTTGCGCTCGATATCGCCGGGATCGGCGAAGAGACCGCCCAGTTGCTCGTATCCGAAGGGCTGGTTGAGAATCTCCCGGATCTGTTTGAGATCAACCAGAAGGACGTGCGCTCGCTCGAGGGCTTCGGCGAGAAATCATCACGCAAGTTAATCGAAGCGATCGACGAATCGAGAAATGTGGAACTGCGTCGGTTTCTCTATGGCCTCGGCATCCCGGAAGTGGGTCAAACTATGGCGCGTGACCTCGCCAACCACTTCGGATCGATCGAGTCGATTCGCTCGGCCGACATGGATCAATTTGAGCATGTCGACGGCATCGGAAGCAAGATGGCTGAAGCGATCCATGGCTTCTTAAATGAGCCCCAGACGAAAAGAATGCTTGATGAACTTCTCCAATATCTCGACTTGATCGAGCCGGAACTCCCCGAAGAGAGGCTGCTGGATGGGATGAAGTTTGTTTTTACCGGTGGTCTGGAGCGTTGGACTCGCGAAGAAGTGAAAGACCTCGTCGAACGCTTCGGCGCGGATGCCACCTCCTCGGTCAGCAGTGAGACAAACTACGTCGTGGTCGGCGAACGCCCTGGTTCCAAACTTGACGAAGCCCGGGAACTCGACATCGAGACTCTCGACGAAAGTAAATTTGAGTCACTGCTCGAATCGCGCGGGGTGTCGCTTGACGGATGAGCAGGAGAGGAAGATCGGAATGGAAAACGCCGAAATTGCGCGTGTATTAAATCGCTTCGCTGACCTTCTTGAAATCAAGGGGGGCAATGAGTTCCGGGTGCGAAGCCATCGGAACGGCGCCAGCGCCAACTTCCAAAATCCAGCGTAGTATTTCAGAAAGCAATCCTGGGCTTATCAGGGTGCCATCGCGTCCTCAGTTCATTCATCACGTTGATAGGATCACTCAGATTAAAGTCTGTGGCCAAATCATTCGCCACAAACACATCCACCGATTTTGCATTGAAACACCTTGAAAACACTGCTGGCTATTAGCTTATCGCCTCTTTGTTACTCTATCGTGATCTCTTCATGATCCAAGGCAATCTCGGTTTCACAGTTACGAAGCATTAATGGTTTCGCAAGAATCATCCCTACCCGTGCAGCGCTCCTTTAGAACTGTCCGTCATCATATGTCTTGATTAAGAGTAGATCACAGTAATTGCCAGGTTTGGATGTGTAACATTGAACATAAAGGAGCATGCTATGGCAGAATTTCATATCTTTGAAAGTGAAGAACAGCTTGCACAGGAATCCGCTCATTTCATCGCCGAGCAAGCGAAGGAAGCGATCGAGGCGCGTGGCCGCTTCAGTTTGTCGCTGGCCGGCGGTTTTACCCCGCTTGATACGTACCGCCTGCTGCCGCATGCCTTTGAATCCAAGGATGTAGATTGGTCCAGGGTCTACCTCTTCTGGAGTGACGAGCGCTGCATACCGGTGCAAGCTGCCGAACACCATTTCCGCATGGCACATGCTAATTTCATCGATTTCGTCCCGATCCCCGAAGAAAATATCAAGATGATCGTCTGCGAGGATGATCCTAAAGAAATCGCGACCGTTTATGAGCAGATCCTGCGTGAATATTTCGAGGAAGAAGGTGAGGCTCGCTTTGACCTTGTGCTTCTGGGGATCGGCGAGCAAGGTGAGGTCGCCTCCATTTTCCCCGGATCGGACGTCATTCAGGCTGAAGATCGCTGGGTCGTCGCCGAGTCGATCGAGTCGAAAGGCGAATGGCGTCTGACCCTCACTCCAGAGGCGATCAACGCCGCCAGATCAGTTGCATACATCGCGCGCGGTAAGCGAAAATCGGTTCCGGTCAGCCGCTCGCTCGCCGATGAAGGCGATCCTGATGAATGGCCGGCGCGCGCCATCGACCCTCAAAAAGGTGAACTGCACTGGTTTTTGGATACAACCGCAGCGTTGTTAATGGATGACAAAGTGGACGCCCGCTAACCAACAACCTTTCCGTAGGGGACATTCATGGATGTCCCCTACGGGTCATCGCACCAATAAAATCCTGAAGGCATCATGGCCAGAATACCGAAGGGTGAGCGACAGGACGAAAGACTCCAG
>CBFDDM010000036.1:0-28093 GCA_965603565.1 uncultured Anaerolineales bacterium | reverse complement strand
GTACTTCCAGATCGACGAGAACGCCAACCGCGTCGGCGAGTTCGCGATCGGCACGAACCATCAAATCAACCGCTTCACGAAGAACATTCTCTTTGACGAAAAGCTTGGCGGCACGATCCATATGGCGCTTGGCGCAGGGTTCAAAGAGGTCGGTGGGACCAACGAAAGCGGCGTCCATTGGGACATGATCTGCGATATGAAAGAGGGCGGCAAGATCATCGTGGACGGCGAATTATTCTATGACTCGGGCGAGTTTGTTGTCGATGTCGGATAAATTTCTTATAGTGAGGCTGGCATGACAGACTATCGAATTGAAAATCTGGCGCGCACATTGGTTGAGTATTCGATCCGTGTCAAGAAGGGGGACCGGGTCGCGATTGGCGGTACCACGCAGGCGGAACCTCTGATGAGAGAAGTCAGCCGGCATGTGCTGCGTGCCGGTGGCCATCCGACACCTGTGGTGCATCTCTCCGGGTGGGAATACCTATTCATGAAAGAAGCTTCCGAAGAGCAACTGAAATATGTAAATCCATTTTTCAAAATGGTCCAGGAAGAATTTGAAGGCCTTATTCACATCCGCAGCGATTTGAACACGCGTGAGTTGGTGAGCATTCCAGCCGAGAAGCATGCGGTTAAAGCGAAGGCTCTTGCACCCGTTATGGAAACGCATATGCGGCGCAGTGCAGCGGGAGAGTTCAATTGGGTCGTAACGATCTTTCCCACGCCTGCTCTGGCACAAGATGCGGAGATGTCGCTTGAAGAGTTTCGGGATTTCGTCTACGGGGCGACCTTCGCCGATCGAGAAGATCCCATTGCGGCCTGGCAGAGGGTCCATAAGGATCAGCAGGTACTGGTCGATTGGTTAGAGGGCAAGAAAGAGGCGGTCGCTAAAGGCCCCAACGTCGATCTGAGAGTATCAATTGAAGGTCGTCCCTTCAAGAACTCCGATGGCGACCGCAACATGCCCAGCGGCGAGATCTTCACCAGCCCGGTGGAGGACTCGGCTGAAGGTTGGTACCGCGGCTCGTTTCCGGCGCTGAACGGCGGGCAGGAGGTGCTCGGCGTTGAGTTGACGTTCGAAAATGGACGCGTTGTGGAAGCCACAGCCGAGCGCAACGAAGAGTACCTGCAAACGATGATCAATCTCGATGAGGGTTCGAGCATCATGGGTGAATTCGCCATCGGCACGAATATGGGCATCCAGAAATTCTCGCGGAACATATTGTTCGACGAAAAGATGGGTGGAACCATGCATATCGCCCTCGGCTCGGGCTTCCCTGAAGTGGGAGGGGAGAACACCAGCGGTCTGCACTGGGACATCATCACCGAGATGCGTGATGGGGGGAAAATATTTGTGGACGGGGAATTGTTTTATGACTCGGGAGATTTTGTGGTTCTGGGGGATTTGTAGCCAGGGATTAGTGATCGGGGATTTGGGATCATGCAATCGGGGGCACTCAGTCACCCGGGCACCCAGGTTCTTTTTGTCATTGCGAGCTGCCGGAGGCAGCGTGGAAATCTCCTTCTTGGACGGGGAGATCGCGTCGTCGCTAACGCTCCTCGCGATGACAATGCGAGGGGCATTCTGGCACCGGGGCACCCCCGTGCCCCTACGCGTTAACCAGTTGAATAGTTTTCCGCTTTCTGGATGCGGTCGCGCAGCGGCGGGTGGCTCGAGAGCAGCAGCACGACCCAGCGCGGTGGATCGATTTGCGCCAGGTTTTGATTGGCCAGACGCGTCATCGCGCTGGCAAATGCTCCGGGCTTGCCGGTTTGATCCAGCGCAAAGTTGTCCGCCAGCGACTCCCGCCAACGGGAATAGAGATTCGTGATGGGCATGCTGATCAGGCCGACCACGCTCAGAGCGAGCATTAGCGCGGGCAACCCGGCCGGATCCCAGATTGCCTGGAGACCGAATGCCCCCACCGCCCAATCAAGAAATTGCGCGCCGATATAGAACGAGATGAAATTAAAGAACGTCTGGGCGGCGATCCCCATGGGGATGTCGCGGTGTACGTGATGACCGAGCTCGTGAGCCAGGATTGTTTCGATCTCGTCCGGGGTGAAGTTCTCAAGCAGCGTGTCGCCTAACAAGATGCGTCGCGTACGGCCCAAACCGGCGAGGGCAGCATTTGCGGCTTTTGTCCGCCGGCTCATGTCCATCTTGTAGACACCCTCGACGCGCGTTCCCGCCTGCTCCGCCAGATCGATCAATCGTTCAGCAAGGTCCTGGCGGTCTTCGGAAAGAGGTTTGAATTCATAGAAGATGGGCATCAGCAGGACCGGCGCGAGGCTCGTCAGGACGACACCGAAGAATGTGTATCCAGCAGCTGCCCACAGCCACCATTCGTCGCCTGAAGTTCGCAGCAAAGCGTAAAGGCCGATGAGCAGCGGGATGCCGATAACCAGCGAGATAAACGTGCCCTTGATGCTGTCCCAGACCCAATCGCGCAGCGACTGTGTGGATTGATCATAGCGGTGGGGCAGAACGAAGCCTGAGTAGTAGCTCAACGGTAGCGTCAGGATAGACCACGACAGCCCGAAGCCAAACACAAAAAGCACAAGCTGCAATGTCCAATGGGGGTCAAAGGGAAGCAAGCCGCCGCTGGACCGATCCGCAAGCAAAGCACGCAGATCCGTTGCCCAACCCATGAGAATCCATAGGACCACATAGATGGCCCCGGCGAGAAGCTGGAGCAGCATCAACCGGCGGCGGATGCGCGCATACTCGCGGGCTTGCTCTTGACGTTCCGGATCGATTGTAGGCATAGTGTCAGCGTCCATGCCGGGATTGTACCGCGCTGCAATTGCGTCGATATATGTTGTTAGTCAATTTGTTCGCATACAATACGGGCAGTAGAAATAAGGAAGAGAATAACTTAACCACTATGAAGATCGCCGTTTGTTTGCCGGTAACTTCGCAATCCCTGACACATGGCGCGCGCATGGTCTGCCAGGAATTCCTGAATACATTGGCTGAAGCAGAGCGGGAAGCCGAAATTGAGCTTATCGCGCCAGAGGGATTTGCGTCGGTCCCCGAATCGTTCTCAAGGATGGAACTCCCGGGATCGGAAAGCGAATGGAGTGCGCTGCGCCTCGAGCAGTTTGAACTGCCGCGTTTGATCCGCGCTTCGGGAGCAGATATCTTGCTGATGCTCTACCAGGCAGCTCCACTGAAAGTATCGGTGCCAGTTGTGTTGTTCGAGGCGGTTGGGCAGCCGGAACCCATGCGGGGCTTCGGGGGTCGTCTGCTGCGGGCTACACGTGCCGCTGGCGTGCAAGGCGTCCGGCAGCATGTGATCTACAGCGATCAAGACCCAACGGCTTCGAGCAGGAGCGAAATGCGCCCCATCAACCCGTGGGTGCATCCGACATTCAGGGCGCTCTCAAATACGGAAGACCGTCAAATAATTTCAAAGTACGGTTTGCCATACAGCTACGTCATCGCCCACGGCATCTCGCCTGCAGACGTACCTGCGATATTGGCTTCCTGGACATGGGTTGACGGATCGGTGGGCGACACAGTGCCCCTGGTCGTGATCGCCTCCGCCGGATCGGAAAGCCAGACCTGGGAGCGCGGGATTAAGCGCATGAACCTGGGCCACTCTGTCAGCCTTCTAACGGGTGTCAAATTTGAGGAACTTGCCGCGCTTTACCGCCGGGCGGAAGTGATGCTCCACGGTGGCCGGGTCGTGGAGCACCAGCTCCTGCGTTGGGCGATGGCGTGCGGTATCCCTGTGACCGGTTTCGACGTGCCTGATGCTGTGAATACGCTAGGATCTGCCGGCTATCTTGTGAGACCCGGCGACTCGCGTGCCCTTGGGGCAGCCTGCCTGACCGTGATCGTCGAACCGGAGGTGAAGGACCGCTTGCACAAGGAAGGCCTATTGCGAACGAGTGCCTTTCACGCCAAGACGAATCCAGCGGAAATCATGAGTGATTTGATCGATGATCTGGTGGGCTGATGGAATCTCCGGGTGGTCATATGGCCCGCTCCAGGATCAGCGCCATATCCGATTTAGACAGTTCGATCGGATTCCCTTTCATTGAACTGGATACCGATGCTTTCTCGATCAGGGTATCGAAATCCTCCCGCGTAAAACCATAGACCCCTAAGGAAGGGATTTCAAGCGTCGCTGCCAGAGACTTCAGCCACTGTACGCCATCCTCGGCGGTTGCGTGTGGTGCGCCGGTCAGGAAGCCGGCGACATCAGCAAAGCGCTTTAGCAGTTCCTTGTTTTCTTCGCTCTCCCGGATCCGCAGCAAGTTGACATCCATAACGTGCGGAAGCAGTGCCGCGCAGATCGCGCCGTGTGGGGCGTCGTACATGCCGCCGAAAGGTCCGGCAAAGCCATGGGCAGCGCCCAATCCAGCGTTGGCCAATGAAAGCCCGCCCATCAAGCTTGTGAACGCCATCTGGCGCCGGGCTTCCTGGTCGCCGCCATCCTGGAATGCGTGTACCAATGTGCCAGAGCCACGCAGCATGCCTTCTCTAGCGAATGCATCTGTGAAAGCATTTCGCTTGCGTGTCAGGTAGGGTTCGATTACCTGTGTGAGTGCATCCATGCCAGTGTATGCCGTGACTTCGGGAGGGACGCTGTATGTCAGGACCGGGTCGATTAAGGCGATATCCGGGATCATCTTGGCGCTGCGCAGGCTGACCTTAACGTTGTGCTCTTTCGAAGCCAGCACAGCGTTGCGAGTGACCTCCGAGCCGGTGCCCGCCGTCGTGGGTATGGCTATATAGGGTAGGGGATCGTTTGTGAGCGGCTTGCCCTGCCCGATAACTTCTAAGAATTCAAGCGGATCATCACTATTTGTAACCAGTGCAGCGATTGCCTTGCCGGCATCGATCGGGCTGCCGCCGCCAAATCCAATTACTATCTCAGCATCCGAAGATTTCGCCAGATCAAGCCCTTCCTTTGCCAGGGCGACAGTGGGCTCACCAGGAACGCTGAAGGTTGTAACTTCGAAATTGGCTTGTTCAAGCACATCAAGCAGTGGCTGAGCTCGTTCGACCGTCGAACCGGTCACGACCAATGCACGCCGGCCAAACTCCTTCGCAAGGATACCCCCCTTGGCAATCAGGCCTTCGCCGAATAGTATGCGGTTAGCCGTGGCAAAATCGAAGATCATGCCGTCCCCCAACTGGGTTCGTCGGGATAAACGATGTCATAACGGACGCCTTTACGAGGCGCTGCCATCATCGGCTCAACCGTCGCGCGCCATGTCTTATAGTGATCGGTCTCCTTATGCTTGAGCGTGTCCTGCTCCGAGCCATAGACTTCGATGAGCATAAATCGGGTCGGCTCATCCCGCTGTTGAATGAGGTCAAAACGGAAGATGCCGGGCTCTTTGATGCTGCTCTGGGCGTTCAGGGTTGACGCTTCTTTGAAATCGTCCACCGAATCGGGTTTGACGTTGATGGAAACCAGATATGCGATCATGGTGCCCTCCTCGCTATAGTTCCTTTGATTCTCAAGTTTCGAACCGAAAAGGTCGGTAGAGTTCTTCTATCGGGGGTAGATTTTCATTGCTGGACGATTCATCCACAACTGTTCGTAATCGATCGACGGTCGCGCGCAGATCCTGGATATCGATACCACGGCAGGTTTCGGGCAATGGATCGAGCCATTGCCGTACGCGCAGCAGCATTTTCACAGCCCCGCGCAGATTGCCGCGTTGGAGGTGCAGGTAGGCGACAGTGGTCTGAAGCAGGGCACGGTAGAGATAACCTTCGTGCTCGGGGGCCTCCATCCAGGCATGCTCGAGTTCCTCGTGTGCTTCATAAAAATCCATCTTGTTGTGAAGCGCGATCCCTTTTATGGCTTTCTCTGAAAGCTCGCCGTCACAGGCGTTTAGAAGCTGTTCGCGGATCGGTGGCCGGGCCCACTGCTTGATCAGTTCACTGAGCGATGATTGGAATTTGCCCTGGCTGACGACAGCGTCCGCGCCGGCGTTCTCCGCGGACTCGAGTGAATCTTTGTCGATATGGGGACCAAAAGCCAGAATGGGGATCCTGCGCGTCGCAGCGGAGGTTTTGATCACCTGAATCCAGCGCGCCCAGGGTAGGGTTGTGTTATTCAGGTCCACCAGGATCAAAGCCGGCCGTGATTCGGTGAGGTGCCGCACGAGCTGGGCATCGGGACCCTCAAGTGGCTCGGTGAGCGGGATCCTCCGTGGTGTAAAATCGCTGGCCGCGCCGATATCAGCCGGGCTGGTAATGGATTCGAGTTCATATCCGGCAGCACGCACGGCGTCCTGGATGCGCGGCAGCCAGAAGACGGCGTCGCTCCATAAGAAAATGGATAAATGCTCTTCGCTGATGATTTGGTTTCCTTTCGTGATCTATCTACATTGTAGTTTAAAGTCGCGTCGGCGCATTGCTGTCAGGGAAGCTTTTGAGCATTACGTAGTGGTTGTTACATCAAAGTCTTTCTCAAATCGATATACTTTACGCATGCGAGCACAGATATGGATAGTACTTATAACGATCATGCTGGGAGCCTGTGCGCCTGCCAGCCCCGTGGATGTTGGACCCGTCCCGGAGATAACACCGCCACCAACAGATCCGGTCGAAGCGCTATCGGATGTGATTGACCCCGACGCACGCCGCAACAATCGTGTTGAGGATAATACAGATTACCGCATCGGCCGGAACTTGCCGCTTGATGCGATTCCCCCGATCTACAAGCCGGAATTTGTGCGGGCAGACCAATCGCCGCTCGAGTCAGATGAGCTCATCCTTGGCGTCGCCTGGGATGGCGAAGCCAAAGCCTATCCGATCTCGGTGCTGCGGATCAGGGAGATGGTCAACGATGAGCTGGCAGGGATCCCGACTTTGGTCACCTGGTGACCGCTCTGCTACACCGGTCTCGTGCACGACCGGCGCATCGATGGGCGCACCGAGGTCTTCGGGAATGCCAGCACGCTCTTCATGACTGCGATGACCTGGTACGACCATCGCACGAAATCGATCTGGTCCCAACCCTGGGGCCGTGCGATTCAGGGCGAATTGAAGGGGGTTGAGCTCTTTTTGATGCCCTCGCAGATCGCCACCTGGGAAAGTTGGGTCGAGGCATATCCCGGGACGCTCGTGATGGTCAACGGAACAGAGACGTTGCGATTCCTTCGCGAGCGATTCGATCCTGAGTTTGTGATCGGTCTGCTCTGGGGTGGTGAAGCGAGCGCCTTCTATTACCGTGATGTCGCCGCAGCGAGGGTGGTGAATGATGCGGTCGGCGATGAGCCGGTGCTGGTCTGGGCGCAAGATCAACGCTTCCACGCCTATCTTCGAACCTTGAATGATCAAATTCTGACATTTAAATGGACCGCAGGCGAACTTGTCGATGAGCAAACTGGTTCTGTATGGGATCCGGCGCGCGGCCTTGCGCTGGAGGGTCCTTTGCAGGGCGAGGCGCTGCGCCCGGTTCCGAGTTCGACCGCGTTCGACTGGGCCTGGCTGGATTTCTATCCCGATTCGGAATTCTACTCGCCTTAGCGCTTGAGTGTCTGATCTCCTGGTCCCTGATTCCCGATCCCTATCACCCCATTTCCCATCGCGAATTTAGACACGGGCTTCAGCCCGTGCTGTGATGAAGTGATCGAGCGGTTGTTCCAGCGGATGGCCGCATACAGCGCATCGCTCCTGCGCAGGTAAAAGCCTGCGGCTACACGATCTATTTCCGGGTACCTGAGTGCCTGATCTCCTGATCCCTATCACCCCATTCCTGCTCATGCTATAGTTGCCCAAATCCCTATTTGATTGGAATACGCGTGCTCGTATACATCATCCTGATCGTCTTCTTCCTGCTGGCGATTCTCTTCTGGGAATTGATCATCAGCGAGGGAACCCATCTCGGCAGGCGCTTTGTCGTCTGGCTCTATGATCTGGCCGCCAATCAATATGAACGCATCAAGCAATTCGACACCCAGTGGGAGCGCAAGTTTCTGGCTGAACCGGTGGCCGAGGTGCTCGGATCGCTGGGGGATCCACTGGTGCTCGATATCGGGGCGGGGACCGGTCGGCTGGCCAACGGTCTCTTCCAATTGCCGAATGTTAAGGCGAAAGTCATTTGCCTGGAGCCATCCATAAAGATGAGCAGGCTTGGCCGCAATCGAACGCCAGACAACGACGCCGAATGGGTGCGCGCCTGGGCGGTACCGCTGCCGTTCCCCAGGGACAGCTTCGATCTGGTTGCGAGCCTGGAGATCCTGGAGTTCACGCCCAACCCGCGTGAGACGTTGGCAGAGATGGCCAGAGTGCTCAGGCCCGATGGATACTTGCTGATCACGAATCGGATTGGGAGGGAGGCGCGCTGGATTTTTGGCAAGACGTTCTCACGCAAAGAGTTCCCCGATGTCCTCGAAGAAGCAGGCTACGATACCGTGGAAGTGTTTCCCTGGCAGGTGAACTACGATCTGATATGGGCGCGCCGCTCGAGCGATGCAAGCAGTAGGGAAGCCATTTGATCTGGATGCGCGTTGCCCTTCCGGCAGTATAATGGTTGGCTGTTTCCAGGTGAAACACAAGCGAAGAGTGCGGGGTTAGTTGGCTCATGCGTATCGTTCGATACAGACCAAGTAGTGGTAAAAACATCCTTTGGGGCTGGGTCTCGGAGGGCAAAATCGGGTCGCTTGATGGTGATCCTTTTGGCGCTTTCCGCCGGAAGAAGACCTATGTCTCATTGGAGCGGGTCGAGCTATTCCCGCCGGTGCAACCGGGGAAAATTGTGTGTGTGGGTCGCAATTATTCAGCCCATGCTGAAGAGCACGACGCCGAAGTTCCCGAGATCCCGCTGATCTTCTTAAAGCCGCCGAGCAGCATCATCGCCGAAGGGGAGACGATCCTGCTGCCTCCTCAATCGGAACGCGTCGAGCATGAGGCCGAATTGGCTGTCGTGATCGGGCTCGCCGGTCGCTGGATCAGACGCACAGAAGCGCTTGAACACGTGCTCGGCTATACGATCGCCAACGACGTCACCGCACGCGATCTGCAGCGCGCCGACGGCCAGTGGACACGCGGCAAGGGTTTCGATACATTCTGTCCGGTGGGACCGTGGATCGAGACTGATTTGGACCCCTCCGATCTGATCATCAAATGCAGCGTCAATGGGCAGCTGCGCCAGCTTGGCTCTACGAGGGACATGGTTTTCTCGGTAGCCACGTTGGTGGCGTTCGCATCTTCGGTCATGACGCTCAATCCCGGTGATCTTATTTTGACTGGAACGCCCTCAGGGGTCGGCCCACTCGTCGATGGAGATGAGGTCGAAGTTGAGATCGAGGGCGTAGGCAATCTGAGAAACAGAGTGAAGAGCGATAATCGCTCGACTGGCTAGCGGATCTATATTTATTGAGTGGAGGTCTTCTATGGGTTTGAAATCGGACGCTTGGATCATCCGCATGGCGAAGGAAGAAGGCATGATCGAGCCATTTGAGGAGGGGCAGGTGCGCGATGGCGTCATCTCCTACGGCGTTTCCTCCTACGGCTACGATATCCGGGTGGCGGACGAGTTCAAGATATTCACGAACGTATTTTCTGCGGTCGTCGACCCGAAAGAGTTTGATAACGATTCAATGGTCGACTATAAAGGCGATGTCTGCGTGATCCCGCCAAATTCGTTTGCGCTTGCCCGGACGCTGGAATATTTCCGCATCCCGCGCAGTGTGCTCACGATCTGTGTAGGCAAATCGACATACGCTCGCTGCGGCATCATCATCAACGTGACGCCGTTTGAGCCTGAGTGGGAGGGTTACGTCACGCTCGAGATCTCCAACACCACGCCGCTGCCGGCCAGGATCTATGCAAATGAGGGTATTGCTCAGGTGCTGTTCTTCGAGGGGGATGAGGAGTGCCTGGTTTCGTATGCAGACAAGAAGGGCAAATACCAGAAGCAGCAGAAGATCGAGCTGCCCCGGTTGTAGCTGTATTGCATCCTACTAAAAAAGGGGCGGGGATCCCGCGCCCCTTTTATTGTTAACCGAAAGCCGCCCGGAATTCTTCGACCGCTTTTGGCCCGTTGCGTTTAAGACCTTTATAGAACGCTTCCCGATCTTGGGTTCGAAAATCGAGGCGCTCGACGCTGAACGGAACCACGCGCTCGCCGGATTTTCTCCGGTCGATGCCCGCCAGGAAATGCTTCAGTGCGTTCTCGACGCTGGAAGCGTCGGTCCAGTCGGATTTGTAGATCGGCACGCCGGCGCGCGTGAATATCCAGGTCATGTTGGGCATCGAGCCGAATGCCCGATGGCAGGCTCCGTCGAGTGAATCGACGAGGATGGGCCTGTCCACACCCAGCTTGTCCCTTAGATCGCGTGCATGCGCGAATTTCTGTTCCATCGAGGTCAGGTGCGGGTAGTGCTCACCCGGATGGGCTTCATGGGTGTAGAGGAAAATCGAGCCGACACCCTGGTCGGCGTAGCGATCGGCGATCGCGTCCATGGATGGCGCCGCCATCCCACAGTAGGGTCAGGTGAAGCTGCCGAATTCGACGACGGTGTAGACGTGCTCCTTCCTTACCGCGCTCAGGCTGGTCTCCTGCTCGTCGAGTGTCCAGAGCGGGAAATCGGGTGCGATTTCGCCGAGGGTCGGGCTTTTGTCGAAACGCATCCAGGGCATGAACTTTTCCGGGATGAATGAGTCGTAGTTGTAGCGTTTAACCAGATCTTGATCGGTCATCGATGAAGCCTCCTTGGGGGTCAGGATTATAGGGGAGGGAGGGGAAAGAGATCAATAGAGGGTCAGGGACCAGGGATTGGGGATTAGGAATCAGGGAATTGGGGGGAACCTTGTCAGCGGGTCAAGACGTCTCCCGGTTACTGCGGCAGTCTGGCATCCAGAGCCAGCGCGAAGCGCTGCGCGAAGGATCTCGTTTTTGGATTGTACCGATACTCGCAGCCCCAGAACGAGTTTCTTCGGCCTTTGAATGACAATAAGCACAGGTGTGGATTCATAAAATACCACCCACACGAAGAGTTGTCGTTGCAGGGAGCGTAAGCGAAAAAAGCGGTCTCGGATCGAGGAGATTGCTTCGCTTTGTTCGTAATGACGCAAGAAACCTGGGTACCTGATCCCATCTTTCTGATACCTGATACTCGTTGACCCACTCTGTGCCCACGAATATAATGCTTGAGGGGGCGGATAGCTCAGTTGGTTAGAGCGCTTCCCTTACAAGGAAGAGGTCGCAGGTTCGAGTCCTGTTCCGCCCACTTGAAGGGCGTCCCGGGGACGCCCTTTTTGTTGGCTGACGGAGGTGCGTGGGTATGAAATCTGCTGTTTTGCGATTAGCTGTTCTCGCAGCAGTGCTGTCAGCAGCCTGCACGCCGATCACCGGCAACCCAGCGACTTCAATCGCGGTAGTCGAAACTCCAGCAGCTGCGAGCACGCTTCCGGCAGAACACACGCCCACAGGCATACCCAATCGCACGCAGACGCCTCCACCGAGACCAGAATTACCTGAAATCGACACGGCTGATGGGCTGCTTGAGGGCGTGGACATCTCCAACATCGACCCCGATACGCTCACCCGCTACTGGATCGAGATCGAGGTTCAATTCGAACCTGACGCCGATGAAGCACTTATCGACGGCACCACCCACATCGAGTATACAAACACGACCGGTGAACCGCTCTACGATCTGGCGCTGCGTTTATGGCCCAATGACCCCCAATACCAGTCGCGGATGGTCGCCGGCCCGGTCTTTCGGGACGGTCGTGCGCTGGATAGCGAACTTGAAGTCGAGGGCACCGTGCTGCGAGTACCCTTTTCGCGACCGATCGAGAAGGGCGAATCGATCGCCATCGATATCCCATTCCGGGTTGAAGTGGGCACCTTCCACGGCGGGGATCCTCACCGCTTAGGCATCACGGAGAGCATCCTCATCGCGCCGACTTTCTATCCGCTGATTCCACGCTGGCTGGGCGAGGATTGGGAGGTCGAGGACCCTGCCCCGGGCGGTGATACGACCAACTCCGAGATCGCGCTTTACCGCTACACGATAGTGGCGCCGGCGTATGCGCAGCTGGCGGCTTCGGGGATCGAGATCGACCGCCAGGAGTCCGGTGATCTACAAGAAGTGACCTTTGTGACGGGACCGATGCGCGATATTGCATTCGCCCTCGGCCCATTTCAGGAAGAAGTTCGCGAGGTCGGCGGTGTCGCCTTGCGGGCGTGGACGCTGCCAGCGCATGAGCAGGATGTGGACACGCTGCTAGATTCAGCTGCGCTGCAATTCCAACTGCTCTCCGAACTGGTTGGGCCATACCCATATCCCGAGTTGGATATCGTGGATGCACCGGGCGCATTTGGTGGCATCGAGTATCCTGGCCTGGTCTATATCGGCACGGTAGGCACACCGTGGGTGATTGAGCCAACCGTCCATGAAGTTGCCCACCAGTGGTTTTATGCCCTCATCGGGGATGACCAGGTGGATGAGCCCTGGCTGGACGAAGCCGCGGCTACGTTTGCCACTGCGCTCTATTACGAAAACGCCCGCGGTACCGGCCGGGGAGCAGGCTATCTGAGTGATCTGCGCGCGGTTGTGCGCGATAACCCCAACGCAGAACTTCCAATTGGCTTACCTATCGGTGAGTATGGCAGCGTGAACGAATACGCTGTGATCGTGTATTTAAAGGGGGCGCTATTCTTCGACGCGCTGCGCCAGCGCCTGGGTGAACGTGATTTCGAAGCTTTCCTCAAGGCTTACTATGACGAGTACCGCTTTGGGTTTGCAGATGGGGCCGGTTTTCAGGACCTGGCTGAGGCGACCTGTGCTTGTGAACTGGACGACCTCTTCGAATTATGGGTCTATGAAGGCGGTGAAATCCCCACGCTCACGCAGTGAGGTCCCGCTGATACTTGACCAACCATTGCTCAGGTAAGTAGCGCCAGCACCCAGCGCAATCCGTACGCGCTGACCAGTCCAAACAGGAAGCTGTACAGCGTACCGATGATGATGTACTCCGCTTCCATGCGTCGTGAGCTGTCTGATAGCTCGCCAAAGCGGAAGATGGATTTTGCGGCGATCAAGAACCCCACACCTGTCGGTTGGTTGACGAGCACAAAGAGCAGTATTAATGCTCGCTCGAGGTAGCCGATGATCCGACCACCTTCCTCGAAGCCGCGCTCGAGCGGACTGACCACATTTTCACCACGCGCCTCTTCAGCATGTTCTTCCAACTCTTCCAGCAACGGCCGCACAGCGTAGCCTACGGTGATGCCGCCGACCCTCACCGTGATGATGATCCCGGTCAAGAGCGCACAAAGAACATAAAAGGCCCGGCCCAGGATGCTGCCAGGAGCGATTGGGTGTGGCTGCAGGTTCATCGAGGTGAGCACCAGCACCGTGGCGATGATCACGGCCAGATGTGCGAGTTGGTCGACGACGAAGAAGAGCAATCGGTCCTGCGCGTAACGCGTCTTGATGTAATCGAAGAGGGCGTGCGAGAGTGCCAGGATGAGGATCAACGCCCAGGCTCGCAGTATGCCCAGCAGCAGATAGCTCAGGACCGCGACGATCAACACGTGCTTGAATAGGACGCGTGGCCTGGTCTTCCACCTGACGTCCAGGTCGGTTTGCAGTGTGAAATCGGCGAGGATGTGAGCGGTGAAGAGGGGCAGGAAAAGAACTAAGAATTGGTAGGTCATTTGATGCTCACCTGGCCGGAAAGTTCGACAGAATCCGCTTGGTTACGCAAACGAACAGATCGCATTTTACACTTGCTCTTGTGTCACCGACAGCGCTGTCGGGAGCACGCTCTCAAAATAGCTCACACCGAGTTCGATCGTCGCCCAGCCAGCCCGATCGAGGTGTTGGGCGACAGCTTGCTGGGTAATATCCCGTTCAACCCAATCCGTGGCAATCTTCTGCTGGGTGAGAGCGAGCATAGCACCGGAGACCGACTCGGCCTGTGCTTTTGTCCATTTACCCGACTGATGATCGAGCAGTTTGACGATAACATCCAACGCATCAGTCAGATGCGATTGGAATCGATCCGGGAAGAATAAACCCATGTGGAAGGGTTTCTGCAGATCCTCCAGGCCTTCCCCGGATAAGCGATAAGCTTCACCGTCACCACTTGAGAGTTCATCCCCGGGCAGGAAATCGATCGACCCATAACCGATCGCTACACGCGAATCAATCTTTGCGCCTGGGAGGCTTATCTGGATTAGCGCACGGAAGAACAACGCAATCCGCAGGGCACTCTCCGGTACGCCGATGGCGAATTGCCAGCTGTCGCCGCGAACAATTTCGGGTTTGTGCAGGATCTGGTCATCGAAGGCCTCCTCGAGACGCACCGCGCTCTGGTTGAAACGGCTGTGCAGTGCGCGGCGCTCGTCGGCAGATAAGCGCGAGGATCCGACGATGTCGCCAGTCAGAACCGCGTGAATCTCTTCTTTCTCTGTCATGGCTTAAGGATAAGGGCTGCGGAAGGACAAGTCAAGGGGTTTGTAAAGAAGGTTTACAAGTTATTTGGCTTGTGTAGAAATACAGGATCAGGAATTAGGGATTCGGGGACCCGGCACTCGGTCACCCGGGCTTCAGGTGTTCGCCCGAGCATGGGCACCATGGTCTTGAATTGGAGTCCATCAGCTTGCTGATGACTGCGAAGCAGAACATGCAGCATGCATTTGTCAGAGGGGGTTCGCCGGAATGGGACTCTTTTGGCTTGCCGGTTGGAGCCAGCATCGAAGGTAGGCCTTCGGACTCCAAAATCGTCCTCAAAAAAAAGAGCGATCCAGCGGATCGCCCCTACCTGTCATTTTTTAGTTGGTCATATGTTATGAACGTCGCTTATAGCGGATCATGCACGGCCGTTCTGGCCGGACGGTACCGGCATCACGGGTTGCCTTCGGTTCAGGATTCAGCAGCTCAAGCTCATACTTGTGCAGGAGCAGGCTGAAGATGACCTTCATCTCAGTGTAAGCGAAATTCATGCCCAGACACTTATGCGGTCCGCCGCCGAAACCGACCAGCGCGTAGGGGTCCTGCCGGTCCTCCTCACGACCTGGTCCGTACCGGAGAGGGTCGTACATATGTGGATTCTCGAAAAGCTCCGGAAGCCTGTGCGACACATGCGGAGATAGGAACACGATCCAGCCTTCGGGGATCGCGTATCCGTTCATCTCGACCGGCTCGGTTGTGGTGCGGATGAGCATCTCCGCCACTGGCTGCAAGCGCTCGGTCTCTTTCAAGGCCCACTCAAGTGAATCAAATTCGCGCAGCTTGGACAATGAAAGCGTGTCATCTTCCGGCCAGACCGTATCTACATCCGCAACGACGCGCTCGAAGAATTCCGGGTGCTGCAGCAGGTGGACCATAGCCCAGCTGCCGTGACCGGCGGTGGTTTCATGGCCGGCGAAAACCAGACCCATCACCAGCGCGGTAATTACCGCATCTGGGGCCGGCGAGCCATCGGAGTATGTTGAATCAACGAAGACCTGCAGGAAATCGTTATACTTGTCCGGATCCGCGCGCCGTTCGGCGATCGTGTCTTTAACCATCGTCTCCAGCTTCGCACGGGCGCGGTCGCGCCGGATGAAGCGTGGCAGCGGCAGATTGGTGGGCAGCAGGTATTCGATTCCCGCAGCGAGATCGCGGTAGAGATCGGCGAAGCGGTCGCCAAGCTGCTCACGGAAATCCTCTCCGAGCAGTGCAGCGGCAGCGATGTACATCGTCAGTTTCTCAAATGAACTTACCAGGTCGAATTCACCTTCGTCACCTAATGTATCCAGCCAGCGTTCGGTTTCGGCCTGCATGACCTCAACGTAGCTGGCCATCATGCGTCCGCGAAAGGCCGGCAGCATGATGCGTTTCTGCTCCAGGTACTCTTCGTGCCCGGCCACGAAAAAAACCTGCTCCCCAAACATCGGGATGAGGAAGCTGTAGCCTTCCTGCATGGTAAATTTCTTATCGGTTTGTTCGAGCACAAAGCGGTTGTGTTCAGGGCCAATGACCACCACTGCGGGCTTAGGCCCCAGATGGATGGTAAAGATCGAACCGTGCTGTTTGTAGCCACGCATGATCAGTCCGTTGGCGTCCTTACGAAACTCGAGCGCATTGCCGAGAATGGGCAGTCCAGGTATTTCTGGAGGAGTAGGTTTCGACATCGTTATCTCGATTCTTGTGTGATTCGTGTTAGTAGGCCTGATTCTACCGCGCATTGTGAAGATTGCCGCGAAGGTGGGGACGAACCACAGCGCTTGTGTATGATAGCCTTCCTTGCCGTGCGAGGAGGTTAAGGCATACAATCAATTTGTCAGACATCTTGCCGCGCCTGGCTTCCAGGCGATATTCAAAACCTATCTAAAGGGAGCACCCAAACATGTCCGATTTCCTCTTCCGTGGTGATCTTGAAGACCTCGATCCCGCAGTACACGAGCTGACCCAGATTGAAGCCGAAAGACAATTTAGAAAACTGATCATGATCCCCTCCGAGAGCGCCGCGCCGGGGGCTGTTCGCAAGGCGCTCAGCTCGGCCTTCCAGAATGTCTACGCTGAAGGGTACCCGCCGGAAGCGACGCGCTGGATGGATGAAAGTCAGATCCTTGATTTTGAGCAGCGCCTGGCGGAATACCGGCGCTACTCCGACCCACGCTATTACAAAGGTGTCGAGTACGCCGATGCGATTGAAGCGCTGGCGCGCCGGCGCTGCGCCGAGACGTTCGCGACCAACGGTCTCAACGCGGATGACCTCTATGTCAACGTGCAGGCACTTTCGGGGGCACCGGCGAACAACGCCGTCTACAATGCGCTGCTCAATCCGGGTGACACGATCATGGGCATGAATCTGCTGCACGGGGGGCACCTGACACATGGTTCATCGGTCAACCGTTCTGGCCAGCTTTACAACCCGGTGCATTACACCGTCGATTCTGAGACGGAGCGCCTCGATTATGACCAGATCGCCGCGCTGGCTGAAGAACATCATCCCAAGATCATCATCGCGGGCTATTCATCCTACCCATGGACGGTCGACTGGGAGCGTTTCCGCGAGATCGCGGATACGGTCGGAGCAATCCTTTTCGCCGATATCGCCCACGTGGCGGGGCTGATAGCCGCCGATGTGTACCCTTCGCCGGTCGGCATCGCAGATGTGATCACCTTCACGACGCATAAGTCGCTTTGTGGTCCGCGCGGCGCGGTGATCCTGACCGCCTCACGGTCGATCGCCCGCAAAGTCGATCGGGGGGTCTTTCCTGGCGAACAGGGTGGTCCACATATTCAAAAGATGGCCGGACAGGCGGTTGCGTTCAAATTGGCGCAGACCGATCAGTTTAAAAATCTGCAGAAAGCGGTCGTGGACAATTGCGTGACGTTCACACAGGCACTCGAAGAAGCCGGTTTCCGCATCCCGTTTGGCGGCACCAACACTCACCTCATGAACCTGGACTGCACCTCGGTCGTGGGACGCGATGGCACGACCTTATCCGGGGACCAGGCGGCGCGCATATTGGACATCGCCGGCGTGGTCGTCAACCGCAACACGATCCCGGGCGACCGTTCCGCAGCGGATCCGGATGGGATCCGCATGGGCACCTCCTGGATCACGCAGCGCGGCTTTGGAAAGGAAGATGTGAAGGAATTGGCCGCAGACGTCGCCGAGCTGCTGCAGGCTTGTGAGCCGTATGGCTATGCTGGTCGTAAAGGTACGCTGCGGCGCGCCAAGGTCGATTTCGACGTGCTCGAGAATGTGAAGATGAAGGTGCGTGACCTGGCGCTCAAAGCAGGCATCGACTTCGAGCCGACCGAGCACGGCTACCCACACTTCTATTATCTAGACGACCCTGTGCCGGATGCGGCCTTCCTGACGCTCGAGTTGGAAGGCGAGGAGGTCGAGGATTTCATCCGCTGGACGACCTCCGCCCGACCGCTGAGGATGAAACCCGGCGGATCGCACACGGTGAAGCTTGGCCTTGATGAGGGCGGCATCACGGCGGCGGTGACCCGTCCGGAGGACGGTAATGTGTGGACACTCACGATCCCTGGCGCAGGCGCTGCGAGAACAATTGCCTGGCTGCGGGATCTCTCAGATGGGTACGTAACCGTCGTGGAAGATGATCTTGACCTGAAGATCCCCGGTCCTGTGGCGGTGCGGGTGACCGATGGGGTCGACTCGCTGCCTAAATCGACGGACGAGACCGAGGGAGGCGACAAGCCGTGGTACTTACGGATGGAAGAGGCTAGCGGCGAGGCGCTGCCAGCCTTCACCTGGGAGGAGCCGGAAGATCCCCCGGTCCAGCAGACGGCGTTGAACGAGACCCACCGTGAGATGGGTGCCAAGATGGTACCATTCGCGGGGTGGGACATGCCTGTCTGGTACACGGGTGTTCTTGAGGAGCACAACGCCACGCGGGAAGCGGCCGGACTGTTCGATGTAAGTCATATGGGCGTCTACCAGGTTGCCGGGCCCGAGGCACTTGCATTCCTGAACTCGGTCCTGACCAATGACATCTCCGCTCTGCAGGTTGGCGAATCGCTCTACGCGCAGTTCCTCGACCCGACCGGGCACGTCATCGACGACACGATGGTCTACCGCTACCGACCGGAGACCTTCCTGGTGGTGGTGAACGCCTCCAACGATGACAAGGACTGGGCCTGGCTGAAAGCCGTCAAAGACGGCGAGGTGCGCGTCGATGAGGATCGGCCCTGGGCAAAAGCCTTCGGCTTGGACTGCACGCTGCGCAACCTGCGCGATCCCAAGGAAGGCGAGGATATGCGCGTCGACATCGCCATACAGGGTCCCAAGAGCCGGGAGATTCTGCTGGCGATGGGTACCGATGATGAGACCGCCGGGAAGCTCAAGGCGATGCCCTGGGCGGGCGTCATGGAAGGCGAGTTTGGCGGGTTTGACTTGATCGTCAGCCGCACGGGCTACACCGGCGAGCGAATCGCCTACGAACTGTTCGTGCACCCAGAGAAGAGCGTGGAGTTGTGGAAGAAGCTGCTGGAGGTTGGCGAACCGTTTGGTTTGCTGCCGGTTGGGTTAGGGGCGCGCGATTCGCTGCGCACCGAGGCCGGGCTGCCGCTCTACGGGCATGAGATGGCCGGCGACCGCGATCTGGGCGTAGGGCATGCGGGGTTTGCGGCCTACGTGAAGACCCACAAGCCGTGGTTCATCGGGCGCAAAGCGTATCTGCAGCAGGAGGCGGATCGTGACAACGTGGTCGTGCGCTTCCGCTTCAACGATAAGGGCGTGCGTATGGCACACACCGGGGATCCGGTTGTGGACACGCGCGGCAGGGTGGTTGGCGTGGTGACCTCCTGCGCGGTCGATTCCGAAGGGTATCTGCTCGGGCAGGCGTTAGTGGACCAGAAGTTTGCCGAGAAGGGCACGCCGATCGCGGTGTTCCAAAGTGCGTCGAAGAAAGTCGGCAAGGCGCCCGCCGAGCTTGATCTCGGCGATCGCACGCCGGTCCCGACGTCGGCGACGGTGCTGTCGAGGTTTCCATAAGCCAATCGGGTTTTTTTGGGGGCGCCCCGGCGGGGCGCCCCTTTTCTTTGTTCAACCCATGTCTCGTGGGGGAGATTCATGAATTTCCCCTATGTAGCAATTGTCATCGCGAGCAGCGTGGTCGAAGATCCAGCGTTCTTTGCTGGGCGACGAAGTGATCTCCATTGTCCCTTTTGAGCAGCGTGGTATACAAGAGTGTAGCCACGGGCTTCAGCCCGTGCTTTGATGGGACGATGAGACGGCTGATCCAAAGGATGACATGGAATGTTGCAGCGCCCTTGCGCAGGCTAAAGCCTGCGGCTACAGGCGTGTTTACACGTGGTTCGCCCTAATATTGGATCTGTCATCGCGAGGAGCGTTAGCGACGACGCGATCTCCCACTTGGAGCGCGGAGATTGGCCAGCCAAATACGCTGGATTGTGGACCGTGGCACCTCCGGTGCCTCGCAATGACGAGTAGAACACGGGTGCCTGAGCACTCCGGTTAGCTGATCCCTCTTGCCTAATTCCTGATACCTGTCTTCATCACCCTCACCCCGAACCCTCTCCCCGGTCTATACACCCTCAAGGGAGAGGGGGTCTGAATGCATTCGGTTGAATGTTGCCTAAGCGCCAGAGTGCCCCTGATTCCCTAATCCCCCGATCCTAGTACCAATGGACCACCCCGAATCTGTAACAGGAACCCTGTAACATCGTTTTCATCGGTACTGGTGGATGGAACCATCCACGTGTCCCGCAAAGCCCCTGGGGTATTTGATGATTGGACTTTCACAACCTGATTCTCTCCGCCTTCCCCAGGGGCTGGCGGGAAGCTCTTGCACCGGGCGGTTGGCGCTGAAGGCGAGTGAAAGCCGCCTGTAAGGTTGAAAAATCTGCAGGTGTGCTATCCTGAGAGTGGTTAAAGGCAAAGCACAAGCCGTCATGGTGCAAGCCAAATTTTCCCTACGGGGAAGGAGGTGAACGAAATGTTGTTTGCGCCGAAAGAAAAGGGACAGGGTCTGGTCGAATATGCGTTGATCCTAGTTCTGGTCGCCGTTGTCGTTATTGTTATCCTGGCTCTCCTTGGGCCCGCGATCGGCAACGTGTTCAGCAATATTGTGACCAACATCTAATTGATACCCAAGATTTGATCTTACTCTCCCTCCAAGGTCCGGAGCTCCAGCCGCAAGGCTGGAGTTCTGGGTTTAAGAGGGAGGTTGAAGGCCGGATGGGTCCGGTGAGCGAAAGGGATTGGGCACCAGGTGATCCGGCACCAGGGGAGCACGTTGTTGTCGCCAAGGGCTTCAGCCCGTGCTGCGATGGACTCATCAGCCGGCGTTTCCGATGGATCGAGCGATTTGCCGCATCGCCTACGCGCAGGCTGAAGCCTGCGGTTCCATGCGGGCGGGCATGAGGGTCCGCCCGCTCGCATTGTCATCGCGAGGAGCGTCAGCGACGACGCGATCTCCCTCATGGAGCGCGGAGATTGCTTCGCTTCGATCGCAATGACCCAGGAACCAAGGTGCCCTGGTACCCATGTGCCCAGATCCCTGCTTCCCGTCCCATTTGTCATTCCGTGGCCAGAGGCCGAGGAATCCTCCCGTGCCGCACTTCAACTCAGGATGGTCCTGGTCACAATAACGTCCATTCTGGATCTTCCCCCTATCGTCCCCCAGCGGGGGACTCCGGGGGCGGAAGTCCGCCCCCGTACCCCCTGCAATGTCTTGGAATTACCGGCTCCGATGGATGCATGCTCCGTCCCGGAAAAGTGGAGCCCCCCACGTTGCTTTAACTGAGTCTTCGATTTTCTCCTGCACAAATTTCATTACCAGGTAGCGTCTCCGAAAACACGCCAAGTGACATGGTGCATGAGTGTCTCACAATACGTCATCGCGAGGAGCGTCAGCGACGACGCGATCTCCCTCTTGGGGGTGCGGAGATTGCCCAGCAAAGTACGCTGGATCGTTGACTTCGCTGCGCTCGCAATGACACAAGAAACCCGGGTGTCCGGGTGCCTGACTGCCCCTGATCACAAAACCCCATCCTTTCTTAAAACCAAACGCCCGCTTGCGCGGACGCTTTCCCCCTGATCCCTGATTGCCTAATTCCTAATCCCCTGTACTTACGCAATCATGCTGACGATGAAGGACGCGATCATGATCACCGCAATCACTGCGAAGACGATCTGCTGTGTGCGCATCTTGCGTGACTGTCGCTTGGACATTTTTTTCTTGGCCATGACGTTCACCTCCCTGATTGCGATGATACCACGTAGGAAAATAGCCTGACAAGGCGCTTGTGCTTCGGGTGGAATGAACGTATGCTGGTAGATGCCCAAAGCACGTCGTTAGCAGGTACACTGCGACCGGCGGAGGGAGAGAGGGAGCCGGTCGACCTTGGCCGGCTCCCCGGCGTTTAATCGCAGGTAGTTTTATTTAAGAGTTCCGCCAGGGTTTCGTAGGCTAATTTCCAAGTTCATGATTTGTATTCACCGCAAGAAAGTGCGATGATAGGGACACCGCTTGGCAGGTTGCCAGCCAGCGTTGAGCGGGAAACGCAGCCGAGATGGTTTTCTGTTGTTAGGTTTCATCCAGGGCGTTAATTCTAAGGGGGAATTAACTCATTTCTGAACCGCGCCGCGCGCGGTTTTGTGCTTTAAGGCAGAGAATAGGACCTTGCAGAGGAGGGAACATAAGTGGACGGGTGATGATGGCGTCCGTATTGGGCATCCTGGTTTTGATGCTCGTTGGTATCGGGTCGGCAAGTGCTGATCCTGAGGTCATTCCGATCTACGATATCCAATACACGACGGATTCTAGTGGTGATTCGCCATATGAAGGGCAGACCGTAATCACGCAAGGGATTGTGACAGCCTTTTTCTATGACGGAGGGAATAGATATACGTTTATTCAGGACGGGACAGGACCATGGAGCGGCCTCGTTTTATATAAGCCGAACGGTTTCGTGAATGTTGGTGACGAGCTCTAAGTCGAAGGACAAGTCTCGGAATATTATGGCTTGACTGAGATAGCATTCGGCAATGTGACCGTATTATCTTCGGGCAACCCCTTACCGGCAGCAGAGGTGATTGATACTGTCGAGGTAAGCCAGGAAGAATGGGAAAGTGTACTTCTACGTGTTGAAGATGTGCCCGTAGCTGATGATGATCTTGGACACGGTGAGTGGTTGGTCGATGATGGCGGTGGTGGTGTCATAGTTGATGATATGGGCAGCTACGGGTACTCACCAGTCAATGGTGATGTACTCATTTTCGTGTAAGGTCCACTTTTCTACGGCTACGGTGACTTCAAAATCGAACCCCGAGATGATGATGACATTTCCGTATACGTCCCGCCACCACCGGTCGTCACGATCATGGAGATCCAGGGTTTCGATCAATTTTCACCTTACGCAGGTCAGGTCGTTGAGACCTCAGGCGTTGTAACCTTGTTCACCGCCAATGGGGCTAATTTTTGGCTTCAGGATCCTCTAGGTGACGATGATCCTGCCACCTAAGATGGCATTTTCGTCTCAGGTGGAGGCTATCCCGATGAGGGCCGAAGGCCCGATGTAGGTGACTTTATCAGTATCATCGCCATCGTTGATGAGGGTCAATTCGGAGATGCGCTGTCGCTAACACGCCTTGAGGACGTCGCTTTGGTTGAAGTCCTATCCAACGACAATCCACTTCCAGATCCAGTCGAACTCGAAGACCTCCCCAATGTATCCGTCGAGGAGGGGATTGATTTCTGGGAGCCTTTGGAGGGTATGCTTGTATCCGTTGAAAATGCGCCGGTAATCGCACCCACTTCGAGGTTTGGTGAATTTGCCATGCTGGCTAAAGATGACGCCAAGCCTGGGTCCGGGTTCTATCCTCAAACCCAACAGATTCTGCTAAGAAGCCTGGGTGAAAACGAGGTTGATTACAACCCAGAACGCATCCTTGTGGATGACAGCTCCTTAGATAGTACCATCGTAGTTCTGTCTGGCGATCGCGTCAGAAGTCTTGTTGGCGTTGTTGGCTACACATTTGGCAACTATAAGCTTCAATCAGCCAACTTTGAGGTGAAGTACCATCAGCTGCCGAACTTGCCAGCGAGCGACAGGTCGGGCGGCAAGGGTGACCAGAGAATCACCACCTTTAACGTAGAGAATTTATTCGATCTCGAGCTGAATGTTCCCTCACCTGTCGACGTGATCGGCCAAATTGGCTACGATCCAGGCAGTGAGTGGGGCTCGGGTCTCACCTCGACTCAGAATAACAGCATTCGTCGCCTCGAGACTGTATGCGCGGGTGACCCGTGGGGAGGGATTACCCGAGAATACCTTTGATAGTTTGGGCAGCCACAGCTCAGAGTGCGCGGATGTAGGCGCTCTGTTTATTTCCGAATACATCGAGGGAAGCAGCCTCAACAAGGCTGTTGAGATCTACAATGCCACAGGACATGCGGTGAATCTTGGTACAGAAGGGTATGCTCTTCGGATCTATTTCAATGGGAGTTCCTCAGCATCGACGATAATACCGCTAACTGGGACACTTGCAGATGGCGATGTCTATGTAATTGCCGATGACGGAGCAAGCGCTGCCATCTTGGCGGTTGCAGACCAGACTTCTCACTTGAACTTCTTCAATGGTGATGATGCTGTCGAGCTCGCTAAGGGAGGAAAGGATGACGCTAGCAGCACCCCAACCGCAGAAGCGCTCAAGATCCAACTTTCAAAACAGTCACTGGCTATTGAACTTGAGCTAGAACTCCCCGCGATCCTGACGGTGCAGGGGCTTGGTGATCGTGTCAATGCCAGCGCGGGCACGCATTACGAAGCTTGCTCCTTTGAGACCAGCGATGGGCGTGGAATAGAAGTGGGTTTTCTGTGGGATAGCGACCGCGTTGATCTGGTGGAATGCTTCCAGCTAAGTGGTCCAGATGTTGAGGCAGCCTTCGGTTCGAATAGCGCCAGCCCGGGTCGAGAACCTCTTTACGGCATGTTCGATGTGAATGGGATGACGATCCACATCGTCGGCAACCACTTCAAGAGCAAGGGCGGTGACGAGGCGATATTTGGGATCAGCAGTCTCGAGGGTGAACCCTTTGACCGGGTGACCGAAGCCCAACGCAAGCTGCAGGCGCAGGTCGTGCGCGACTTCGTGAACGGCATCTTCGCCGAAGATATGCACGCGCTCGTCCGCCCGGTGCGACTCACCTGTCCAGCGCGCCCCGGTTCAGAGGTCTGGCAGATTGAGGTGTTCAGTACACAGTGGGTCGGCCCGCCGACGGCGGCTTGCTCGCTCACCTGGGGATCCTTCCCACCGGTCGACCCCGAGCATGCCTGGCTCACGACGCCGGACACGCCGGGTGAGCTCGCCACGGATCAGCCGCTCGATCTGCTCGCCGGTCGGCTGCTCAGCTGGGGCTTCGCCGAAGCGCCAGATTGCCCATGGGATGGGTTAAACACCGACGGAACTGCAAACCAGTGCGGGGTGGGGGCAGCGCGTGAGGCGGTCTATGAATGGCAGGACCGCTTCGACCGGCGCATCTTCCAGGTCGCCATGGATACCGGTTTGCCGGCTCGCCTGCTGAAGGGCATATTCGCGCAAGAGAGCCAGTTCTGGCCCGGGACCTTCCCCAACCTGGCCGAATATGGCCTCGGAGGGCTGCATTCTGAAGGAACCGATACGCTGCTGCTCTGGAACCTCTCCTTCTACGAGCAATTATGCCCGGTCGTGCTGGCGGAGGATTACTACGAGTACAGCTACCACGAGATCGGCGAGGAGGAGCAGGCGCTGCTGCGCGGCGCCCTGGCGATCCAGGCTGATGTGAGCTGCCCGACCTGCCCGAACGGGATCGACCTCGACGAAGCCGAGCAGAGCGTGGACTTGTTCGGCGACCTTCTGCTGGCGAACTGCGCACAGACAGGTGAGATCGTGCGCCAGACTTACCGCAGTGCGCCGGGCGATGTGGCTTCCTATCCAGATCTGTGGCGCTTCACGTTGGCGAACTACAACGCCGGCCCAGGCTGCCTGTTTGAAGCAATCGACGAGGTCTATTTCGGACGGCAGGACCTGAATTGGACGAATGTAAAGCAGGCGCTGCTTGATCTGGAAGCGTGCACCGGTGGCGTGGAGTAGGTCGGAGCGCATCACCGGGCGGAATCCATGAGCATGGGGGATCAGGCACCCGGGTACGTTTTTCAATGATTAACGGATATCTGGTTGCCCTTCCATGATGTCATCGCGAGGAGCATTAGCGACGACGCGATCTCCATCGTCCCTTTCGAAAAGATCGGCAAACCCTCGGATGTAGCCACGGGCTTCAGCCCGTGCACAGGATATGCCCTGGTCCGGAAGTTCCAATGGCTCATCCGTCCCGGCGATTGTTTCCCACGCAGGCTAAAGCCTGCGGCTACAACGGGCGGGCACACGGCCCTGCCGCTATGAGGCAATCGTCTTCGCGAGGAGCGATAGCGACGAAGCGATCTCCCCGTTCCAAGAGGGAGATTGCCACGCCGCCTCCGGCTGCTTGCAATGACATGTTCAACCATAGTGCCTGAGTGACCCCAAAACCCCAAACCCCAGCCCCAAGTCCCTAATCCCTGATCCTTGCTCTCATAATCCCTCTCAAAAACTATCTCGAGAGTCCCCCGATAGCCTTTGAGAGGTTTTTTAACCGATGATCGTGGGGTGAACGCCCGGCGAGAGGTGCGCCCCGGATGTAGACTCAGTCCAGACGTTCACCTCCCGCACCTCTCGCCGGACCAGTCAACGGAGGCAGTGATGACCGAAGCCGAAAACAGCAAACCGAACAGCACGGGACCATCCCTGGGGACCAAGCCTCAGCACGTCGTGCCGATCACGCTCATCGCGCTAGCGCTGGGCCTGGCGGCGGAGATCCTGTTTTTTGACCACCCGGTGGGCATCTCCTTCCCGCTCTGGGCGACGCTCAGCCTGGCGGGCCTTCTGGCGGCAACCTATTTCGAAAACGTGCGGCCGAGCCGCGGTGAAATTCTGCTGGCGCTGCCGATCTTATTTCTCGCCTGGATGACAATTTTCCGTGCCGAGCCTTTCACGGTATTCCTCGGCACTGCCGGCACGCTGATCCTCTTCGCCGTGTGGATCCGCACGTTCCGGGCGGGGTCGCTGCTGCGCTTCGGCTGGCTCGATTTCACATTAGCGATGGTCTGGGTGCCGATCGAGACCTGGCTGCGCCCGTGGGCGACCTCGGCGGCAGCCTGGCGTCAGTCGGTGGGTGAAGGTAAGCTGCAGGGCCGCGGGTCGGCGGTGCTGCGCGGCCTGCTGCTGGCGATCCCGGCGCTGGCGATCTTCACCACGCTGCTGGCTGCTGCCGATGTGGTCTTCGGCGACCTGATTGAGCAGTGGCTGGCTTGGTTGAACATCGAATGGTTGGTTGAGACCTTCGGGCGCATCCTTTTCGCCGCCGCAGCGGCGCTGGTCAGCCTGGGCGCGCTCGTCGCCGCACTGATCGCTCCCGGTGAGCGCCGCCTCCAGGGGGAGGACAAGCCGCTCATCAAACCCTTTCTGGGTTTCACCGAATCTGCGATCATCCTCGGCGCGGTGGACCTGCTCTTCCTGCTCTTCGTGATCGTGCAGTTCCGCTACTTCTTCGGCGGCGAGGCCAACATCACCGCCGCCGGGTACACCTACAGCGAGTACGCCCGGCGCGGCTTCGGCGAGCTGGTCACGGTGGCGTTTCTAAGCCTGGGCATGATCCTGCTGCTGGGCTACTACTCGAAACGTGAGCGCCCATATGAAACAGCCGGATTCAATATCCTGAGTGCATTTCTTGTGGCCATGCTGGGCGTGATGCTTGTCTCGGCGCTGCAGCGCCTGCTGCTCTATGAAAACGCCTACGGCTTCACGCGCTTGCGCACCTACACGCACATCTTCATCCCCTGGCTGGGTGCGCTTTTACTAGCGTTCGTCGCACTGCTGTTTACACGCAGGCTGCGGCGGATCGCGCCGGCGGCGTTCTTCGCCGGCCTCGGCTTCATCGTCACAATGGGGCTGCTGAACCTCGACGCCTTCATCGTCGGGCGCAATATCACACGCTACTGGGCGGGTGAAGGGATCGATGTGCCCTACCTGATCTCACTATCCACAGATGCAGCACCGCCGCTGGCGGATTTCGCCCCGCAGGCACCAGAAGATATCCAGGATGAACTCCTGCCGCAGCTCGCCTGCCGATTGGACCAATTGCAGGAACAAGAAGAGGAGCGCAGCTGGCAGAGCTTCACCGTCAGCCGGCGGCAGGCTCTAGAGTCGCTGCACGGTCTTGACCTGCTGGATCGCTACGAGGTTGGCAAGAATGATGACTACCGGCGCGTGGCTGTGGGGCCGGATGGAGAAGAGACATATTGTGCGTATTGGTATGGGGGATGGGATTAGAGGGACGGGATTGGGGATCAAGATCTGAAAGACACTTAGGCACTCAGTCACTAAGGCACCGGGTGGCATGGTGTCGCGAGGACGCATGGCGTGCCATGACCCAGCACTTGCCGGCTTGCGCCGGCACCGGAGGCTGATAATTGATGATCGGGATCATACTCTACCTTATGACACCGCTTGTCGTCACTGGCGTCATCTTTTTCGAGCACAGGCTCCTCCGTCGGGTCAAAGCCGACCCAGAGCTGGAGAGGTCGACGTGCA
>CBFDDM010000035.1:0-29705 GCA_965603565.1 uncultured Anaerolineales bacterium | reverse complement strand
CCATCTCACCGAAGCGCTGACCACCGAACTGCGCCTTACCACCCAGCGGCTGCTGGGTGACCAACGAGTAGGGACCCGTCGAGCGAGCGTGCACCTTGTCCTCGACGAGGTGGTGCAGTTTCATCATCGTGAGCTTACCGACTGTCACAGGCTGGTCATATGCCAGACCTGCCTTTCCGTCGTACAGGGACTGCTTGCCGAGCAGCGGAAGCGGCTCCCCGATCTCTTTCATCAAATCTTCCGCAAAGTCACGCAGCGTCTCGAGGTTGGTAATGTTGCCCGTCTTGCGATCGTGGGTTTCACACCAAACACGCAGGCAGGTTTCGATCGCTGCCTGGTTGTGTTCCGAACGCTCTTCCGAACCCCGCTCAGTCTCCTCAAACGTCAGGATCAGGTCCGCATCGTATTCGAGTTCCGTCAGCCATTCGCGCAAACCTGAGCGGCGAGCATACAGCATATCGGTCGCGATCAGATCGAGGTCGTACGTACGGCCATCGAGCCACTCTTCGAGATACAGTCGGCGGACCTCGTCATCATCTTCAAATGCGTCTTCTTCGTAGTAGCCTGAATCTTTGATCCACTCCCAGGCCCGGTCGCCGAGCTCCTTCCACGCTCGATCAATCAGCCAGGCTCGTGCCAGTTCGGCCTCGATTTCTTCCTCCTGTGCGCCGTCGAATGCCGGCGTCAAGGCTCGGAAACCAAGCTTATCGGCTGCCCAGCCAAGGTGAGCTTCGAGGATCTGGCCGATATTCATACGGCCGGGTACACCCAGCGGGTTCATGATCAGATCGATCGGGGTACCGTCATCCAGGTAGGGCATATCGGCGACGGGCACGACCTTCGAAATCACGCCCTTGTTACCGTGGCGGCCGGCCATCTTATCGCCTTCCGTAGCCTTGCGTTTCTGTGCGACGGACACCCGCACCATCTTCTCAACACCAGCAGGGAGATCGCGGTGCTCTTCCCTTGTGAAAACCTTAACCTCAACAACCTTGCCACGCTCGCCATGGGGCATGCGCAGCGAGGTATCCTTGACCTCACGCGCCTTCTCACCGAAGATCGCCCGCAGCAGTTTCTCTTCCGGAGTGAGCTCCTTCTCGCCCTTGGGTGTGATCTTACCCACCAGAATATCGTTCGGGCCGACCTCCGCACCGACGCGAATGACGCCATCTTCATTTAGATCACGCAGCGCGTCATCACCGACGTTGGGGATGTCGTAAGTAATCTCTTCGGGACCCAGCTTCGTATCACGTGCCTCAACCTCGTGCTTCTCGATGTGCACCGAGGTATAGATGTCTTCTTGAACGAGCCGCTCCGAGATCAGGATCGCGTCCTCGAAGTCACCACCCTCCCAGGATAAGAAGGCACAGAGCACGTTCTGACCAAGCGCCAGTTCACCGCCATCGGTCGAGGATGAATCGGCGATGACATCACCCTTCTTGACGCGTTGGCCTTTGATGACTGCCGGGCGCTGGTCGATACAAGTGCTCTGATTGGAGCGGTTGTATTTACGCAGCTTATATGTGCGGGCGTTCTTGCCCGCCCGCACGACGACCTGGCTACCGGTCACCGATTCAACCTCACCATCAACGTCCGACAGGATCACCTGACCGGAGTCGATCGCAGCAAACCTTTCCATGCCGGTCGAGACAATCGGCACTTCGGGGCGAATCAGTGGCACAGCCTGGGTCTGCATGTTCGAGCCCATCAAGGCTCGGTTGGCATCGTCATGCTCGAGGAACGGGATCAGCGCCGCGCTGACGCCAACGATCTGGCGGGGCGCGACGTCCATATAGTCGATACGTTCGGGTCGATAGAACTCGAACTCGCCGTGGTGACGGCAGGAAGCACGCACTCGCACGAACTCATAATCATCGTTGAGCGGCGCGTTCGCCTGCGCGATCACGTAGCGATCCTCGTCGTCAGCGGTCAGGTAGGTTATTTCATCGGATACGAACGGCACGATTGGGACGGGACCATCCAATTTCTTGAGATCGCTGATCATCCCCTCGCTGATCTCTTCGCCATCTTTTACGATCGTCTTCTTGCCGCTCACCGACAGGATGTCGCCGCGTGCTTTACGTCCGACAAGGCGTTTGTCATCGGCTTCCATTTCACGCACGACCTTGCGGTAAGGCGTCTCGATGAAACCGAAACTGTTTACCCGGGCGTAGGACGCCAGACGACCGATCAGGCCGATGTTCGGGCCCTCAGGTGTCTCGATCGGGCAGATGCGGCCATAGTGGGAGTGATGGACATCACGCACGTCGAAGCCGGCGCGTTCACGGCGCAGACCTCCTGGTCCAAGCGCCGAAAGCGTACGTTTGTGACGCAGTTCAGCGAGGGGGTTGGTCTGATCCATGAACTGTGAGAGCTGGCTCGAGCCGAAGAACTCCCTCAAGGAGGCCACGACCGGACGGATGTTGATCAGCGAAACAGGTGAAATCTGGTCCTGATCACGGATCGACATACGCTCCAGGATCACCCGTTCCATACGGCGGAGACCCACCCGCAGTTTGCCCTGGATGAGCTCACCGACAGTTTTAACCCGCCGGTTGCCGAGATGGTCGATGTCATCCGGTTCGGCCATGTTGTTATTGATAAGGATCAGACGTTCGACCAACTTGACCAGGTCCCACTTTGACACACGCCGGTGCTGGAGCGGGATCTGGCTATGAAGATCGAGCTTCTGGTTGAGCTTATAGCGCCCCACCCGCTCGAGGTCATAGCGTCGCTGATCGAAAAGTTGATCCTGCAAGTACTCACGAGCGTTATCCAGCGTAGCGGGATCGCCCGGGCGCATGCGGCGGTAGAACTCAATCAACGCTTCTTCTGCAAGCGTGCGCCCCTCTGGCACTTCCCAGGTTGGTTCCTGCCGGATCGTGGTCTCGATATAAGGGTGATCCTCGTTGATGTCAGCCTCAGTAAACAGCTCAAGAAGCTCCTCATCGGAACCTTCCTTGAGCGGCGAGTTGTCCAGCCCGTCATCGACGGCAACGAGTGCACGCAGCAAAATCGTCACGGGGATCGTTCGCTTGCGGTTAAATTTGAGCGTCAGGTAATCACTCTTGCGGGTCTCAAACTCCATCCAGGCACCGCGATCGGGGATCAGTTTTGCAGAAGCAAGCCTGCGCCCCACCGTTCGGTCCTCGTTGGATTCGAAATACACGCCTGGTGAGCGGATAAGCTGAGATACGACGACACGTTCGGTGCCGTTAATAATGAACGTGCCCTTGTCCGTCATGACCGGGAAATCACCCAGGAAAATGTCCTGTTTGATTGGCTCAGGGACCTCCGAGCCAGCCAGAAGTACGGAAACATATAATGGAGCAGCATACGTCAAATCTCGCTCGACGCACTCCTCCAGATCATGCTTTGGATCCTGAAACCAGTACTTGAGGTTGAATTCCTTGCTCTCCGGTGTGTCGCCAGGGAAGAATAACTTCATACCCCCGTTGTATGAGATGATCGGCGAGATCTCGTTAAACAGTTCGGCGAGACCATCGACCTGCAGCCACTCGAAAGACTCGAGCTGCACATCAATCAGGTTCGGCAGGCTGAAAACTTCCGGAATGCGTGAATACAACTTCTGACCCTGGATAGACGCCATGCAGTTACTCCTGTGCGAGTTAAAAGCCTAAACTTCAGTCGGTACGGGATACATAAAATGCGGGAACTGATTGGTCCATTAGTTGACCTGTCCCCGCTGCGCGACCTAAAATCCACCTCACCGCGGCTGCACGCCCTCAAACGCCCCCTAAGAAAACCGACTGCAACCCCGTATCATATCATGCTTATAGCCTTCTGTCTACACATACTGAAATGTTCGAAGCGATCTATACGTTTGATCTCAGGCTTACTCTGTTATCGTGTTAATTAAATGAAGGGAAATCGGGGGACTGCAGGTTATCAATCTCCTTCTGGTCTAATATACAGGCGTTCATAATGCGAGTGGGCCCAATATATCACGCGGATGTAATCGCGCGGTTGGCCCAGGCGGATGACCTCCAGAAAGAGGTCCTGGTCATCACCGGATAAGCGTTTCCACGCGAGCGCATTACCCGGGCCGGCGTTGTAAGCAGCCAATGCGCCGTATAAATCGCCTTCGAAGAGGTCCCGCTGGTCAGCGAGATAGCGGACCCCCAGGCGGACACTCACGATCGGCCGGTAGAGATCATCGTTGGTGAAGTCTGGTGGCCAGCTTTCTTTGGCGACAATCTCGGCAGCCGTGGTCGGTATGATCTGCATTAATCCTTGCGCGGCAGCGTAGGAAGTGGCAAAGCTCTCGAACAAACTCTCCTGTCGGACGAGCGAGAGCACAAAGAGCCCATCGAGATTCCGGGTTTCGGCTGCGCTGAAGATCAGGTCCCCAAAATACGGGCCAAAGCGAACGTAATTGAAATATCTGGGCGCCTCAAATGCGGTTGTGCTCGAATAGCCGCTCATCTCGATAAGGTCGAGCGCTGTGTAAATAGCCGGCTGATATAGCCCCTTCGCCAGCATCTCTTCCATTAATAGGAAGCTTCGATGTACATCAGAGGCATATTTAGACCGTAGCGTCTCGAACTCCGTCTTGGCATCGGCGAATCGACCAAGTGTCCAGAACAGCTCGGCACGTTGGAATGCAGGCTCCGCTCGAAGCGAAGCGCTCAAACCAGGATAGCCCTCGCCTTCTGACAACGGGAACCGCGCCCGCAGGAAATCTGCCGCGTCCTCACGGGCAAGATCGAGTTCTGCTTGATCTGGAAAGATCGGGCTTTGGTCGGTTCTGAATGGCGCATCGCCGAACAGCCGCTCCTGGGCACGTAAACCATAATAGCCATTGGGATCTTCCAGGGCGGCGGCACGATAGGCTTGCTGGGCGCCATCATGTTCGCCGAGTTCCTGCCGTGTTTTCCCAACCCACAGCTGCGCTGAGGCACGGTCACCCCCATTGCGAGCGATCTCAACGGCAGCCAGGAAAGCCGTCTGCGCCTCAGCCATTTGGTTCAGCCGGTACAACGTCACGCCCGCTAGGAACTGTGAACGGAAAGCAATTTCGGTCTCTGGATATTGACTGGCCGCCCGTCTGAACAGCTGCGCGGCGCGCTCGAGATCACCATCGCGTTCAGCGATGCGACCCGCATCGAAGAGGAATACTGCCGCACGTGGGCTCTCCGGATACGCGACGGCAAATTGTTCAGATAGATCGACGGCCTGCCCGTATTGATCGAGATAAGCCCAGAACGTTGTGACCTGTTCATCCCATGCATCGGCGGCGAATGAATTGTCAGGGTATCCCGCGATCAAGCGATCCCACTCCTGTATCGCCAATTCGTATTCGCCCAAGGCCCGCAGCGTCAACCCTCTGAAGTAATGGAGCTGCCCCCTGCCCTCCTCTGGATTAAGCGTTTCAAAGCGATTAAAGGCGACGAGCGCAAGAGAATACTGTCCGGCATAAAAGTCCACCAGCGCCCGATCCAGTTCACTGACCGTCACCCCCGCATTCACAAGCTCGACCAGTGCGAGATATGAGTCTGAGAACTGTGGGTAATTTTCTACCGCATCGAGGTAGCGCGCGTGAGCCTCTTCCGTTCTGCCCAGACGGATCAGCACCTGGCCCATCACGCGGTCTAAGAAAGCCTTCAGATACCCTTCATCGGTTGCATCGTAAATCGATTGGTAAATTTCAAAAGCGCCTTCGAAGTCAGCGCGGTCCTCCAGTGTGCCCGCCAGTTTAATTTCAACTTGAACATATCCCGAGGTTGGTTCTGTAAATAATGCCTGTTGATACGCCTGGCTGGCTTGTTCGTACTCCCCGAGATCCCAGAGCGCGTCGCCGCGCCAATCCAGTACATATCCACGCAGCGGTTGGATGCCGCTTTCCAGCACTCGTCCATAAGCTTCCGCCGCCGAAAAGTCATCGTCGATAGCCTCATAGGCCCACGCTTTAAGCAGCAGCGCCTGGGCGACGGTATCAGCGTTCGTCGCACTGGTGATCAAAGAGTCCATCTGATCATGCAGTTCGTCATAGCGTCCCAACGCGAACAGTGATTTCCCCGCGCCAAGATTGGCGCTGGCCAGGATCTCAGGATCCGCGCTAAGCGCGGCGATTTCCCTGAAGGTGTTGAGGGCGCGCTCCCAATCGCCATAAAGATACTGCTCGCCCGCCTCTTCAAGCCGATCCAATGGAGACGGGGTTGGCGTGGGTGTCGGCGTGGGTGTCGGTGTGGACGTCGGTGTTGCCGTTGAAGTCGCGGTGGGCGACGGGGTCGGGGTCGCTATGAAGGGTAAGCTGGATGGGAGTGAACAGGCGAGTGCGGCTAGCACGCTTAAGGCACCCACCATTGCAATCATCCAAGTGCGCCGGTTCATGCCCGCCATCATAAAGGAGTGGGCGCTACCGGTCAATCTTGCCGACCCCTCCGCATCATGCTAGACTCAAGCTACCATGACGCCGCGCTCTCCCCAAGAGGGCGCCTTTTGTTGTGAGGGCACAATGCCAACGGTAAGTTGGGATCCTTCCGGTCCCGCCATTAAGATGATCGACCAGCGACTGCTTCCTCACGAATTCTCGATGCTTACGTTGAGCAGTCTTGAAGAGGTCATTGATTCGATCAAGACCATGGCAGTGCGCGGGGCGCCGGCGATTGGCGCGACCGCTGCTTACGGCCTGGCACTGGCTGCGGTGAAGTCCGGTGCCAACTCAGTGGATGAACTGCATCATGCCCTGGAAGACGCCGCATCCCGTCTCGTACGAGCTCGCCCCACCGCGGTGAACCTGAAGTGGGCTATCGAGCGTGTGCTCAACGAAGTCAGTCAGCTTGAGACGCAGGATGTGGAGGCGCTGCGATCGGCGGTCTTGGGTGCGGCCGAGGCGATCGCCGAAGAGGATGCCCGTATCAATGAGACGATGGGGTCACATGGGGCAGCCGAGCTGCCGAATCCAGCCGTAGTTATCCACCACTGCAATACGGGCGCATTGGCGACCGTCGACCATGGCACTGCGCTTGGGGTTGTGCGCAGCGCCCATCAGCAGGGGAAGCAAATACACGTGCTCGTTGATGAAACCCGCCCGCGACTGCAGGGGGCGAAGTTGACCGCGTGGGAACTTGAACAAGCTGGCATCCGTTACGACATCATCACGGATAATGCCGCCGGCTTCTTTTTATCACAGGGGGAGGTCGATGCGGTGCTCGTCGGCGCTGACCGTGTCGCCGCGAATGGTGATGTGGCCAACAAGATAGGCACCTATATGCTCGCGTTAGCAGCTTATGACAATCAGGTCCCTTTCTACTGTGTAGCGCCGACGTCGACATTTGACCTCGCATCGCCGTCCGGGGAGGTGATCCCGATCGAAGAGCGCGACCCGGAAGAGGTTCTTGGTTTGAGCCATCGTGGAAAGCCGATCGCGCCTGCGGGAAGCACCGCCCGCAATCCGGCGTTCGATATCACCCCCCACAGGTTGGTTACCGCTTTCATCACAGAGCGTGGCGTCCTGCGCCCCCCATTTACTGAGAGCATCCAGGACGCTCTGCAAACAAAGGACAACTCAAGATGAACATCGTCATCACCGGCTCCATCGCATTTGATTACTTGATGACTTTTCCCGGTCACTTTCAGGAACATATCCTGCCCGATCAGATTGATCGCATCAGCCTCTCGTTCCTGGTTGAGCGCCTCACACGATTCCCGGGCGGGGTCGCCGCCAACATTGCCTACACACTGGCGCTGCTGGGCGAAAACCCGAAAGTTATGGCGACCGTGGGCCCTGACTACAGCGAACATGCCGCCTGGCTCACAGAGCGCGGTGTTGACACCAGCCTTTTGAAAACAATCCCGGAACTTTTCACGGCTTCGTTCTTCGTCAACACCGATTTGAGCAATGCGCAAATCGCAAGCTTCTATCCCGGCGCGATGGAGCGGGCAAGAGACTTGAGCTTCAAACAGCTGGCAAACAAACCGGACCTGGCTGTGATCTCACCAAACGAACCGGGCGCGATGATCGCCTACTGCACCGAATGCGCTGAATTGGGCATCGAGTATTTCTTCGACCCCAGTCAGCAAACTGTTCGATTGTCGGGCGAGGACCTCAGAACGGGCATATCCACCGCGAAAGCTTTGTTCTGCAATGACTACGAGTTTGGCTTGATCAGCGAAAAAACCGGAGATGATGCTCAATCGCTTTTAAATTTTGTTGACTTCATCGTCATCACCAGAGGTGAACTGGGAACCGATTTGGTCACGCGAGATGGAACCACTCGAGTCCCGGCCGTTACAACTAATCAGATCGTAGACCCAACCGGCGTCGGTGATTCCTTCCGCGGCGGATTTCTAAAGGGCTACGCTCACGCCCTCCCACTCACTGTATGCGCTGAGATGGGCACAGTAGCAGCAACATTCTGCCTGGAGGCTGAGGGACCACAGGCACACAGTTTCGAGTGGCCCACATTCATTCAGCGCTTTCGCGAGCAATTCGACGACGAAGGTGCGCTGGACAAGCTTCCGCACTCATGAAGGTAAACCACTTTTCAGTAGAGGATGTACTCGCGCTTGACCCTATCTGGTCGGCGTATGCCCTCGCCGACCTCGAACCTGAACATCAGGAGTTTTGCTCATGGTCCATCAGAGGGAGCTCGCTTCTGTTGATCTACCGCGGCCTGGAGCCGCCGGTTTTGTTCATGCAGGGTGATGCCGGTGAACTTTCCGATTTACTCGAGGACATTCCTGCCGGCACGTATCAATTTTCCTGTCGCCCCGAACATGTCGGACTCGTCAACGCTCTGCTCCAGCCGCATTCGATCGACGTCATGTGGCGCATGAACTATGCGGGATCGAGAAGTTTTTCCGGTCAACTCGACCATCAAATCCATCGCATGGATGAGGCACATCTGGGTGAAATTCAAAGACTATTCGGAAACCACTCGGATGCGCCTGACGCGTTCGCCCCCATTCAGCTTCAAACGGGGATATTCTACGGGGTTTATGATCAAGATGATCTGATCGCGATCTCCGGAACGCATGTGCGCTCACTCCGGTTTAGACTCGCTGCGATCGGCAATGTTTTTACCCACCCGGCATACCGCGGCAACGGGCTCGCTTCAGCGACAACCGGATCAGTTGTTATCGACTTGCTTGCAGAGGGGATCAAGACGATCGTTCTGAATGTCTCTCAATCGAACAACCCCGCAGTAAAAGCATATGAGCGCATTGGATTCCGCCCGCATTGCGAGTACTTCGAGGGTTACGGAAAACGCTTTTAGCGATAGAATGTAATCTTGGCGCGGTCCAGCCATGCAACAGGTGTGGCCAGACTCTAAAGGAGATCTCCTTCATGGAATACACCAACCTCGGTCGTACAGGTTTGAAAGTCAGCCGGCTTTGCCTGGGTACGATGAACTTCGGTCCACAAACTGACGAGCCAACTAGTTACGAGATCATGGATCATGCCCTTGAAATGGGCATCAACTTTTTCGACACTGCCAATGTCTATGGCTGGAAGACCGGGGAAGGTGTGACGGAGCAAATTGTTGGCCGCTGGCTGGCCCAAGGTGGAGGTCGTGCGAGAAGATCGTTCTCGCCACCAAAGTTTACGGGCGCATGGGCGATGGCCCCAATGAAAGGCGACTGTCGGCATATCATATCCGCAGAGCATGCGAGGCAAGCCTGCGTCGTTTACAGACGGACCATATCGATCTATACCAGATGCACCACATCGATCGCGAAACGCCCTGGGAAGAAATCTGGCAGGCTATGGAGCAGCTGGTCCGTGAAGGCAAGGTGCTTTACGTCGGCAGCAGTAACTTCGCTGGTTGGCATATCGCGCAGGCGCAAGCCGAAGCGAAGGCGCGCAATTTCATGGGGCTCGTTTCAGAGCAGAGCTACTACAATTTGATGGAACGCACAGTCGAGTTGGAAGTCATCCCTGCTTGTGAAGCTTACGGGCTTGGATTGATCCCCTGGAGCCCCCTGAATCGCGGCTTACTCGCCGGAGCAGTCGAGAAAGCAAAATCAGGCAGGCGAGCGGATGAAAACTTACAGAAAGAGTTCGATGAGCACGAAGCAAAGTTGAGGGCTTATGAAGATCTATGCCGCGAGTTGGGCGAGGCGCCCGCAGATGTTGCCCTGGCCTGGCTCATCCATCAGCCAGCGGTGACGGCTCCCATCATCGGTCCTCGCACGATGGAACAACTCACCGGAAGTAGGCATGCCCTCGAGATTAAATTTGACGAGGACGCACTGGAAAAAGTTGACGAATTGTGGCCCGGCCCCGGGGGTGCAGCTCCCGAAGCCTATGCCTGGTAACCTTAGCAAGGACGAAATCAATCACGAACGGAGAGATCAATGACGGTTGAATTTGATGTAAAAGACCCCTCGCTGGCGGAAGGTGGACGTCGCCGGATCCAATGGGCAGAGCAGGAAATGCCTGTGCTGCGGCATATTCAGGAAAGGTTTTCTAAGGAGCAGCCCTTAAAGGACACGAAGGTTTCCGCGTGCCTCCATGTGACGACAGAAACAGCTAACCTTATGCGGACGCTGCAGTCGGGAGGCGCGGATGTGGTCCTGGCTGCCTCCAACCCACTTTCCACTCAGGATGACGTTGCGGCCTCGCTTGTCAGCCATGATGAAATCCCGGTCTATGCTATCAAGGGCGAGGACAACGAAACCTATTACAAGCACATCCATGCTGCGCTCGATATCGAACCGAACTTCACGATGGACGACGGTGCGGATCTGGTCAGCACGCTGCACAAAGGACGACGCGAGCTTCTAGGAAATGTGCGCGGGGGCACGGAGGAGACGACCACCGGCGTCATTCGTCTGCGCGCCATGGCCAACAACGGGGCGTTGGCTTACCCGATTGTTGCCGTTAACGACGCGATGACCAAACACTTTTTCGATAACCGTTACGGTACAGGGCAATCAACGATCGACGGCATTGTCCGGGCAACCAATATCCTGCTTGCAGGCAAGACATTCGTGGTCGCGGGTTATGGCTGGTGCGGACGCGGCCTGGCGATGCGTGCCCGCGGGATGGGTGCCAACGTGATCGTGACGGAGATCGAGCCACTGGCGGCGCTGGAGGCCGTAATGGATGGTTTCCGGGTGATGCCGATGAATGAAGCCGCCAGCATTGGAGATATATTCTGCACGCTCACCGGTGATATCAAGGTCATCGACGAACATCACTTTGAGCGTATGAAGGACGGGGCGATCGTCTCCAACTCTGGCCACTTTAATGTCGAGATCAACATCCCTTCATTGGAAGCAATGGCAGTTGAAAAGCGCAAACCACGCGAATTCATCGATCAGTACGTTCTTGCGGATGGTCGCAGCATCAACCTGCTCGGGGAGGGCCGCCTGATCAACCTGGCATCAGCCGAAGGGCACCCGGCAAGTGTGATGGACATGTCGTTCGCTAATCAAGCACTTTCGCTCGAGTATCTGATCAAGCACGCTGAAGAACTCGAGAACAAGGTTTACACGATCCCCGAGGACATCGATCGCGAGATCGCGCGTATGAAGCTTGAGGAGATGGACGTCGAGATCGATACGCTGACCGAGGAACAAGAAACCTATCTGGCCTCCTGGGAAGAGGGAACGTAGCCCACTTCCATGCGTTCATCCAGGCGCATACGACAAATTAGTGAGCTAGGGTGTGGACTGACTTGCGCAGTCCCACCCTTGTTTTCATCAAACACACACGATGATGACGAACCCAAAGCCAAACAAAACTGACCGCAGCATATGGCCCTGGGATTCCATGTGGATCACCCTGGTGGTGGTCATTTTGTTCGCACTGGCTTACAGTCAAGCACCGCTGTACACCTCGAATCAAAACCAATATATGTTGCACGGAGCCGCTGCGGCAGGGGTAGGTTCACTTGAACTAGATTGGCTGGCGAACACGGTAGATCCCACGCCAGTTTTTTCGACCTTAGTGCAGCTGACCTTCATGCTGAAGCTTCCGTTCCTCTTTCATATTTACTACCTGGTCTTGCTCGCTGTGTATCTCTACAGTATCTGGGGCTTGCTGCTTGAAACACTGCAGGCTGATTGGGATCTCCTCCAGCGTTGGGTAGTTCTCGTTGCCCTGATCGCGGTGCACTCATTCGCATTCCGTTATGGGCTCTCCAGATTGCTCGGGCAGGAGTGGCGCTTCATACTGGAAGGAGGCTTTGCCGGTCAGCGGCTGCTTGGCACTGTCTTCCAGCCCAGCAGCTTCGGTGTGCTGCTGCTGCTGGGGATGCTCTTGTTCATCCGCGGAAGGAGGCTGCTCGCGATCCTGGCCGTGGTGCTGGCGGCGACAATCCATCCTACCTATCTGCTCAGCGCGGCGCTGTTGATTGCGGGGTTCATGCTCGTCTCATCCATCAATGAGCGATCTATCCGCGAACCGGTGAAGATTGCTCTGCTGGCGTTGGTCCTGGTCAGCCCGATCCTTTGGTACACGTGGTCCAATTTCCAGCCAACAACCGAGCGCCTGACAGAACTCGCCTCGCAGATTCTCGTCGAGGAGCGCATACCAAATCATGTCCTCCTGGAAGAATGGCTCAACCTCCCCGTCTTGTTCCAGTCAGCTTTGGTCCTGATCGCCATCTTCGTGTATCGCAAGCGGCCGATCGTGATCATCATGGGCGTGATCGCGTTCGCAGTGCTTTTGCTCACACTCATTCAGGTCGAATCGGGGAACCATCGGCTGGCACTGCTCTTCCCCTGGCGTCCTTCGGCCCTTATCGTCCCGCTGGCGAGCACACTCCTGATCGGCTACCTCGCGAATTATATATTCAGACAGGGTGCCATCTTCAAGGAAACCAACCGTCGACCAGTGCTGGGCATATCCGGGATGCTCGTCATCCTGCTAGCTGCGCTCGGAGTGGCAAGCTATCTATATGATCTCAGGGGAAAGCGCCTGGACACAGCCCGACCGATGTTTGAATACATCGAGGCAAATCATGCGAACGGGGATCGTTTCTTCACACCGCCAAAGCAGCAAGATTTCCGCCTGGCAACTGGTGCCCCAATCCTGGCGGATTTCAAGTCTATCCCTTATGTGGATACTGAAGTGATCGAATGGCAAAACCGGCTGAAGATTGCTCAAAATTTCTATCGTGATACGCTCAAACAAAGCCACTGCACTCAAATCGACCGGGCAGTCTCAACTGGATCGATCAACCACGTAGTCCTGGGACCTGACCAACACGGCCTGGTTTGTCCACAGTTCTCGGAATTGCTCTTTTCCGACGATTCCTATCAAGTCTATAGCTTAGATGTTGAAGATTAAGCAAGGTTAGACAGGTTGAAAATCACGGCCTATCAGTCGGGGTAGGCTCCGGCGTCGGGGTGGGAACCATGACGAGCAGGTAGATCTCCTGTCCGAAGGGGACGCCCTCATCGGAGTAGGCCTGCCAGCGGCTGATGTACTCCCCCGGTTCTTCCGGCGCAGTCAACTCAACACGTATTTCTGCGGAACTGCCCGCCGCAGCCGGGAAGAGCGCCATTTCCGTCGGTCCGGTAAAATCATCGGCTCCCAGACGGACCAGTTTGTAGCCGGCGGTCCAATCGCAGGTCCCACTGTTCTCTACCAGCCAGCGTTTGTCAAGCGATTCTCCCGGTTCAACGAGTGAGAAATCCGGGATGGTCACGTCCTCGACGAAGACCGCATCGTTAAGACAGTCATCCGCCGGCACAGTCGCCGTAGCACCGGGTTGGGGCGTCGACGTAGGTGGGGCGAGGACCGGCGTGCTCGATGGTCGCCCAGGTTCAACGATCGCGGTCGGCTCGAAGGTTTCTTCGGACCTACATCCTGCAACGATCAGCACGAGAGCGGTCATGATCATCAAAATCGCAATTCTGGCTGACATGCCTGGATTATAGACGCGAGCGCACGTTTCTAAAATAGAAGAGACCCATCAAGCGATGAAAGGTCTCTTGTCATAAAAAATTGTCTGCGCAAAGTGGATCTGTGCTAGTCGATCTGCTCCTCGACGAACTCCTCATCCTCTTCGCTGACCCGCTCTTCGATCAACTCTTCAGAACGGACATCACTATGCAAGCCGGCTGATTCGCGGATTAGTGCCTCTAGCTCAATGGCGACCTCCGGATTCTCTGATAGGTAATTCTTCGCGTTCTCACGACCCTGCCCCAGCAAGTTCTCATCATAATAGTAATAGGAGCCACGCTTGTCGATCAGATCCAGGTCCACACCCAGGTCGAGGATATCGCCCACCTTGGAGATGCCCTGGTTGTAGGTGATGTCGAATTCAGCGACCTTGAATGGCGGGGCTACTTTATTTTTAACTACGCGCACGCGCACGCGGTTACCGATGATTTCCTGCCCGACCTTGATGCTTTCGATGCGCCGCATGTCCAGGCGGATGGAAGCATAGAATTTCAAAGCGCGACCGCCGGTCGTGGTCTCCGGGCTTCCGAACATCACGCCAATCTTCATACGCAGCTGATTGGTGAAGATCACCGCCGTGTTGGTCTGTTTAATTGCGCCGCTTAATTTGCGCATCGCCTGGCTCATCAAACGCGCCTGCATACCCATCGGCGCGTCGCCCATCTCGCCCTCGATCTCGGCGCGCGGCACCAACGCAGCCACACTATCGATCACGACCACGTCCACCGCGCCGCTGCGCACCAGTGTTTCGGTGATCTCGAGCGCCTGCTCGCCGGTATCCGGCTGGGAGATGTAGAGGTCATCAACATTGACCCCGCAGCGAGCTGCGTACGCCGGATCGAGTGCGTGCTCCATATCGATGAATGCGCACACCCCGCCTAAGCGCTGTGTTTCGGCAGCGATGTGCTGACAGAGCGTCGTCTTTCCGGAGGCTTCCGGTCCGTAGATCTCGGTCACGCGTCCGCGCGGTATGCCCCCTACTCCCAGCGCGAGGTCCAGCGTTAGTGACCCGGTCGGGACCACTTCTACGGCTAGATTTTGTGACTCTCCCAGGCGCATGACCGCGCCTTCTCCGAAACGCTTTTTAATATCTTTTAATGCCTTTTCAAGCACCTGCTTGCGCTCTTCTTCCATAACAGCTCACCTCACTGATCTAAAGCTTATGATTTGAACTCTGGTCCCAATAGAACAATTGTGCGATTCCAGTATAGCACAATCGTTCTATGTGTCAAGAATCGATTTCGAAATGATCGACATCTTGGTTTATCAAGTTGTGAGTTCGAAAATTATCGGTATCGGGCATTTGACATGAATGGAGGATCAAGGAGCTGTTAATCTGGGGTTCATCCAGCTGTTTTATGATCGATGCATCCTGTCGATAAATGCAGTGGAGGTTTGGGGAATGTCGTCGGAGATCGAGTTCGCGAATAAGATCCTGAAAAGGCGCTATGCTATACCCACTGAACACGGCTCGTGGATCTGGTGGATCGGGCCGCTGCTCATTGGAGCGGCAGCTGCTAAAACATTCTCGCTCGACTTGATCTGGCTCGTCCTGGCGATGTTAGCCGCATTTCTTTTTCGTCAGCCATTGACGCTGCTCGTGAAGACTTACAGCGGTCGCCGGCCGGAATCCGACCGCGCTCCGGCGCTGATCTGGGGGGCGCTCTACGGGGTGATCGCGTTGGCAGGATTCGTTACTTTGCTTGCGCATGGGCATACCGTGCTTCTGTATCTGGTCGTTCCCGGTGTGCCGGTGTTCGGATGGCATTTATGGTTGGTGAGTCGTCGTACCGAGCGCGGACAGCGCGGGATTGAGATTGTGGGAGCCGGTGTTTTGGCACTTGCCGCGCCGGCAGCATACTGGGTAAACGGTGGCTCGGATAACACTCTGGCATGGATCTTGTGGGGGTTGACCTGGCTTCAATCCGCAGCCTCGATCGTGTTGGTGTATTTGCGCCTTGCCCAGCGCAAGCAATCGCAAGCCGGCAGCATCGGAGCCCGCCTGTTCGCCGGCTTGAGGACGCTCGCGTATCACGTCTTCAACCTGGCGCTCGCCATCTTCTTCTACTTGAGAGGCCAGATCCCGCTGCTGGTCGCCCTTGCTTTTGCGGTCATGCTCATCGATGCTACAGACGCCATTTTGCAGCCAGCCGTCGGGGTCAAGCCGACACGCATCGGTGTGCGTCAATTGATCATGAGCAGCCTGTTCGTGGTGGTCAGTGTGACGGCTTTCATGATTTAGAGTTAGGCGTTCCTCATCATCAGACAAGGAATCTGGTGAGTAATTGCCCGGGCTCTACTCCGTAAGGGCAGCCCAGGAGATGACCCTCATCCTCCGCCAGATGTTGGAATCTAGCACACGACCCGCGAAATCAAGCCAGTCAAGCTCGAGCGATCTCCAGCCTTCTTTCGAAACAAATGCCCATAGCGAAAAAATCCGCTCGTGCTGAGCCGCCAGGCGCATGCCAAGCAACATGGTGCGGCCGAGCTGATAATGCCGGGAACACAACGGTGCTTTCGATCCAACCTCCGGTCTTGAACCGACCTTGATCGCCCCGACAAATTTTGCCAGATCCTCTTCCCAATACCGGCAGGTCTCTCCTGCGGCCGTCTCCGGGTGGATCTCCGGGCAGCGGCTTTGCTGGTAGCGCCCGCAGCGACCAAAACCGGTTGTGTGCTTTGCTTCCACCGCGATCAGGTGTTTATCACCAAACAGGAATAGATCTACCTCAGTGGCCGGCCCGGGTCCATCGATCTCATCAAGCGCCTCGTCAAGCCCACTCATTCGATTACCCGTGATGTCATAGCCCCAGAAGAACGGCTTTAGTTCATCGTCTGGCTCTTCGGATTGATCGCGCGTGCCCCAGAGCGGTTTGAGCGATAACAGCGATAGCAGCTGGATCCTGGGCCTGGCGATGTTGTAAATCGTGTTCCACAGCAGCGCGTTTTCAGAGCGCTGATTCCGGAAATTCGCCAGCACATTCGCGGGAAGCGCCTTGAAGATCGCCTCCTCGCTGCCATGCCATATGCGTTTCTCGGGAAGTTTCACAATAAACCTTTTCTTGGATGAGCGGGAATATTTCCAGCAGACTTATAGCGGGAATACCCGGCTCGCTAGTTCGAATAGCCGAACGGATTGGCTCGCCAGATCGCACCCATCACCGCGGTTGTAAACAAGAACAAAGCGACCATCCGACCGAGACCATCAGCACCACTCTCGAACTCGAGGACCTTCACCGGTTTACCGAAAGCGGCCAGCTGCTCACCTCGATCAGCGATTGCGTCCCGGTTTCTGAGCCACACAATGAGCGCAGTCCCATCCTCACGTGGCGGTGACGCTGATGAGGCCGCAAAAGAAATATCGATCTTGCCCTCACTGAGCAAGCTGGCATCCTGAAAAAGTGCTTTGATCCATTCCAGATAAGGCTTGCAATCATCATCGGCCGCGAACGTAATCGACCCGTTCAACGAGCGAGCCGCAGCCGCCATCGCGATGGCAAACGCGAGCCCCGGGTTCCGCTCAACCGGAATCGCGGGAAGACAGCGGTTCATAGCCTGCGCCATGCCATCCTGTATTTCCTCGAGGCTAATGCCTGACCACGCACAGGCGATCAGTCCCGGATAGCTCAATCCAGCGAAATGGATGGGGATATCATCTTGCAATGGGAACTTGCGCCGGAATTCCAGGCTGGATTTCCCCAGGGCATCAAGGATTTCCGGATAAGCGATAAGGCTGAAATGCTCCTTGTTTTCGAAAGCACCTGACTCGGCCAATACGCTCTGGACATTTTTCACCTCGCCCATAACGGCGCGGCTATTTGCGGAGGCTGACACATAGACAAAGTGCACCTCACTTAGATCCAGGACCTCGACAATTATCGAGAGACCATCGAGGCTCGAACTGTCGATCACCTGCAGCCTTCGATCCCGGTGTTTATTGTCAGCGCCGATCGATCTTATCAGCGCCGCGACGCTTCCTGATGACAAGAAAATCAGAGTCTGCGTTTGATCATTTTGAAGCTCAAATGTGAAGCGCTGACACTCCTCTGCGATTGCGGTTATATGCAAAGGGAGATCTAACCATCCTGACGATTTCGAAACCAATTTCGCAGTGCGACGTTCATTGCTCCACAGCGAAACATCGCCCTGCCAGATACGCGAGACCACATCATCTTGGTCTAGTTCATTTAGCAGTGAACGGTAAGCCCCAAGGAGATCACCCAACTCATCTTCATACTGTTGCATGCCTTCAGCAACCGAAGCGAGCACCTGCTCATAACGCTGCTTGCGGTCTACAAAGATCTCCGCGGTGAGCTCATCGAATACATCATCCAGCGCAATCCCGATCGATTCTAATGCTTGAAGTTTCCCACGCGCCTCCGAGAGACCTTCCTCGAGCGATTCATCCGGGTTGCTCTCTGTTTCAATTTCATGCTCTAGCGCAGCCATTTCCAACGCCAGAATTGTCCCCGGCGCGATCAGCTGCTCCAGATAGGCTTGGGGTGGACGCGCTCCATCCCTCCTGAATCCCGCCCAGAGAAGACGTTGGACCCGGGCGCCGTTTCTTTCCAGTTCTGTAAAACGTTCGTCGTTGAAGGATACGTTAAACTGCGCATATGCCAGCCTGGCAATCGCCATGCCAATTTGATCGACGAGCGCACCAGCCCGCTGGGATTCAATCCCTTCTCCCTTGAACCTCCCAAGGCGGCGATTGACAAATCGGTCTATAGCGCTGATGGAGAAAGAAGCCACCGAGAAGATGTGCTCGATCCCAACCCCAGCCTTCAGTCTGCGCTCCAGCGCGCTCAAATAACACTCAACCACTTTAATGTATTGGCCTACAGAACAAATCATCGAGGCGTCCACATTTACGCCCTGCTCAAGCAAATCCCCCAGGACGTCCATTGTTTCCGATGTGGCCGGCATTGAGACGATCAGATTGGGACGGTTGATCCGCCCCCATAAATTCAGAGCGACATCGTAAATTCGTGCAGGATCTCCGAAAGTGCGCGGATCGATGTCAAGAGTGACAAATCCGCCGATTGCGTTCGTTTGCTCAAACATGGGCATGAATCTGTCGGCTGCCTCTCTGAATCCTTGCACAAGGAGATCAGCCAGAACCTGGTCATCGGGTACTCCTGCATGTGAAAGTAGACGGAGGTCGCATTCTTCCAGAAGGCTCTGTGCAAAGCGACCGGGACCCAGTCCAACTGAGGAGGTCAAACCATCAAGCACCCCACTCGCGATCCAGCGCTGTACGTCCTTAGCGAGGATCGGAATTTGATAGGCATGGTCCAGCCATATCGCTTGACCACGCTTGTGCATTAATTCGATCGTCCGCATGAGCGCTGCTTTCCCAAGAGGAACATCCACGAATAAGGATAGGTTTCATCGTTTGCAGGAATGTATACACGATTTTTGATCGCCACGCAGGTGATCTTCCTCCAGTGTGGATCGGACTTACCCTTCGAGAAGGTGCTTCACCCGACGAGTGAAAAAATAATCCCGGCTGGTTCTCTGCGAGCAGCAATTACAATCATTCCACTCGTAGACCAGACCGGGATCGTTTATGCAATCATCTTTCTCACGATCCGCTGCACTTGTAATCTGATACAGCGGTCCCAGTTATGTAGTCAGCCCCACGCTCTCTGGACTCTATTCTCCGGACTCGAGTACCTCTTTAACCGTCTCTATGACCGTATCCACTGTGAAGCCAAGATGCGTGTACACGTCTTTATAGGGCGCTGACTCTCCAAAGCGGTCGAGGCCGATGATGCGACCTTCGTCTCCGACCCAACGCTCCCAGCCCTGGGGGACACCGGCTTCGACAGCCACTCTCTTGCGGATGTGCCTTGGAAGGACCTGCTCTTGATAGGAAGCATCCTGAGATTCATACAGCTCCCAGGAGGGGAAAGATACGATCCGGCTAGAGACGCCGTCCTCGGCCAGTTTCCTGCCCGCCTCGACGATCAGATCCACCTCGGATCCGGAAGCCATCAGGATTACCTGCGGGTCATTTTCTCCGAGATCCTTTAGAACATAAGCGCCTTTGAAACTCTCTTTGGCGTCCGTGAATTCGCTGCGGTCCAATGTAGGTTCAGCCTGTCTGGTCAGCACAAGTGCCGTGGGTCCTCCACGGTTCCGCAGCGCAGCCAACCAGGCATAAGCCACCTCATTCGCATCCGAGGGTCGGATCACCGTGAAATTAGGTATCGCACGCAGGGCTGCCAGATGTTCAACGGGTTGATGCGTGGGACCATCCTCACCCAGCCCAATGGAATCATGGGTAAAGACATAGATGACACCTTTTTGCATCAGAGCCGCCAACCGGGCCGACGGCCGCAGGTAGTCGGAGAAGATCAGGAATGTGCCTCCATAGGGGATCAAGCCACCATGAGCTGCGATGCCATTCATGATGCCCGCCATCGCGTGCTCACGCACACCATAGTGAATGTATCTCGCATGTCGATCCTGGACGCTGAAAGGTGGTTCGCCTTTGATATCGGTCTTGTTCGAACCGGTCAGATCCGCTGACCCACCAATGAACTCAGGGATCCCTGGAGCGATCGCGTTGAGCACCTTGCCGGAAGAGGCACGAGTTGCCATGCCCTTCTTATCGGCTTCAAAGCTCGGCAGGCTCGCTTCGAGCCCTTCCGGAAGCTCCGAGGAAAATGTGCGCTTAAATTGAGCTCCGAGATTGGGATATTCCTTTGAGTATTCCTCAAAGTGATCCTGCCACTCAGACTGCCAATCTTCACCCCTTGCACCCGCTTCCCTGAAGTGCTCGAGCACATCATCGGGGATCAGGAACCTTGGTTCTTTTGGCCACCCGAAATAGTCTTTCGCTCCGTTCAATTCATCCTCACCTGGAGGCTCACCATGTGCGGAGGCTGTGCCCGCCTTTGTAGGCATTCCAATACCGATCGTTGAATTCACCACGATCAGCGATGGTCGTTCATCTGCCTTGGCATTCTCGATTGCTTCATCGAGCGCAGCGAGGTCGTCTACGTCTTCTACCTTCTGTACATGCCAGTTGTAGGCCTCAAATCTCGCCGCTCGATCTTCGGTAAAGGCGAGATCGGTGTCCCCATCGATCGTAATGTGATTATCATCAAAAAAGTAGATCAATCGACCCAGTTTCAGATGGCCTGCGAGTGAGGCCGCTTCCGATCCGATGCCTTCCATCAGGTCGCCGTCGGAACAAATCGCATAGACCCAGTGATCCATAATCGGGAAATCGGGCTTGTTGTACATCGCTGCCAGATGTTCCGTCGCAATGGCCATGCCGACCCCATTCGCGAACCCCTGCCCCAGCGGACCAGTGGTCACCTCCACACCGGGGGTCAGATAATTCTCGGGGTGTCCCGGCGTGATGCTCCCCAGCTGACGAAAATTCTTGATTTCCTCCAGTGGCAAGTCGTAACCAGTCAAATGCAGCACTGAATAAAGAAGCATCGATGCATGCCCAGCGGATAAGATGAAACGATCCCTATCAGGCCATTCGGGGTCATTGGGGTTGTATTTTAAATGTTTCGTCCAAAGCAAATAAGCGATCGGCGCCAGTGCCATGGGTGTCCCTGGATGACCGGAGTCTGCCTTCTCAACGGCATCTGCGGACAGGAACCGGATCGTATTGATCGCGCGATTTGTCAGATCATTCTGGCTCATTATTCTCTCCGATGATTTTGTGGCTATCAAATACTCAGTGTTCTGGGTTTGTTGTTCCCTTATCAATGCATTTTTTGAATCATAGCATGTGAACCCAGTCACACAAACCAATCCTTCTCTTCAACAAGATCGATCCACAAGGGATCGGCATTGCCTGGTTCTAATCATCCAGGTTCCTCAACCAGTTCTTCAGCCCGCGGGTGCACTCAATGCCTAGTTTGTGGCCCACATCTGTTTCGCAATACTGGACATTCGCGCCCAGGTCCTCGAGCATCTTGACATCCTCGCGTGCGCGCTCAACCGGCACCAATTCATCCCGGATCCCATGCCCCCAGAAAACGGGAATCTGCGCGATTCTTCCTGGCTCACCTTCCGGATAATAACCCGCCAGGGCGATCACAGCCTTCGGAGTCGTCTGCAGCGTCTCGGCCAACGCAAAGCACAGCGCTGCACCCTGACTGAAGCCCATCAGCACGAGCTTTTCCCGATCGAACGCGTGCTCATTGCCAAGCGTTTCGAGCGTCTGATCGACCGCAGAAATGGCGGGCTTGAAGTCCTCCATTTTCGTCCTAATTGAAGCACGTTCCTCCGTCCACTTATAACCTTCGCCATTGAGCGGGGAACGACCACGCAGCGAAGCCACTATTGCCTGATCCGGCAGGACGCTTTCCAGCACCCACATGACCCGCTCGTCTCCGCTCCATCCATGCAGCATGAGGATATGCAGCGGGAAGGAAGAGTCCCCCTCTCGCAAGATATAAGCTAACCCACCGGGTGGGGCATCGTAGAGCTTTTTCTCACTCATCGAGGTTCCTTTTCACAATCCAATCAATCAATGCTAACCCGCTAAAAATCAGGAAGACAGGCACAGCAAATACGAGCATGCAAAGAAGCGAGGTGCGAACAGCACTCGACCCATACAGCCACCAGATTAATGCGTTGCCGACAATCAACAAAAGAAGAATGCCGCCAACAAAAAGCTGTATCGTCGTGTTGCGCGCATATGTCCGCAGATCTCTCTGTCGTGGTTTTTTAGTCATGCGTTGAATGAATTATGTTTCGCTTTATCCGGCATCATCAGCAGATCAGAATCCTTTGACATGCGATCAGTGTGAATCTGAATTTTCACAATGGTCGAAAACCCAACCCACAATCCACTCGGCATCCTCAAGTGGATCTTCGGTAAACGGAAGATTGAAATCTTCGTTCACACGCGTAGTCAATCTTCCTGCCGCTTCTCGCAGCGCCCTTGGATGTTCCTGCTGCTGCTCGAACCACTGGAGAAAACGATAGGCATTCGATTCAGGTAGTGCTTCGCCTTCTTTGGCTGCATAAATAGATTCAATCGCCCAGCCAGCGGCTCTGCGAGCACAAACGCGGGCACGCCCCTCGTTGTCCTGCATTCGAGCGTTGCGAGCTTCATTCAGTTCCTCGTAGACTTTCTCGCGCAGAGCTTCTATACCGCCTTCCACGGACACGAATACCTCTCCTTATTAAGAGCAATAGGTTTCACGAGAATTGCCTCCCGTTTATACTATCACCTCACACAAAACCTGATCGATCTCCAGGTAACTTCCCGTAGTTTATCTCCAGCCAAGGGATGAGTGAATTCATGCGCTTCAAAGACAAGGTTGTTCTGGTAACCGGCTCAGGTCGCGGCATCGGCCGGGCGATCGCGCTGCGCTTCGCCCAAGAAGGTGCCGATCTAGTCGTTAATTTCTTCCGCAATCGCGATCCCGCCGAGGAGACTGCCGCTCATATCCGCTCAATCGGTCGTCGTGCGTTGGTCGTGAAGGCAAATATTGGCGAACTGGATGAACTGGACATGCTCATCGAGAGCGGTGTGGAGGAGTATGGCGGGATCGACATTCTGGTATCCAACGCAGCCTCCGGATACAACCGCCCCGTGATGGAGCAGCGGCCAAGGGGTTGGGAATGGACGATGAATATCAACGCACGTTCCTTACTTTTTGGCGCTCAGAAGGTGGCGCCGATTATGCAGACACGCGGGGGCGGCGCGATTGTGAGCCTGTCAAGTCCGGGCTCATTCCGCGTGCTCCCGGAATACATCGTGGTCGGCGCCAGCAAAGCGGCGATCGAGAGTATCACCCGCTACCTGGCGGTCGAACTCGCCCCTATGGGCATTCGCGTCAATGGGGTATCCCCCGGTTTGGTCGAAACTGAGGCGCTCCAATATTTTGAAACAACCAGCGATAAGAGCATCATGCCGCGTGCCATCGAGGCCACACCCGCCGGGCGTCTCGTCACCCCAGAAGATGTGGCCGCGCTGGTGACTTTCCTGTGCTCATCAGAAGCCGAAATGATCCGTGGGCAAACCATCCTGATGGACGGCGGTTTCAATTTGCCTGCAGATTCGATATTGCCATCACTCGATGGAGGCTAAATCTAAACCGAGACGCTTTCGGTGTCGCGCGCGATGTGATCCAAGAATTCCTTGCGCGTCGTCTCGTTTTCGCGGAAGCAGCCTATCATTGTGCTTGTTACCATGCGGGCGTTCGCCTTTTTTACCCCCCGGATCTTTGAGCACAGATGCAGCCCCTCAACTACCACGGCCACACCCTCCGGGTGGATGGCAGCATTGACAAAATCGCCGATTTGACGCGTCATCCGCTCCTGAACCTGCAAACGACGGGCGAAAAGATCCACGATCCTCGGAATCTTGGATAGCCCGATCACCTCGCCATTGGGAATGTAGGCGACATGTGCGCGCCCGATAAAGGGCAGCAAGTGGTGCTCGCACATGCTGTAGAACTCGATGTCGCGCACGATGACCATGTCCTGATAATCAACCTTAAAACGAGCCTCATTGATAAGGGCATACGGGTCAACGCGGTAGCCAGCAAGTAATTCATCGTACATCCGGGCGACGCGATCAGGCGTATCCTCCAGCCCCTCGCGTTGGACATCCTCGCCAAACGCGTCCAGCAGCTGTCGGACCGCATCCCGGATCTCCGGTTTTGCGACCCCGACTCCCCTGAGCAAATCAGCTGCAGCTTCTATATCATGCATAAGTGCCTCCATGCAGATTCGTCATTTCCGGAATGGTACCATAGCCCTTCTTTCCACGTGCAGTAATCCAGCCTTCATAATTTCTGAATTGGGCTTCACCACTGGACATAGGTACAATGGGTAGCATAGGCTTAAACTCAATCACTCGGACCGTAGGAGCTCAGATGGTAGAGGATCAGATTCTCATAAAAGATTTACTGCTGCGTGGGATCATCGGAATCAACGATTGGGAACGCGAAAAACGTCAGGACATTCTGATCAATATCACCCTCACCGGCGACCTTTCAAATGCCGGGAAATCGGACGCCATCAAGGACACGATCAACTACCGCACGGTGACGAAGAAAGTGATCGATCTGGTCGAGAATGGGAAGCCTTATACCGTGGAACACCTCGCGACCGAGATCGCAAAGCTTTGCCTGGCTGCAGAGGGAGTCGAGAGCGCCCGGGTCAGGGTTGAAAAACCCGGCGCACTACGGTTCGCTCGCTCCGTCGGCGTAGAGATCGAGAGGACAAGCAAGGACTTTGCCTGAGAAAGTATTTATCGAGCTTGGGTCGAATATTCAACCCGAGAAAAATGTATCGCTCGCAATTGATGAACTTGAGAGGCTCGGACGGGTCCTCGCTATCTCAAACGCCTACCAGAACCCCGCGATCGCCCCAGATCCTCAACCGGATTACATCAACGCTGCCATATTGGTGGAAACGGATCTGCCCCCCCTCGAGCTGCGTGAGCAGTTGAGGGAGATCGAAGAGCAGCTGGATCGAGTGCGTACAGACGATAAATATGCAGCCCGGACGATCGATCTCGATATCGTCCTATACGGTAGCATGATCCTCGATCACCCATTGCTGCACATACCTGACAAGCACATCTATGCACGACCTCACCTGGCCGTGACGCTAGCCGAGTGTGACCCTGATTTCGTTCATCCTCAAACCGGAGAAAGGCTGAGCGATATTGCCGAACGGATGCACGACCCTGAGTTGCTAACCCGCCGGGATGACCTCGATTTGTCCACCCAACCCAACCATGCGCGATGGGATTCGACTTGATGAGTGACAGAACTGCCGATATTGTCATCTGCGGCGCCGGCATTGCCGGCATCTCGGTCGCGTACCATCTCGCCGTCAACCAGGGTGTACCCGATGTACTCATCGTAGACGAGCGCGCCCCACTTTCGCTCACCAGCGATAAATCGACGGAGTGCTACAGAAACTGGTGGCCCGGTCCCGGCGATGCGATGGTCAGCATGATGAACCGCAGCATTGATATCCTCGAGAAACTGGCAGATGAAAGCAGAAATGTGTTTCAGATGAATCGCCGGGGATATCTTTTCTCCACGGCAGATCCAGATCGTATCCAGGACTACATCGCCCATGGCGAGGAAGCCGAGCAGCTTGGCGCGGGACCGCTGCGTATCCATGAGGGCAGCTCGGCTGGTTTGGCTTACAGACCGGCCGCGCCTGAAGGCTACCAGGATGAGCTGACCGGTGCAGATCTCATTCTCAATCAAGCATTAATCCAACAACATTTTCCGTATCTCAACCACGATACCTGCGCGGTCATCCATGCCCGCAGGGCTGGTTGGTTCAGCGCTCAGCAGCTCGGCATGTACATGCTCCAGCAAGCGCGCAGCCACGGTGTTAAGTTTATAGAGGGTCGTGTCGAGGATGTGCTCCTGGAATCCGGGCGCGTTCGTCGTGTCGATGTTGGTCTTCCCAATTCTTCGCTCTCGATCGAGACACGACATTTCGTCAATGCTGCTGGCCCCTTCATTGGCACCGTCGCCCGCATGATCGGTGTGGAAGTTCCCACTTTCGCTGAGCTGCACGCCAAGGTGTCGATCCGTGATCATTTGGGGGTCTTCCCGCGCGAAGCCCCGCTGTTGATCTGGTCCGATGACCAATATCTCCCATGGCGAGCGGAGGAGCGTGATTTCTTTGCTCAGGATACGGAGAGCGAGTTCCTGCTCGATCGATTTCCGGCCGGGGTGCACGCCCGACCCGACGGGCCAGCCGACAGCCCCATCGTGCTCATCCTATGGACGTATCACCTGGACCCTGTTGCGCCGACATTCCCGCTCTCTTTTGATAAAGCCTATCCCGACATCGCGCTGCGTGGTCTATCAACCATGCTTCCGGCATTGGAAGCGTATTTCGACGCGCCCCCGAAACCGTATCTGGACGGCGGTTATTACACCAAGACACAGGAGAACCGTCCGCTTGTCGGCCCTTTGCCAGTGCCAGGCGCGTGGATCCACGGTGCGCTTTCGGGTTATGGATTGATGGCTGCGCCAGCATGTGGAGAGCTTCTTAGCAAGCACATCTGTGGTGATACTCTTCCGGATTATGCCCACTGGTTCCTGATGGATCGCTACGAGGATCCTGAATACCAGCAGTTGCTTGCCGATTGGGGTAGGTCGGGCCAACTGTAACCGCAGGCTTCAGCCTGTGCTGGATCTAATCGATGGAAGTCTTCGATCCATTGGAGCAAGCGGATCAGCGCTTAATCAAAGCACGGGTTGAAACCCGTGGCTACACGAATTTTATGGTGTGATGGGGCTGATCGAACTGCCCCTTCGGTTTACAGCAACCCCGCCTCAACCAACAAGCGGCGTAATTCCTGACGGCTTGCCTCGTCTAGATCCACCAGCGGCGGGCGAACCGGTCCGCCGTAATATCCAAGCATGTCCATCGCCGCTTTCAATCCAGCCACACCATGACGCGCCGTGATCGCCGTGTTGACGTCGATCAGCGCCAGCTGCTTTCCCTGCGCAGCCTCCAGATCGTTAGCCATAAATTCATCATAGATAGTGCGCAGCGTTTCAGCGGCGATGTTCGCCAGCGCGGCGACCGTACCGACTGCCCCCATCGCTAAGGCACCCAGCAAATACCCACCCGATCCGGCAAGCACGGAAAAATCACCTTGTGTCCTATGAGCGACGGTACCCATCTTGTCAACCCGCCCTGAACTATCCTTCAACCCAATGATGTTTGGGTGTTCAGCGGACGCCAGGATGGTCTCCGTGCTCATGTCGATGCCCGTGTTCACCGGCATATTGTAGAGGATCACTGGCAGCCTCGATCCATCAGCAACAGCATGGAAGTAAGCCACGAGAACATCGTGCGTCATCTTGGATTTGAAATAACTGGGCGTGATAACCAGGAGCGCCGAGGCACCCGCATCAACCATCTCCTCTCCCAGATCGATCGTCGCCCAGGTCGATGGCATACCGCAACCGGCGATAACGGTTCGCGCTTGATCGACATGATCACAAACAAAACGCACAAGATCGACACGTTCTGAACTGCTGAGAGATGTGAACTCTCCATTTGAGCCCCCGATCACATAACCTGACAGAGGCTCAGAATCCCAGCGGTCAAGATTTCGTCGCAGCTTCCCATAGTCAATCTGTCCATCGGAATCGAACGGCGTCGGGAGCGGCGCGTAAATACCCTGGATATGTAGAGAGTCTAGCATCAGCGATGTGCCTTCCTAAAGACCTTTGTTGTAATCCTCTACTGCCTCGCGGATAACCTCTTTGAGGCCATCGTGGGGAACAGCATCGATGCTGGAGTAGCGCTCGGCGTCAACCCAGATTTCGAGTTCACCACCTGGCCCGGTTCCAAAATCGAGATCAAGGTGCTGAAGAGAAGGATCCTCTGCCGCCTTCTGCCGTACCCTTTCTTCGATGACCTCTGCAATAGGGGTTGCCTGGAACTCATCGCGGTTGACAAGCGGGTCATCCTTCGGGAGCGCCTCAGTAAAAGTAACATCCCCCTGTGATTCCTTGCCCCTGCGCAGCGCAAACGCAAGCACGACAAGCAGTATCGCACCTACGACGAGACTACCAATAACTAACTCATTAACACCGATCATTCCCGCCTCCTTAATTGCTCATGAGAACTGCACGCGCCGGAGCCCCATCGCTGGCGATGATCTTTAAAGGCAAACAGGCGAGGTCATACCAGCCCGCTTCAATCGATGAGAGATCCAGGCCTTCAACGATCACGACACCATGTCGCAGCAGGGCTTGATGGGTGGGCACGCCTGCATCAAACGGCGCCACCGATAAGTAATCGACCCCGACCAACTTCACACCATGCTCGATCAGCCATTCAGCGCCGCTCAGGTCAACGGCTACGAAATCTTCCTGGAACGTGTGAATACCGCTGGCCCAGTACATGCTGTTGCGCGTCTTGAAAAGGATCCGCTCTACATCGTCGGGGATATCGGCACCCTCAAGCGTAGCCTCATCAATGACTTCTACGCCGATCAGATCCAGAACATAAGCTGGTCCGATCAGCACCTCCAGTGCCAGCGTCTCGATCCCCTGACCGCTGTCGATAAAATGGTTGGGCGCATCGACATGGGTACCCATGTGTACGCCGCATGAGATCCTGGACACATTGGCATCCGCGCCCTCAGATATCAAGGAGAGTTTCTCGATCTCGACCGGCGGATCGCCAGGCCAGACAGGCAAACGGGGACTGATCGGTAGTGAGATATCCACTATTCGCATGCGAGAATCCTTCCGTAGATAAAGGCGTTATTACCCGTCAGCGCAATTATGAACCTGAGCTGTTCCTATCTATAATCCAATCATGTCACATCGCTGAGAGGATTTATATGCCAGATCATAACACTATACAAACACATATCCGAGAACAGCTCGACAGCAGTCTTGCTGACCTGGGCAGACTATGCGCTCAACCCAGCATCGCTGCGCAGAACTTGGGTATGCAAGAATGTGCAGAACTCGTCGCCGTTCTGCTTGAAAGGCGCGGATTTGAGGCAAGCATCATGCCGACGCGCGGCTTTCCGGTCGTCTTCGCTGAGCGCAAAGGACGCGCCGATCGGACCCTGCTTTTTTATAACCACTATGATGTCCAGCCTCCCGAGCCATTGGAACTCTGGGAATCGCCCCCATTCGAAGCCCAGATCCGTGATGGCAAGATGTTCGCACGTGGGGTGAGTGACGATAAAGGACATATCATCTGTCGCCTCGCGGCGATCGATGCCCTGCTCTCGATTGACGGGGAGCTTCCCTGTAACGTCAAGTTCGTCATCGAAGGTGAGGAGGAGATCGGGAGCCTCAATCTCCCTGAGTTCGTCTCGATG
>CBFDDM010000034.1:0-30567 GCA_965603565.1 uncultured Anaerolineales bacterium | reverse complement strand
GGGAGGTCGGGTGAATAAGCGTGGATAGGGTGTTGATCTTCCGTTTGCAGGGCACCTTTGCCGTCGATTGGGTTGCCGAGCACGTTGAGCATTCTGCCAAGTGTTTCCGGACCTACCGGAACACGGATGGGGTGTCCCGTGTCGGTCACTGTCAGACCCCGGCGAAGTCCCTCTGTGCCACCCATGGCGACAGTTCTAACGGTGTGAGTATCGACGTGCTCTTGGACTTCGAGGATAAGGTCGGTGGAATCTTCTCGCTCGATCGTCAAGGCGTTGTAAATGCTGGGCAGATTTCCCGATCGGAAGCGAACATCAACCACAACCCCGACGATGCGGACGGTGACGCCCCGATTTGTGTTGTCGTCGATCATTCTGTACCGGCCATTTTCCACCTTAGACCTGGCTATATGGCACCGTTCTATGGTTGGTTCATAACGGGAAACCAGATCCTATATCTCATTATACTGATCCTTGCCAATCTCCCGATTCGACCAGCCAAGGCTCCAGGCAAGTGAGGATGCTTTAAGGGCTGTGAGCCGTTACTTTCTTCCGTTTTTGTTAAGGTTTTTATGAAGATGCAGTCATGCTTGCCAGGTTCAATAATAGATTCTAGATCATGTCAATACATGCGCGCCATCGGCCCAAGTGGCTGGACTGCCATTCTAGTTCTGAATTATTCACAGGACATGAACAGGGCTGAGTCGGATAGGTGGAAGTGAATGCCCAGGTGAAGTTTGTGCCAGGTTGCATCACGCCGTCGCAATGATCAAACACCATAGTTTTAGCTTAAATGGCGGAAGCGGAAATCGCAGATGTGAAGTGCCCAGGGCAGGTCTTTTACTATCCAGGTATTTCGGTGCTGTAGAGTTTGGTTATCCTCAGGAATTTCCTCCTTGCTCAAGATTCGCATTGCAGTAGGTTTGACCTTCTCATACAATCGGGTGCTACAAGCATGTTAGGGAGAGATGAACAGGTGCCAGGATATGAACTTCCATTACTTAGATCTTGATGAAACTGAGCACGCGCTTGGCATTGTTGTCGTGATCGATGTGCTGCGCGCTTTTTCGACGGCGGCCTATGCATTCGACGCTGGCGCGGAATCGATCGCGGTTGTCGCAACGATTGAGGACGCGTTCGAAAAGAAAACGAGCGATCCACAGATCGTCTTGATCGGCGAGAAGGGCGGTTGGCCTGTCGATGGTTTTGATTACGGGAACGCGCCTTCGGAAGTGGTTGGGGAGGACCTGAGCGGTAAGCGGTTGGTGATGCGCACATCTGCCGGGACTCAGGGCGTTGTGCGGACGAACAGTGCGAAAACGCTCCTGGCAGCCAGTTTAGTGTGCGCCAAATCGACAGCAGATTTCATCCGCAAGCAGGAACCTGAGCATGTGTCCTTCGTTATCACAGGTTCTGGGCCGGAGGATTTCGGCGATGAAGATCAAGCCTGCGCAGATTACATCAGCGATCTACTGATGGGTCGCTCGAGTGATGAGGCCGAACTAAGACAACGTGTCCTGAATTCCGTGTGGGGCAGACGCTTTGGTAACACGGATTATCCCTTCCTGAATCCTGTGGATAAAGACTACTGCACCAGGATCGATGCGTTTGATTTTTACATGCTGTATGAAGGCCGGGGTGAGGATAGAGTTTTTCGTGCATATCGAAGAGATTCTACCTACTAGACAATAGCCTCGATGTCGGCCGGCAATTGACCGGGGCTGAATTTTTTCTTCGCTTCATCGATCTGTTTGTGAAGGAATTTTAAGAACTCCTGAGCGTTAAGGCGATTGTCCTTCGGATAGATTCGGTACTCCTCTTCCAATCTCAGTAAGATCGCAAAATAGAGTCTCTCAGCGTCTGCGTTTGCGATGCGGGCTTCGAAACGCTCCGGGTCATGCTCCCAGTCCATTCGGCGTCGGGCGATGAGCCCCTTGGCCTCCGCGGCCAGGAAATGGGCCTCAATGTGATTGTCGCGCAGGTCGATGATCGGAACTGCTGAGGTAAGACTGCAGCGGGTGCAACCTTCACTCCGTTCGATATCAAGTGTGCCTCCGAACGTAAACGCCTCGACCGTTTTCTCCTTGCGGTCACGAATGACGACATCCCCAAGAACGACGTGCAGCCGAGGTCGTCCTGGCCAGGGATGGTAAATGCGCATGTGCTCAACTTCTTCATTCTGCTCGACGATTCTGAGGCGCAGATATTCAGGGTCGAAATGGCGCTCGGTCGGGTCAGCGCGCAAATTGACATCCAACTGTGGCGAGCCCCACTCTATCCCAGACTCTGAATGGTGGAAGAAATAGCCAAAACAATCCTGGTGTTCTGCACGTTGGAAGGCAAATTGATCATTCATTCATGGTCTCGAAGCGGTTTAGGAGAATGTCATTTTTGGGCCGATGATCCGAATTGCTTCTGGTACCACCTCTACCGTTACAGGCGTTTGGGTGACATACTCGCCGTCCGCCTGCAGCGGTAGTGCCGGTTCAGAACGCACATGGATCGACTCGCTTGACCGATAATAGGTCACATTCGGATCCATCCGCTGACGTCCCAGGATGGTATTCCATGCCAGCCGCACAAAATCATAAAATGTACGTGCTCGCACGAAAAAGACATCCAGAACGCCATCGGTTGGTTTTATCGAATCGCTCCATCGCACGAATGGGTCACCTATGGATGCGCTGTTGATCACGAACATTTCCGTACCATTAAATTCGTGGATTTCGCCATCAATGGTGACCTTAAACTTGTGGGGTTGGAATCCGAAGAATGCGCGCAGACCCGCGAACGGGTAGGAGAGTCGGCCAAGAAGTCTTTTACTCTGCAAGTCGATATCACGCAGTGCGATACCGCTGAGACCAACGCCCATGTGCAGTAGAAAGTGACGGCCGCCCACATACAGGGTGTCTAATTCGTAAGTGTGGTTGGTCTCAAAAAGAATGTCTACGGCTTGCTGCCAGTCGAGTGGAATGTTGAGCACTCTGGCCGCTCCATTGCCTGTGCCGATTGGCACGATGGCAAGCGGTACCTCGGTGTCGATCACGGCGTTCGCCACCAGAGCAATCGTCCCATCGCCACCAGCAGCGATGAAGAGATCGTAATCGCGTTTGCTTGCTCGCTCAACGTTTTGTTCATCGGAATGATCGCCGGTGGTTTCATACAGCTCACACTGCCAGCCGTTTTTGTCGCACTTACGCGCGATGTATTCACCAACCTCTGAATGGTTAGTTTGTCCGGAGGATGGGTTGATCACAACGAACACATTTGTCATGGAGTGCCCTCAAGCTGCATACTAGATCCCCACACTCCCCTGGATCAGGAGGGTTGGGCGGCAAAAGCCTGGATGCGCGCCCGCTGTGAGACTGTAGGTCGAATGAATGGCCTCGTCCTGCGGATCTCGTCCCAGGCTTCAGCTGGTGAGAAGCCTTTGGTACGAATGAAGTATGCCGCCGCCATGGCGATCGAGCGGCCGACGCCGGCTTCGCAGTGAATGTACACACCGTGTCCGTGGTCGATCTCCTCCTGGATGAATTTAACGCCCTCATCAAGCTGTTCAAGACTTGGTGGTGTGGTGTCGATTACCGGCAAGTACAGGTAGTGTTCGGGAGCGATGCCTGCTTCTTTATCGTCGTACTCGATGCGCATATTCACGACGGCATCTACCCCCCAGCGATTCATTCTCGGCCAACCACGCGGCCTGTACTGGCCACCTACAAAAATATGTTCATTAACCTGGCTGAAACGGCGTAATGGTGAGCCGATGATGAGCCTGGCCAGCAGCTCAATGATCCAGGTAAATCCGAACCAGAAACCTCGCCTGACAAGGTTCTCTCGCAGGTATCGAAACCATTTTGTGTAGTATCGAGAGGATTCCTCAATCGTCGTCTCTTGAGCGTGTATTTCATCTGTCATCGAAAAGACAATCTCCTTTTGCACATTTCGGAGGTGCATGGCTAACCGTGGTTATGCGTGCAGCTTCCAAATCTCAGTTTCTTTGGCTGGGCATTACTGCGGTATGACTTCCATATGTGAAAAGGATAGCGGGTGAGGATAGTCAAGGACTTGCCGGCAACGGTGAATTCTCAAGAAATTCTTTCCGCTCGATACAGGCTGAATTCTTTTCAAACGGAGAGGGCTTGATCGAGATCTCGAATTATGTCCTCTGCGTTCTCTAACCCGACAGAGAGCCGGATCAGGCCGTCGGGAATGCCGGCTTTTTCGCGCTCCTCAGGAGTCATGTGCTCATGCGTTATCGTCGCGGGGTGCATACAGATCGTGCGGCTGGTTCCAAACGTGACGGCGTGAGTGATCAGCTTGAACCTGTCCACGGCGCCTCCGGCTGCCTGCAATCCCCCCGCAGCGACGAATGAGAGCATCCCACCTCCGGCATCCATCTGGCGTTGGGCCAGCTCAAAATGAGGATGATTTCTCAAGCCGGGATAATTGACATGCTCGACGCGCGGGTGGTCGAACAGAAACTCGGCCACCTCCTGCGCATTTTCACTGTGGCGCCGCATGCGCAGCGAAAGGGTCTCGAGGAACTGCAGCGTTAACCAGGCCTCAAACGGCTGAAGCACGGCGCCAACGAACTCGGTTGTGTTCCAGCGCACATCCTCGATCAAGGCTTCCGGCCCGACGATCGCTCCCCCTAGCACGGTCGCATTACCGCAGAGAAATTTCGTGATCGAGAGCAGCACGATGTCCGCGCCCAACACGATCGGCTTCTGAAGTGCTGCGGTCGCGGTCGTGTTATCTGCCAGGAGAGGGACACCTTTCGCATGGGCACGCTCGGCCACGGCGGCGATATCGGTCACGAAAAGCGCCGGGTTGCTGGGTGTCTCGATCCAGACAAGTTTCGTGTTCGCATCGATGGCCGCATCCCATGAATCTGCAGCACCGGGATCGTCGACGAAATGGAAGTCCACGCCGCATCTTTCCGGGAAAATCGTCGCGGCTTGTTTGTAGCCTTCACCATAGATGTTCAGGCTCGTGACCACGTTGTCGCCGGGACGTGTGAGCGTGAAGATCAAATTGAAAAGCGCTTGTGATCCAGAGCTCGCCGTGAGGCAAGCTTCACCGCCTTCGAGCGCAGCCAGACGTGTTTCAAGCACGGCGGTGGTAGGTGTACGGGTGCGTCCGTAAACCGGATTGGGTATTTGTTCAAACTTCTCGTAGGGGTACGTCATCGATTGAACAATAGGCGGCACAAATGAGCGGAATTCCGGGACGCTGGCACGCGGGTGGAAGCCTGAGTGCAGCGCGCGTGTGTCAAAACCCAGACCGGCATCTGGACCTGGCTCGGAAGCCTGCTCAGGATCGTATTCCCATGGATCGCGCATGAAAAAATGTTTCTCGCTCATGAAAGCCTCGTTTCCGGGGGTGTGGATTGTGCTTGGTAAATTATGCTATGCGGCTGCGTCTACTGCTTCTTTGACCTTCATCCTCAACGCATCTTGCATCTCCGCAGCGAGCGGTTTCGGCTCATGACTTCCCAGAATTTCATCGACCTTCCTGGCGGCACGATCAGCCATCGAGAGGCTGCCTGCTTCCTGCCAGGCAGAATAGATCTGCCGGTCTGCCAATTTTGAGTAATAGGCGTCTTTAAAATGACGGTAGGTATGATCATGCGAGAGGTAATCGCCATCAGGGCCCAGCTCTTCGACAACGTCCAGCGCAAGCGTCTCCTCGTTGACCACGACACGCCCCGTGGCGGCGCGCAGCCACCCGAGTACATCGTCCGCGATCGACATTAACTGCAGCGAGCCCTGCATGCCAGCGTCCATGAAACCGATGTCGTGCACGATGTTCGCACCGTTGAGCAATGGAGAGAGCATCCCCAGCGCACATTCCGCGCCGGCTTGCTGATCGAGCAGTTTCGAATCGGTGGCTCCACCAAGGCCGAAAACAGGCAGGTCATAGTACCTTCCCATGGAGATCGCGACGCCCTGCTCGTCAGGCAGGCAATAGTTGCCAACCATCGTTTGTAGATTGTAGGGTCCCCCGTTCCAGCCGGGCACGGCGATCGGAACGCCCGGGCGGACGAGTTGAGAGAGCACGATGCCGAGCAGCGTGCCGGCGTTCATCGTCGCCATACAACCTGCCGTTGTCGCCGGTGAATTCACACCCGCGGCGTTCAAAGGGATGTAGAGCTGCGGAAGCCCCTTCTCGGCAAAGTACATGCATTTTTGCAGCGAATCCTCATTCGCCAGCATGCCGCTGGTCACATTGATGTAGCAGACAGCGAAGGGGCGATCCTGGAACAGGGATGCGCCTCCGGCGACGAGTTCAGCCATCTCAACGCAGTCCATGCAGGTCTCAAAATCAGGCGTGACGAAAACGATTGGTTTCATCGTGTTATTGAGCATTGCTTCCATCTGGTGGTGTGGATATGCACCGTCAGGGACATCTGAGGGCAGGAAGGCAGACATCACGAAATCGATCTCGGGTAACGCATCCATCAATCGGGCGGCCTCGATCACGTCCTGCAGGACGGCCTGCCGCCGTTCTCCACTGCGGTGGTCGAGGATATGGAGACAATCCGATCCCCCGCCGAAGTAGGTATTGTAGCCCCAGGCCTGGATGGCGGCTTTGCCCTCCCGGTCATACAATGTCATACGTTTAGGCGCCGTATCGAGTGCCATCGTGACCATGTGTTCGGGGATGCGCACTATCTGGCCATCGACCTTTGCACCGGCGCTCGCAAGTACGTTGCGAGCTTCCTCGGAGCGCGTGATGATCCCAATCCTTTCGAGCACCTCAAGGCTGGCCATGTGGATCTGCTCGCATTCCTGGGCACCAAGCCTGGCGTAGGAGGCGCCTGACATCATCGTTCCGTGCGTCCTTATCATCATCATCCTCTGTAGGTAGGATTTTCTTGGGATCCTGTTCTAAGCATCCATTGTATATCGATTGCCGTGAGAGCATAAATGTGGGCAGGTTTCCGAATTTGCCGCTTTAGCCGATAATAGGTTTGCCCAAGTTTCGATCCGGCCACAAATCCTCGCTTCGACACGAAAGGTTACCCTGATGAACTCCACGATCGCTACCAGCAACGATGCACTGCAGTTTTCACTGCTGCGTGAGAGTGAGAAGAAGTCGCTCCATTTTGCGGCGTTGGAAGTGCTTCGAAATACCGGTATCCGCTTCCATCACAAAGAGGCGCTGGATATGCTCAAGGATGCAGGTGCCTTTATATCGGACGGCAACCTGGTAAAGTTCCCGGCCGGCCTTGTCGAAAATGCGCTTTCCACGGTTCCCAGCAGGGTGATCATGTGTGATCGCGCGGGCGAACCGAGAGTCTTCCTGGAAGATAAACGGGTGAACTTCGGAACAGGCTCTGATTGTCTCAACCTACTGGATCCGGAAAATGGGGAGCACCGCAAATTTGTCAAACAGGATTTGATCGATGCATATCATCTTTGTGATGCGCTCCCCAATATCGATTTTGTGATGTCAATCGGCATCCCTACGGACATCGATCCGGTTCTAACCTATGATGTTCAGATGGCTCTCATGCTTGAGCACACGGTCAAGCCACTGGTCTTTGTCACCGATAATGGCGCCAGTTGTAAGCGTGCGATTGATATGGCAGCCGTGGTTGCCGGCGGGCACGACGCTTTGCGGGAGCGTCAGCATATCCTGCTCTACAGCGAACCAAGCTCGCCGCTGCAGCAATCTGAGACCGCCATCGAAAAGTTGCTCTTAATGGCCGAACATGAACTCCCGATTGTGCACTCACCAGCCCCTCTGATGGGCGGCACGGGACCGATCACAATGGCCAGTGGTCTGGCGATGTCGATTGCGGAAATCCTGAGCAGCCTCGTCGTGCATCAAATGCGCAGGCCTGGCGCACCGTTTGTGTTCGGTGCGGGTTTACACCATATGGATATGCTCGCCGCGCAAATTTGCTATGGCTCGCCCGAATTCCAGTTAACCAAGACTGCCGTCGCTGAGATGGGACGCTGGTATGACATGCCCACGTGGGGTTATGCCGGGTGTACAGACTCCAAGGTGATGGATGGACAGGCTGCACTCGAATCGCTCCTATCTGTCGTTATGGCCAAACTCTGTGGTTCGAACCTTGTCCACGATGTAGGCTATATGGAAAGTGGTCTGACGTGTTCATTTGAGATGATTGTCCTCACGGATGAGTTGATCGCCCTCACCGGTAACATAATGAAGGGTCTTGAGGTGAGCGACGACACATTGTTGCTCGAAGAGATTGACTCGGTCGGTCCAGGCGGTCATTTTCTGAATACAAAGGAGACACTCAGCCGCTTCAGGGAATTCTGGTACCCGGATCTGTTGGACCGCAGTCTGCGCTCAACGTGGTTGGAAAATGGCGGAACGACTCTGGAAGAACGTTTGAGAGAGAAGGTCCAAGAGATCATCAAAGAGCACGAACCAGACCCCCTGGATGATCAAGTTAAAGAAGGACTTCAGGAGATCCTCACGCAAGCATTCCCATGAATTCCTCTTCGAACGATTCGCCACTAGGCGGAAAAGATCTGCGATTAGATGCCCGGGATAAAGTCACGGGGCATGCTCGCTTTGTTGCCGATGTGGAAATGGATGCGATGCTGCATGCCTCCGTTTTGCGCAGTCCGCTTCCCCATGCTCGGCTGAACTCACTGGATCCACAAAAGGCGTTGGAGCAAGAAGGCGTCTTGCGTGTGGTAACCGCAGCCGATATCCCTGGCGAAAACGCTTTCTTCGAGTACAGCCGCATAGAGCCGGTCCTGACTCCCGTCGGGGAAACGCTGAAGATGATCGGCGCGCCGGTCGCGTTTGTCGTCGCGGTCAGCGAATCGGCAGCAGCGGCAGGAGTAGGGGCGATCGAAATGGACCTGGAGCCGCTGCCTGTGATCGAGGAGTTGGACCAGGCGCTTGATGACGGCGCCTTCAAGCTCTACGACATGGGTAATGTGCTGGAGGTCAGTGAAGTACGCCATGGCGAAGCTGAGGCTGTTCTGAAAGCTTCCGATCTGGTCATTGAAACGCGTTATCAAACCTCTTATCAGGAGCACGCCGCGCTTGAACCAGAAGCGGTATACGGTTTTGTTGATGAGCAGGGTAGGGTGACGGTGTGCGGCGCGACGCACGAACCACACTGGCAGCAGGGTTGGATTGCGGACATGCTGGCTGTCGATGTTGACAGTGTGCGCTTCATCACGCCGCCGATGGGCGGTTCTTTCGGAGGCAAACAAGATCCATGGCCGCTGCTGGCGGTCGGTTTGATGGTCTACTTGATGCAGAAACCCGTTCGCCTTGTATTCACCCGTGGCGAATCTTTCATCGCTTCTCCCAAGAGACATCCCTACGACTTGGACTACCGCATTGGTGCGACCGTCGATGGTTTTCTGACAGCAATCCACGCGCGCATCCGCGCCAACACCGGTGGCTACGACGCACATGGCTACTACCTTCCCGAATACGCTGTCATGGCCTCCGGCGGCGCTTATCGCTGGCAGGCCGTCGATATTCGAGCAAAAAGCGTTTTTACCAATGGGCCAAAATCGGGTCAATTCCGTGGATTTGGCACACCCCAGCCGACGTTCGCGCTCGAATGCGTGCTCGATGAAGTGATCCAGAGGTTGGATCAAGATCCGATCGAATTCAGGCTCCAAAACGCGCTGGATCAATCTGCGGACAGTTTCCTGGGCTACCCGAGCGCGGAGAAATTGGGGTACGAAGAGGTGCTTCGCGCCTTGCAGCCGCACTACAGGGAAATCAAGCGACAGGTTGACCGATTCAACCGCGATCAATCCTTATCGGGGAACGCGGGCACTTACCGCAAAGGGGTAGGTGTCGCCGGCATGTGGTATCGATTTGGCAAATCTGGCTCGCTCAAGATCGAGGCACACGCGGAACTCGCCAGCGATGGGCATTTTGTTCTATACCTTGCGGCGCCGGATTACGGGCAGGGCACCTCAACGGTGATGGCTCAGCTCGGCGCGGAAACCCTCGGTGTGGAACGCGATTTGGTTGAGATTGTAAATGGCGACACCGCGCTGACGCCGGACAGCGGCGTGCAAGGCGCATCACGGGCGACCTATTGGGTTGGAAACGCAGTGTGTGCCGCTGCGAACAATTTGAAGGATCAAGTCCTGGGCATCTCCGCTGAAATGCTCGACCGAGACCCAAACGAACTCATCTTTGATACTGGTGGACTCGTCATGTCTAGCGACCGTATGGCTTCGGTCCCGCTTTCGCTGGTTTCCCAGGAATTCGATCGGCTTGGAAAGGCTCGCAAGGCAATTGGTATATTCGACGCCTCACCGCAATTTCCTGCGGAAACACGCCCGAAATACACTCCGCACTTTGTGACGGGTGCGCACGTCGCCGAGGTCAAGGTCGATCTGCAGACCGGTCAGGTGCAGGTCGAGCGCGTCGTGGCGGTGCACGATGTCGGGCGAGCGATCAACCGTCCGGGCGCAGAAGGCCAGATCGAAGGCGCAGTGCTGATCGGGGTGGGGGCGGCGATATCCGAGCGTTATGTGCCAAACTGGACGACGGGATTTGTCGATTACATCTTACCGATGATCGGTGAGATGCCCCGGATCGAGACTATCCTCGTTGAAGTACCCAGCTACGGCGGACCATTCGGTGCCAAGGGTTTGGGCGAGGCCGCAGTTCTGCCTTCAGCCCCGGCGATCATTAACGCCATTTCGCGAGCGATCGGTGTGCGCATTCGTGAAATTCCCGCTACACCTGAAAAGGTATTCTGGGCACTTCGAGATCGTGCAGATTTGTTGTAGGATGATGGGGATCCGCAAGAGGTCGGGATAGATGCATTCAGAACCAAAGAAGGGTTTGGAAGGCGGTCAGTACCAGCCGCTGAACCAGGATCAGGTTCAGAAAATCCACAATGCTTCGCTGCGCATCCTCGAAAAGACAGGAGTGCAGGTTGACAACCCTCAGGCTCTCGAGCTGTTTCAATCCAACGGTGCACAAATCGATGGCAAACGTGTCAGGTTGACCGCCTCAATCATTGAGGACGCCATCGACAGGGCACCCACAGAGTTCTTGCTCGCCGGTCGGGATCCCAGGCATGATCTAGAGTTGGGTGGAAAACGTGTATACGTTGGCACAGGTGGTTCGGCGCTTCAGGTCGTAGACCTGATCACAGGAAGCGTCCGCAACGCGACACTTGAGGATGTTGGTCTCATGGCACGCATCGTTGATGCGCTGAATTTCATCCATTTCTACTTGATCCCCATCTATCCAACCGATCTGCCGATGGAGGCCGTTGAGGTCAATAAGTATTACCGGGCTCTATCCAATACGACCAAACACGTCCAGGCTGGCGCCTACACTCTCGAAGGGGTGCGCGAGGTTGTCGAGATGGGCGAACATGTCTCAGGAAGTGCAGAGGCATTGCGCGAGCGGCCGTTAATCTCTTTCATCACGAGTTGGGTCATCAGCCCACTTCAATTTGAGTCGAGTGTCACGTCGCTGCTGCTTGAAGTCTGCCGTCAGAGAGTTCCGGTGGTGCTTTCCGCCGCTCCAATCGCTGGTCTGACTGCCCCGGTCACGCTGGCGGGCATGCTTGCGCAGTCAAACGCGGAACAGCTGGCCGGTCTCACGCTGACCCAGTTAGCGAACCCGGGCACGCCGGTCCTTATGGGACCCATCCCGGCGACAGCGGACATGCATAGCGGGAAATTTCTGGCCGGTTCCGTGGAATTCGGATTGGCCAACGCGGCGATATCGCAACTGACGCAGTACTACAAAATCCCCAACTACAATTCGGCCGGCCTGACCGAGTCGAAATTGCCGGACATCCAGGCTGGAATCGAAAAGACCCAATCAACGATCCTCACCGCGCTGGCTGGTTCGAATTTTATCCACCATGCTGCAGGAATGCTGGAAGATATGTCTACCGTGGCTTATGAACAGTTTGTGATTGACAACGAGACCCTGGGAATGACCATGCGCGCTCTCGAAGGCATCGAGGTCAACGATGAGACGTTGGCAATCGATGTCATCGACAGCGTAGGACCTGGCGGGCACTTCCTGCTTGAGGATCATACCGTCGACCATCTGCGCAGCGAGTATTACTTCCCCTCAATTGTCATGGATCGTCAGTCGAGAGATCAATGGGCTGAAGATGGATCGCATGATGCCAGAGCGCGTGCCAGATATGTCGCACAACAAATACTCACATCGCATCAGGCTGAACCGCTTCCTGATGAGGTGGATTCATGGATCCGGCAGCGTTTTCCAATTGTTTGATTATGGACCAAGAAGCAGCAAAATGAATGAACAGCCATAAAGGATATTCATCGTGACTCAGCAAATCCCAATCCCTACACAGCAACCTGGCATTCAAATGATCTCACCTGAACAAGTGCGAGACCTGCACTACGCGACGTTGGAGATTCTCTCCGATATCGGGGTCAAAATGGAAGACCCACAGGGTCGAGAGTTATTGCTCGAGGCCGGAGCGTGGGAATCTGATGGCCGCATCAAGATACCGGAAAACATGGTCACCGACGCGATCGACAGCGCGCCCTCGCGCATACCGATGCATAACCGTCTCGGAGAGCTCACCATGCCGCTCGAGTTGGGCAAGGTGTTTTTCGGTCCTGGTTCGGACACGACCTTCACAATCGATGTCGAGAGCGGAGAGCGAAGGCGAGCGAAGGCAAAGGATGTTGAGAACTTTGCCCGTCTGTCTGACGCGCTCGATGGTATCGATTTTGTGATGTCCATGGGCAACCCATCTGATGTGCCCGAGGATGAACTCTATCTGCACGCGTTCATCGGAATGATCCGCGGCTCGGTCAAACCAAATGTCTATACTGCTCAAAATCGTCGGGATATGGAAGATATCTACCGCATCGCGGTAGCGGTCGCTGGCAGTGAGGAGAAACTGCGTGAACGTCCATTTCTGATGCATTATGCGGAACCAATATCACCTTTGTTCATCATCGAGGAATCTTTGCAGAAGCATCTCTTCTGCGCGGAGAAAGGTATCCCGGCAGCCTATATTCCATCACCGAATACGGGAGGGGGGGGTCCGATAACCGTTGCGGGTGCGGTCGCCGTCGGCAACGCTGAATCTCTGGCTGGCCTTATCCTCACGCAGTTGGTGCGCCCCGGCGCGCCGTTTCTCTACGGGATGAACACCGCTGCGTTGGATATGAAAAGCACGATCGTGAGTTACGGCAGTCCAGAATGGAATCTTGGCATGGGCGCCTGGACTGAGCTGGCGCGTTACTACAACCTGCCGGTCTGGGGTTACGGGGGCGCATCCGATAGCAAGTTGGTTGACACTCAGGCGGGCATCGAAGCGACATTCTCGATCATGAATGCCTTTCTGACTCGCTGCACGCTCGTGCACGATGTGGCCTATATCGAATATGGATCGACCTCCTCGATGGAAATGCTGGTCATCGCCGATGAGATCATCCGCATGACGCGATACTTCATGCAAGGTGTTCCGGTGAACGAGAATACCCTGGCGCTTGATGCCATCGCACGGGCCGAACCGGGTGGCGGCTTCCTGGCGGATGAGCACACAATGGACAACTTCCGCACAGCCCAATGGCTTCCGCAGCTGATCGATCGCCATCAATTCGATGTATGGGAGGCGTCGGGCTCAAAAGATATGCGTACAAGGGCTAACGAGCGGGCACGTGAAATTCTGGCCGAACACAGCCCGCCGGCGCTGCCGGATCATGCCGAAGCGATGATCAAAGATGTGCTTGAGGCGCGCTCCGGCTAGCGAATCAAATGCAAGGTTTCTACTTAAATAAGCATCCTCCACGCTCATGGTAGAGCATGCTTTTTATATTCTCTGTAGGTCAAGAGGATTAAGCTGGATCACCCAGCCTCTCAAGGATAGACTGCATTTCTGCGAGCAGGTCATCCGGAAGCGGCTCACAGCGATGTTCGTTGAGGATGCGATCGACGGCCTGGCTGGCCCGCTCAGTCAATGTGAATCCTCCCACTGCCTGCCACTGATCAAAGCTCCTGCGGTCGAACAGCTGTGGATACCAGCGCTCGCGGAAATGGTTGAAGGTGTGGTCTGCGTCCAGGAATTGACCATCCGGCCCGATGGCGTCGATCAAATCGACGGCCAGGGTTTCGGCGTCGATCTCGACCGGAGCGGTCATCTCCTTGATCCAGGAGACCATCTCATCACAAATAACCACGTGTGCTAACGATCCACACAAGCCTGACTCGAGGTAGCCGATGTCGTGGATCAGCGTAGCGCCCCCGAGTGTTTCCGACATCAAGGTGAGCGCGGCTTCAGCGGCCGCTTGCTGGTCCACAAGCTTCGAATCGCTACAGCCGCCGATCCCGAACATGGGCACATCGTAATAGTGCGCCATCGCAAACGCTAACCTTTTAGGTTCCGGCTGGCAGTAGGGACTGACCATCGTGCGCATATCCAGCGCACCCCCGGCCATTCCGGTCATGATGAACGGCGAACCTTCCCGGTTGAGCTGTCCCAGGACGAGACCGACCAGCACCCCGGCATTGGCCAACATGACGCTGCCGGCTGGGGTAATCGGACCGGCAATGCCACCCATCGCCGAGGGGATATAAAGCAGCGGCACATTCTTCTCGGAGAGATAGAGAAGTTTCTGAAGTGCTTCCTGGTTGTGATTGAGACCATTTGTGACGTTGATGTATCCAGCTGAAGTTGGTTTTTCGCGGAAGGCATCGGCCCCACCAACAACCAACTCAGCCATCTCAAGTGCATCTATGCAGCCCTGGAAGTCATTCGTCACGTACAAGATCGGTTTGGTTGAATTCGAGAGCATGACCAGCATCTGGTAGCGGTCGGTGAGACGGTAATCCACATCGGAAGGCAGAAACATCGACATCAAGAAGTCGATCGTTTCGAGCGCATCGCAAAGCGTGATCCCGGCGTGGACATCATCCAACGTGGGCAAACGACGTTCGCCGGTTTGATGATCGATGATCGTCATGCAATCCGAGCCTGGACCATAATAGTTCAATCCAGCCTTGAGGTTGATCGCAGGCTGGCCGTATCGATCGTATAGCACGAATTCGTTTGGGACGGTTTTGAGGGCGTTCTCAACCAAGTGGCGTGGTATGCGAGCGCGGTTGCCATCGCTCACCTCAGCGCCGGCTTTCCTGACCAAGTCGATCGCCTCCTGATCATAAAGCCGGACTCCCGTCCGTTCGAGAATCTGCAGGCTGGCTTCATGAATCTCTTCACACTGTTCTTGTGACAATCGTCCGAAAGGCAATTCTTGAAGGGCTTTGGAATGGCTTGGGTGCTTTGCAGGCATGAACTCGGTCTCCGGTGTAATCGATCAACATTGTTTCCGATTTAGAGCTTACATCCGCGTAAAAAGCCTTGCAAACGACTTGTCGCTTGCAAGGCTTTTTATGCGGAATCTGATGGATAACTCAGGGTATGGTGCGTATATCGATGACCTCCTGTCCTTCAATATCCTGCAGCACCTTGAGGAGTTCATCTTTGCTGGCTCTGCGAACCTTGATGACGATATCCCAATGGTCGGGGTCTTTCGGTGTTACCGCACCCCCGCTAGCATAGATGCCCCAATCATGTGCGGAGACCGCGCTGAAGATCTTCGCGTACTCGCCCACTATATTGGGCACCCGGATGGTAGCACGCACACCTTCTGCGCCGCCTCCGAGCAGCTCGGAAAGTTTAGCGAGCATATCGACCTCGGTGATGATCCCAACCACAACCTGGTCTTCGAGCACCGGGAGGCAGCCAACCTTCTTTTCGATCATCAACTCAGCGGCGCTCTCGAGCGTCGCATTGGGATCAATCGTGATCAGAGCCTTATCCTTGACCATGACATCCTTGGCTTTGATGTCGGAGAGGATCCGGCTGATTTCCCATACATTCAGGCTTCCGAGATCCGAAGGTGGGACCATCAGCGTGTCGCGCGTGATTAATCCTACGATACGTTTGCCATCACCAACGACAGGCAAATGGCGCACTTTGTTCTCAATCATCAGATTCTGAGCTTTCACCGCCGGTGTCTCGGGTGAAATCATGATCGGGTGACGTGTCATGCAGTCTTTAACAAGCATGGCTAGGATCCCTCCTGGGAAATGACCGGATCGAAGCTGCGCAGTGTTTCTAATGGCAGGTGGCAATAGATCCGGTGACCATCCCCGGCTTCACGCCATGGTGGCGTGTCGGTGACACAGATTTGGCCATCATCCGGCAGCAGGCTGCGGCGAGGGCAGCGGGTGTGGAAGCGGCAACCGCTGGGTGGATCGATCGCGCTCGGTACGTTGCCTTCAAGCCGGATGTGCTTCTGTTTCGCGGTCGGATCAGGAATGGGCACCGCCGAGAGCAACGCTTCTGAGTAAGGATGGTAAGGAGGCGTGTAGATGGCCTCCGCCGGGCCGATTTCCATGACCTGACCCAAGTACATCACCGCGACCTGGTCCGAAAAGAAGCGTACAACGCTGAGGTCGTGGGCGATGAATACCAGCGTCGTGTCAAATTCCTGTTGAATTTCAAGCAGCAGATTCAGAATTGCGGCTTGCACGGAAACGTCCAATGCGCTAACGGGTTCATCGCATAACACCAGGTCTGGATGGCTGGCGAGGGCCCGTGCGATGCCGACGCGCTGCTTTTCGCCACCGCTGAGCTGTCGTGGCAGGCGGTCATAGTAATTCTCGCCGAGACGCATAGAGTTCAGCAACCTGATAACTTCCTCACGCAGCTTATCTTTCGGCACCGTCCCGAACAAGCGCATCGGTCTCGAGATCTGCTGACCGACCGTGTAGGACGGATTCATGGTGGAGTCGGGATTCTGGAAGACCATCTGCAGTTCCTGGATGAGCGACTTCTCGCGCTCGGTGATGCGATCGGTGATGTCGAACCCCAGGAATTTTGCGTCCCCGTCGGTCGTCTCTTCCAGCCCTATCAAGGTCTTTATCAAGGTACTCTTACCGCAGCCCGATTCGCCGACGACCCCTAAAGTGGTTCCCCTGGGAATCTTGAAACTGGCGTTTTCAACAGCTTTTACATAGCGCTTCTCGCTGAGACCGAGCACGTCTTTCAGTTCGGTCCCCTGAACTTCGTAGTATTTCTTGAGATCGTCGACTACGAGGATTGGCTCGCTGGTCAAATCCGCTACGCCGACCTCTGGTGGTGCAATATCTTCAGATGGCTGCCACTCGTCGGGATTAATTTCCTCCGCAAAATGACAGCGGACCCAAATACCATTAGGCAGTTTGCGCAGTTTGGGGGGTTCATTGCGGCAGCGATCTTCAACGTAATCGCAGCGCGGTGCGTAGATACAGCCATGTGGGCGGTTGTTGGGCGGCGGCACGCGACCGCGGATGGGGTAGAGCAGGCTGCTGGCTTTGTCGGAACCCAGCTTGGGGACGCAGCGCAGCAAGCCCTGGGTGTATGGGTGTTGTGGCCGCGCGTAGATTTGCTCGACGGTGCCGCGCTCGACCATTTCGCCGGCATACATCACACCCACTCTCGTGGAAACACGCGCAACCACGCCCAGGTTGTGGGTGATGTACATGATGGCGGTGTCGAAGTCGCGGCGCAGTTCAGCGATCAAGTCCAACACAGCCGCCTCGACTGTAACATCGAGGGCGGTTGTGGGTTCGTCCATGATCAGCAGCGCAGGGTTATTTAGCAGCGCGGTGGCGATTACGACACGCTGCTGCTGCCCACCCGAAATCTGGTGGGGATAGCGTTTCATCACATTGGCGGCATCGGGCATATAGACCCGTTCGAGCATCTCAATGCAGCGTTCCTCGGCCTCGTCCTGGTCCATGCCGCGGTGCACGGTCAGCACCTCCGACATTTGATCTCCAAGGCGCATGGAAGGGTTGAGCGCCTGCATGGGGTCCTGGTAGACCATTGCGATTTGATCGCCGCGCAGGCGGCGCAGCTCCTCGCCTGTGACGCCGACGAGTTCCTGACCCTGGAATTTGATGCTGCCACGCTTTACATAGCCATTGGCTCCCAGGAAGTTGACGATCGCCCAGGCGACAGTGCTCTTACCGCAGCCGGATTCCCCGACGATGCCGTGCGTCTCGCCGCGGTTGATTTCGAAGGAGACGTTCTGCACAGCCTCGATTTCACCGCCGCGCACCTTGTACGCGACGGCGACGTCCTCGAGTTTCAATACAGGAGGTGCTTTTACCAGATCAGACATTAAACCTCCCTCACTTCTGGTAGCGGGTCAGTTCTTCGCGCAGACCATCGGCGAAGAGGTTAAGCCCGATCACCAGGCTGGCAATAGATACCGCCGGCCAGATAACAGCAAGCTGGTTGGCAAAAATATTCCGGCGGGCTTCGTTGACCATGTTGCCCCAGTCGGGGTCCGGTGGCGGGAGCCCGATTCCTAAGAATCCGAGTGTGCCGATGGCGAAGATGGCGTAACCCACGCGGAGCATACCGTCCACCAAGAGCGGGCCGCGTGCGTTGGGCAGGATCTCGTTGAACATGATGTACCAGACGTTCTCGCCGCGCGTTTCAGCGGCACGGATGTAGTCGCGTGTCTTGATATCGAGCGCCAGGCTGCGTGCCAGTCGTGCGACGCCGGGTGCGCCGGTAATCGTGATCGCCAGGATGACGACCAGGTCGCCCTGACCAAGCGCGGCGATGACGACCAGGTAAAGCACGATGCGTGGGAAGGCGATCAGGGCATCAAGAACCTGCATGATGATCTGGTCGTACCATCCGCCGCGGTAGCCCGCGTTCAAGCCCAGCACCGAGCCGAAGGTAAGCGATCCGAACACGCCCCAGATCGCGACCCCTCCTGGAAGGGAGATGTCGGTGCCCGGCAAGCGGGTTTTGAGCAGGATGACCTGTGTGCCTTGCATCAGCCGTGAGAGGATATCCCGGCCGAGGTGGTCGGTCCCCAACAAATTGGTGGCGTTGGGACCCAGATTCTGGGTGAAACTTGTCGCGTTGGGATCAAACGGCGTCCAGAACAAAGATACAAAGGCGACCAACAGCCAGAACAGCACGATGCCCATACCTACGGTTGCCACGCGCGAGTCGAAAATGATCGAGACGCTGTTCCAGATTTTCTGCAAGCGTGTCGGGGGAGATTTGGTCATAGATTGAACTGCCATAGGCTTCTCCTGATCAAGCGTAGCGGATGCGCGGGTTGAGCAGCGTGTAAGCCAGATCGCCGATCAAGCGCGTCAGGATGGCGATCGCAACCGTTACCATGGCGGCTGCTTCAATGGCGTTATAGTCGCCGAAGATTGCTGAGCGGTAAATGTAGTAGCCCAATCCCGGGTAGCCGAAGATGACCTCGACGACAACGAGACCGCCAACCAGCCAGTTGACGTGCAGCATGATGATCGTGATTGGGGCCATCAAGGCGTTACGGATGGCGTGCTTGGTCACGACGCGCCATTTGGGCATGCCTTTGATGATCGCCGTACGGATGTAGGGTGAATCCATGACCTCAACCATGCTGGCACGCGTCATACGGGCGACGTAACCGAGCTCTACGGCCGTGAGCGTCAAGACCGGCAGCGCCAGCAGTTTGGGGTCCTCGAATATTGCGTTGGGACTTGTGAATATGGCGACAGCAGGAAGTACTTTTAGCCATATTCCAAAGATGATGATTAAAAAGATTCCTGTGACGAACTCCGGGGTTGCTGTAAAGCCAAGACTTGTTATCGAGATGATGCGGTCGAGGGGCTTGCCCTCGTTTATCCCGGCCAGGATGCCAAGGACCAGTGCCAACGGCATGATGATCGAGAATGCAACGCCAGCCAATACAAGTGTGTTGCGAATGCGTGGAATGAGCGTCACCGCGACCGGCCGGCCGAACTGAAGCGAGATGCCAGGGTCACCGCGCAGCAACCCTTTTCTTAGAGGGATGTACTGCTGGGGGCCATCGCCTTCCTTGCGCAGCCCTGCTTTGGTGAGCACCCATACTTCGGCGCCTTCGCCTCGCTGCCATTTCACGGCGTTGTTATTCGTATCGACGCCCCAGAAGGTCTCGTTTCCTTCTTCATCCAGCTCCCACGCACCGCTCGAAAGGTGTTTGGTTGTATTTCCATCCTCCTGACGTTTCAGCGTCAGTAATTGCCCTTCTTCCATCGTCCAGCGGGTCAACTGGCCATCGATATCTGCCCACCAGTCAGCTTCACCCGTCTGCGGGTTCATCGCGGTCACGAGTGGATAGCCGACCTTACGTTCCGCGCGCCAATCGTTGCCGACCAGCCAATCAATATAACGCTGCCAGGCTGGTGCATCCAGACCCAGTTGGGCTCGGTAGGAGGCGCGCTGCTCCGGCGTGGCGAATACTCCGAGGATCTTGACCGAGATATCGCCGCTGCCGACGTCGACCAGGAAGAACAGCGCAATCGAAACGAGCAGCATAGTCACGATGGTGGAGATGATACTGCGGATGATGAAACGGGCCATATCTGCGCTCCTATGTTGCAAGAGGCCCGGTAAAGGATCACCGGGCCTCCTGCATTTTCTAGCGAGACTAGGAGTTAGACGTCCTTCCAGACTTCGTAGAGCAGGTCATAGGCTGTTGGGTGAGCCTCCACGTTCTTGAACTCTGAGGCTGTCGCGTTCCAGACGCTCTTCCAGAAGCTGTTGAAGATCGGACCGCGCTCCTGCATGATGTCCTCGATCTGGCACATCAAGCCACGACGTGCTTCCACGTCAAGCGTGCCCTGGGCCTCACGGAGTATGCCTTCGAACTCAGTATCGGTCCAGCGCGTCTCGTTCCAGGCACCGATTGATTCCTCGGTGTAGGCGAGCGGCAGGACCATCGTGGCCAGTGGTCGGTGCGTCCAGGATGTGATTCCCAGATCGACCTCCGTCCAGCGATCCCAGTAGCCGGCCGGCTCGGTGATATCGAGTTGGATGTCAAAGCCGGCGGGTGAGGCGAGTTCCTTGAGCGCCTGAGCGATCTCGGGCTCGGCCTGGTCGTTCTTGGTCGCCAGCGTGACACGCAGAGGCAGGTCGATGCCTTTCTCCTCAGCGTATGACTCGAGCAGCGCGCGGGCGGCCTCAGGATCGTACTCTGGGATGTCCTTTTCGCAGTAGGCCGGGTGGACCGGTGCGACGTGCGCATCGAGCGAAAGGTCGCCCTGGCCGAAGTATGCCAGCCTTAAGATTTCGGCTCGGTCCTGGCACAGTTTCATTGCGTTGCGCACCCGGACGTCATCCCACGGTTCGAGATCGACACGCATGCGTCCGACCAGGCATTGTGCCGTGCTGGCCGGGCGGACGGTGATGCCCTCGGCATCCTGGAGTGCCTGGAAGTCGGTCGGGCGTGGGTCGTAGAGTGAATCGACCTGTCCGGACTGAAGCGCAGCAACGCCAGCGTCCTTATCCGTGGATACGTAGATTAATTCGTCGAGGTAGGGCAGCGGATCGCCGTCAACGCCCATCTGCCAGTAGTCCTCGCGACGCTTGAAGACCGCGCGCTCACCCTCGGCGTATTCCTCCAGCGTAAAGGCGCCAGTCCCGACGGGCTGTCGGATGATATCGCCTTCAAAGTCGCGGTGCAGAACCACTGCTGGATAATGGAACAGGTGCTCGGGTACAGCGATATCGCCGAATTGAAGGTGCAGGCGGACATGGTAATCGTCGACTTTCTCGACATCCTGCATCCCGCTCATGTAAGCCATCAGACCCAGCATCGAGGAGCCAACATCGGGGTTGAGCCATTCACCGAATGTGAACATCACGTCGTCGGCGTTGAACTCATCACCGTTGTTCCAGGTGACGCCCTCCCTGAGATACAGGTCCCAGGTTAGAACGTCGTCACTGGCCTCCCAGCGTTCGAGCAGGTAAGGGCGTGTGATGTTTTCCGGTCCGGTGAGGGTCAGGTATTCATTGATTTGCCGGACGATATTCGCGCCTTCAACCCAGGATAGGCGTGCGGGGTGGTCGAGCAGCTGCAGCTGCATCGATGACGTCCAGGTACCGCCGCGTTTGATCTGTCCACTGGGCGCTTCACCAGGCTCGGGTGTCGCTTCTGTTCCGCCACCACATGCTGCAAGGAAAGAAGCGGCACCTGCGGACATACCGAGAAGGGTGGCAAATCGTATGAACTCTCGTCTGCTGATTACGCCTTGTTCGAGCTTGTCATAGGCGTCTGGGATGGCAATATGCGTTTCTGCCATCTGTCGTTTCGTTATTCGGGGTTTCTCCACTTGTTGCATCCTCCTTAAGTAACGGTGACAGTGGGATGAGGCCTTGCTTGTGTAAGAATCTCGTCAATAGGGCACCTCCTGCTTGACGTGGAACCTGGTTCGGGACATTGATAAACAGTTGCCTCGTTCAGAAGCGCTGGAGTTAAGCACAGCCTGGCGTTAAGTTGTGACCTGCGGTCCGTCTAACACGCCATCAGCGCAGTCATGGCACAGGCCAAAATACCCACCACCTCTCAATTAAACATGATGAGAAAGTGGTCGGCTAAGGTAGGCTCAAACCGTCCAAAGGGTCGAATAAACTGTCACAATTCTTTTCTGTCATGCGATGATTGGTTCGCTGGAATACCGACAACTAACGTTTATCAACTTAATCGGTCCACGTGACCGGGGAAGTCCAGAAAGGAAATTAAGGTGTGCTTCGAGTATAGACCGGTGCGGTCAAAAGACCAAATTGGGCTTATCTCGGCTTCATCGCAAATTCGATACTAGCATAAATAGACATCGGTGCCAAGCGATCAAAGCTCTACTCGTGATAATTTTCACGAAAAGAGGTGTGTGAGATCTTTAGTTTCGTCGTGCTGACGAGAATCCAGCATCAGTGAATGGGCACTCTCGTGCTGCTATGGTGTGATCACGACCCTGCCGAGATCCTCGTAATCATCGAGGGCGTCGAATGTGCTGTTGATCGCATCGGCATCGAGCGGGATCGTCTTTGAGATTACCGTTGATAGGTCGATCTTGCCGGATTCTACAAATCCGATCATCGCCGGGATTTCTTTTGCGAGGTGATCGGCAACCCCGATCAGTTCAGCCTCACGCATCAGCAGCTCGTTGTAGGGATCGATCTCGACCTTATCTTCGCTCAGACCGACCATAGCCACTCGCCCAAATATACCGACCGCTTCAATCGCCTGGCGCATCGTCACTGGCAGACCAATTAACTCCAGCGCGACATCCACGCCGCTGCCCCCGGTCATCTGTTTAATTTGCTCCACCGGATCGGATTGACGCCCGTCGACCGGGATTGCGTCGTGTCGGCTTGCAAAGGTGAGTTTGGATGGGTTGATGTCGACCGCGAAAACCTGAGCGGCACCGATTGCGTTGGCGATCTGGACTGCAGACATGCCCAATCCGCCGACTCCAAATACGGCGATTGTCTCGCCTGGTTGTAAGCGTGACCTCATGATGGCGTGGTAGGAGGTCGCGGATGAACACATCATGATCGCCCCCTGGTCGAATGGGATCTGTTCTGGCAGATGAAACAGGCTGCGCTCCGGGATTCGGATGAATTCGGCGTAGCCGCCGTCCCTGTATTTACCTATCATCGACCCGTTGACGCAGAACTGCTCACTGCCGCGATGGCAGAAGCTGCATTTTCCACATGTGACCAGGTAGTGCAGACAGACGCGATCGCCACGCTGGAAATTCTGAACTCCTGAGCCCATAGATTCGACGATCCCCGATACTTCATGCCCCAGGGTGAGCGGCAGTGGGCGAACAGGAGACACGCCGGCACGATAATGTGCGTCGGAGTGGCAGATGCCGGCGGCCTTGACCCGTACGAGCACATCCTCCGGATCAAGATCAGGTATGGGGACCTCCTGCAATTCAAGCGGCTGCCCCGGCTCGATCAATCGAACTGCTCTCATGTTGGTTGCTCCAATACTGTCAGCTGACTTCTACTGTTGGCTTAAACATGGCCGTAGTAATCGCGGTGGACAGCCATTGAATAGGCATAATCGAGCAGCGTCCCCCAGCTCAAAATGGGAATATCGATCTCGCGCTGGATCGCCCGGGCAAAAGGCTGCATCCCGGTGCATTCAAGCATCATGGCGCCCATGTTGGGATGCTGCTGGTAGAACTCCACGGCCACGTCGAGAAATTCTTGCTCTGCCTTGTCGTAGATTGCCTGTGGAGGATCCGGGCGCACCGGTGCGTACCAGAGGTTTTCAAACTCAGGGCAACGTCCATCGTCCTCGGCGCCGGCGATGACGTAATTGCTGCCTGGTTGAATTCCAACTGCTTCGAGGTGTTCCTGTAAAAGTTGATTTTTCCTTGCAGCCAGTATGCCCACAACGCGCTCAGGTCCAATCAGCTGCTGTGCGAACGGTACCTGCAGCAGGCTGGACATGAAGACGGGTATATCTACGTATCCGGCGATATCCTTTTGAAAATAGGCGAAGTAACCGCATTCGGCGGCAATTGCCCGGCAGCCCATACGCTCGAGTTTCTTTGCTGCCCGTTGGATGGGGTCGAGGCATGGAGATTTGTCCTCCTCGTGGACCAATTTCCAGATATCGACTCCTTCGACAATCTCGTATTGTATTGGATACGGGAAGGCGCTTGCGTTGCGAACATCTCCCGGAAAGCCCGGATACACGTCATCGAGAATGATGATCCCCAAGCCCATTCCATAACAGCGGTGGTCCTTGCGCGCTTTGATGTGATTGATGCCCATATCCCGGTTCTGAAACATGGCTGCACTCCTTATATGCCGGATTGGTCTAGATATGATCGGCAGAACGTTCTGCAATTGCAGCAAAAAATCCCCGGAGTCCTGGTATTGGCGGGGATGAATTTTTCATAAATAATGATGTTTGGTTTGCTCCGTTCATCATGGCTTCGGAGATACGTAGTTTATACTGATGAAATCACCCAGGCAAAATGGAGAACCCTCATGCCCAATGACCGAATCGACCCGCCCACCGGGGATGGACCGATGCTGAGAAAGCTTAAAGACGCTCAGTTAGCCCAGATTCACTCGGCCAGCCTGTCGATCCTTGAGCGGACCGGTGTTCGGCTGCACCTGCCAGAGGCCGTCGATCTGTTGAAGGATGCAGGTGCCGAAATCTCCGACGGAAATCGTGTACGCATCCCACACAACCTGGTGGAATGGGCGATCAACGCTGCACCGAAGAGCGTTACCCTCTACAACCGGGATGGAGTGGGGGTCATGTCCCTCGAGGGTTACAACGTTTACTACGGACCGGGTTCCGATTGTCCCAATGTGATCGATTGCCGCACTGGAACACGCCGACCGGGAATGCTCCAGGATATCGTGGAGGGGGTGCGGGTTTGTGATGCGCTCGAGAATATTGACTTCTTGATGTCATTGAATCTTGCTGCGGATAAGCCGCAGGAATATGCGGATCTTTACCAGATGCAAGCGATGTTGATGAACACCACCAAGCCTATTTTGTTCGTCACCAATGAGTTTGAAGGCTGCGTTTATGCCGTGGAGATGGCTGAGGCTGTTCGAGGTGGCGCTGATGCGCTGCGCGAAACCCCTCTTGTGGCGCTGTACATCAACGTAACCGCGCCTCTGGTCCACAACCAGGAAGCGCTTCAAAAACTGCTGTTCATGGCCGAAAAAGGGCTGCCCACAACCTACACGCCGGTCGTCTTGCGCGGCGCAAGCGGTCCAATTACGCCAGCAGGCGCGGTCGCATACGCGAACGCAGGCGAGCTCGCCGGGCTGGTTCTCGCCCAGCTCAAGCGGGAAGGGGCGCCGGTGATCCTGTCAGGAGGCACGCAAGATATGCTCGATATGCGCTCGATGTTGGATATCTATGCCGCTCCTGAAAATCGCGTGCTTTGTGTGGAGATGGCCCATTTCTACGGTCTGCCAATTTTCGGCCTGGGGGGCGCCTCCGATTCAAAACAGCCCGATGAGCAAGCCGCTGCCGAAGCTGCGTTCTCGCTTCTGCTCGAGACGATGGCAGGGGCGCATCTTGTGCACGATGTTGGCTACCTCGAGGGTGGCTTGACGAATTCGCTCGAGATGATCGTGATGGCAGATGAGATGATCGCCTGGGTCAAGAAGTTCATGCAGGACGTCCGGGTGGACGAAGAAAGCCTGGCGCTGGAAGTGATCGATCAGATTGGCCTGGATAACGATTTCCTGGCCGCCGACCACACACACGACCACTTCAGGGAAGATTGGTATCCGGATCTACTCGACCGGCAAAACCACGAAAACTGGTCAGCCGGTGGCGCCAGAACGTTCAGGATGCGAGCCCGGGATAAAACAATTCACATTCTGGACTACCATGTTCCCGAACCTCTGGATCCTAAATTGGTGAAGCATCTGGACGATGTTATTGAGCGTGCAATTTCCGGTTCATAGCCGAGCATCTCAAGCACCAATGTTGTCTCGATTTCAGCAGGACATGCTTGTAACGGCTATTTACACTTTCCAGAAGCCATACTTCACGGAAACGAATTGCAGCAGCGCAACGTCTGTTCATATTTGCCAGCGGGGCAAGTCACTGCTTCCCGCATGATAAGGCTGAAATCATAACCCGGCGGATTGTCGTAGATCGATCAGTCACCCTTAGATAAAAAGATTTTTTCACATGAGGCCTCTGATGCGCAATGTCCTGCAGCGAACATCTTTGATCCTTCTGGGTTTGATTGGAGCATTGTTAATTGCTGAATTATTGCTCCAAATTTTTCCCATGCCGAATCGATTTACCCTGATAAGGAAATTAGAAGGACTCTGGGAGCCGGATGATGATCTGTTGCTGAAATTGAGACCAGGGCTTGACGTCCATATTTGGGAACATCCGGAATTTGACTTTAACATACGTACGAATCAGATGGGATTGAGGGATGGGGAGCAGAAACAGCCTGCTCCGATCGCGGCTATTGGAGATTCATTCACCTTCGGATTTGGTGTGGAGGCGAGCGAGAGCTGGCCTGAACAGTTGCAGCAGAAGAGTCAAATGCGGGTAGCGAATCTAGGGTGGGCTGGATGGAGTTCATACGTCTACCCCGCTACCATCAGGCGCTATGCAATCCCGTTCGAGAGTAATGTTTGGATCTGGATGTTCTACAGCAATGACCTTCCTGAGAGTCATTCAGCCTATGAGTTTTATTCATCTGGTGTCGATAACTACCTGGATTGGGCGCCTGAGGCAAGATTCAATCTGACAGAAATGCGGTTTCCTTATAATTCCCGCTTGCTTCAAGCACTGGTTGCGTTTTCCAATCCAGAGCTAAGGTATTTACCAGGCAGCGGCGATGGCGAGTTTGATGTAATGGGAACGAAGATGCGCTACAGCCCCTATGCCTGGGAAACCACGGACCCAACAGATCCAGCCGTAAAGAGTGGCTGGATATTGACTGAAGAAGCGTTGGTTCACGCGCATACTCTGGCATTAGAATACGAGGCATCGCTTGTATTGGTATTCGCACCTAATCGCGAACATGTATATTGGCGTTATCTGGAGTCCGCGATGCCCGGTTTCGACGTTAAGCAACTTGATGATGTCGAGACCAGATTGAGGGCATTCTGCGCTGCCAATGAGATACCCTATCTTGACCTGCTTCCGGCTTTTCGGGCTCAAGCCGATGAGGGCAAGATACTTTACTTTCCGGCAGATGGACACTGGTTGCCTTCTGGACATTCACTAGCAGCCGAGGAGATTTATCGGTTCTTGGTCCAGGAAAAACTCATCCCCATGCGATAATTTTCCTCTGGACCTTTCCTCGGCTGAGGCGCATGCAGCACTGCTGGTATCGGTTCCTGCCTTCATACGTTTGAGAATGGCCTTTCGACAAGCATCCTCTTCTTTGAACAACTCCAACGGGCCTTTCAGACCTAAAGAATTTTGGACCACCATATTCGCGTGGTGAAGTTTGCCAATGTACAAATCTGGCAGGGGCGATCGATCGAGGTGACGAGTCCCCGCATTGGACGATCGCCTTTGAACTGTTTGGAATCTGGCCAACCAGCGGAGCAGGATCTCACTTGTCTATCTTAATGCCTTGAAAGAATTTGGCTAAAACCTGATAGGAATTATTGAGAACTATATCTTTTAATATTCACAATGAGATTTGGTCACCAGGCAGATCGCCCCTGCATTGAGTCCTATTTTGAGAGGCGATTAAGAGAAAAGGAGGAACCAGGATGACAATCGATGAAAAGATCAAGAAGGATGTAACCGATCAGCTTTACTGGGATCACCGTGTCGATGCCGCAGATGTTCAGATCGAGGTGGATGACGGGGTGGTCACGCTTACAGGAAATGTACCGAGCTTCACCGCCAAGGATGCTGCATACGATGACACCTGGTTTGTTGATGGTGTCCGTCTGGTGGTCAATGATCTCGATGTGGAATACGTGACAGAAACGAAGATGCCGACCGATGAGGAAATCCAGCGCTATGTAGTTGAGAAACTGCGCTGGAATCCAGATCTTGCATCCTACAAGATCGAGGTCAGCGTTGCTAAAGGTTGGGTAACCATGCAAGGCACCGTCGACGCCTATTGGAAGAAGGTGCGGGCGCGCATGGAGGCCTCGGAGGTCGTCGGGGTATTAGGTGTGACGAATAAGCTTGCCGTCGTGCCGACCGAATCGATCAAGGATGAACGCATCGCGGAGGACGTCGTGGATGCAATGGACCGCAATGCCAGTGCCAATCCAGAGGATGTCAACGTTCGTGTGACGGATGGCGTCGTGACCCTGACCGGAACGGTCACCTCATGGCGTGCAAAAACCGCGGCGTATGATTCCGCGCTTTACACATACGGCGTCGTCGACGTCGTCGATGAGATCAACGTGCGCTTCTAGCCAGAGAGATCGAGAAATCAAGCGGCGTTAGCGAACAAAGTTGCTCGCTAACGCCGTCACTCTCTTAAGGGAGGGTATCGTCATGGAGGGCTATAATGCAGTTGAATCCGAGCGCATTTGATGCTTCTTTAACCTGTGAGGAGAACATATGAGCATGCCACCTTTCGCCAGTGTTGATGATGCTGGAAAGTTGATTTCACCGAATGCCTCCGGTGCAATCCGTGCGGGGTTGGAGGCTCCGACACCGTCAGTCGACGAAGACAGCAAGAAGATCGCGTTGATGCTGGTCGATGCACAGGTCGATTTTGTGCATGAAGATGGCGCTTTAAGCGTGCCCGGAGCTGTGGGGGATGCCGAGCGTACCGCGCAGTGGATTTATAGGAACGCTGGGAAGATCACCCATATCTTTGCGTCACTTGACAGTCACATCCCTTTACAGATCTTCTTCCCGACCTGGTGGGCTGACGATGGAGGCGATCACCCAGATCCTTACACACCAATCACCGTCGAAGAGGTTGAGGATGGAACCTGGCGACCGCTATACGAAGTGGATTGGTCGCTGGAGTATGTGCACGCGCTGAAAGACCAGGCCAAGAAAGACCTCATGATCTGGCCTTTCCATGTTTTGCTGGGTACGCCCGGTCACGCGCTGACACCGATCCTCTATGAGGCGATCGCCTATCATTCCGCGGCGCGATCTGCACAGCCGACGCTCGAAATCAAGGGGACCATTGCAAAGACAGAGTATTACTCATTGCTTGAGCCTGAAGTGAAAGTTCCCGAGGATCCCCGGGGAACACTAAACCAGGCATTGATGGGTAGGCTGCTATCATTTGATGCGATCTACTTTGCCGGTCAGGCAAAGAGCCACTGTGTATTAGAGACGATCGGCTCTATAGTGGAACGCCATGGGGATGATCGCCAGGCGATGGAAAAAATCTATCTGCTGGAGGATTGTACGTCCTCGGTGAAGCACCCCGAGATTGATTTTGAAGCGCTTGCCAATGAAGCCTACGAGGACTATGCACAGAAGGGGATGCATATCGTCAATTCTTCAGATGCACTGGATAGATCGTGAGAGATGGGCGCTTTGGTTTGTATGGATTTTAATATGCCATCGGTTTCTACATCTGATCAGGCGCCGAAAGGCGCCTTTTTCGTGTAGTGACAAGGTTGCGTAACAAAATGGTAACTGATTTGCATCATGTACGGGACAGATAATATCTAAAGTAGATTAAAGTTGCAGACTGATAGAAACTTGACGACAGATGAATGAAGATCATGCCTCATCTCAGATTCCTCGGGCTGCAGCTGATGCGGAAACACCAGGTGCCTTGTGGATGAATCTACGATAAAGTATTGAGGGCCAGACTTCAGGCTGCCTCTTACATATTCCGTTCAGGAGCGGATGATGAAATCTGATATGAAAGTATTGCTGGTCGATGACGAGCCCGCGATTACTGAGAATCTTGCCCCCTTTCTCGAAAGGGCGGGTTTTCGAGTGATCACAGCTTCTAACGGGGAGCAGGCGCTGGAACGCGTCGATTCTGAAGCACCCGATGTGATGGTACTCGACGTGCTCATGCCCAGAGTGGATGGGCGTGAAGTCCTGCGCCGTTTGCGCGAGGATGGAAATTGGATACCCATCCTGCTCCTTACCCAAGTCGGGGAAGCCGGCGAGCGTGCAATGGCGTTGGAAGAGGGCGCTGATGATTACCTGAACAAGCCATTTGACCCACATGAACTCGTCGCACGTATCCGGGCTGTGCTCAGGAGAGCAAGGCCTGGCAAGCCACCGCTTGCGGCTGCCTGGCGTTTGAGCTATTCCGGAGAGGCCTCCGGCAGCTATTACGAGG
>CBFDDM010000033.1:0-30638 GCA_965603565.1 uncultured Anaerolineales bacterium | reverse complement strand
AACCGGGACCGTTCCGTCTATCCCTCTGATCGCTTCCTCGGTGATGAGCAAGAAGATCGCGGGCGGCGCCGATGCGATTGTGCTGGATGTCAAGGTAGGCCTGGGGGCATTCATGCGCGATCTGGAAGAAGGCGCTCGGCTGGCAGGACTGATGGTGGAGATTGGCGAGCATGCAAATCGCGAGGTGATTGCGCTGCTTTCGGACATGAACCAACCGCTGGGTGTCGCTGTTGGCAACTCAATCGAGGTCATCGAGGCGGTCAACACGCTAAGAGGTTCTGGTCCCCAAGATTTTCAAGAACACTCACTGGTTGTGGCCAGCAACATGTTGATGCTTTCCGGGAAATTTAAAAATTATGATCAAGCGCGGAGCGAGGCAGAGGCTTCGCTCGATGATGGCCGGGCCTTTTCAAAATTCAGACAGCTTGTCGAGTCTCAGGGCGGTGATGTCAGCGTGATTGAGGACACGGCTAAACTGCCGACGGCTCCCGAAAGATTCGAAGTCAAAGCTAGGAGCGAAGGGTACCTGCATGAAATCCATGCCAGGGAGGTAGGTTTGACGGCGATGGAACTCGGCGCAGGCAGAGCGAAGAAAGGGGATTCCATCGATCATGCGGTGGGCATCGAGATCCTGAATAATGTTGGTGATAGGGTGGAGCAGGGCGATCTGCTGGCCATTGTTCACGCCCGTTCGGAGCAGGATGCAAGCCAAGCGGCGGAGCGGCTGCGCACGGCCCATATCATCAAGTCAGATCCCGTTGATCCGCTGCCGTTGTTTTATGAGACCATCGGTGATTGAAGAAATCGCTACAATGAATCCATTAATACCGTATTCGCATAGCCACCATTCGTGAACGAATCGCTCCCCATCAGCATCATTGTCATCGCAGATGACCCGCTCGTAAGGGCGGGTCTTGCCTCCTCGCTGGATGATGGTGAAGACTTTGAGGTCCTGGCACAATTCCCGCTGTTGGACCTGGAAGAAGATAGCTTCGAAAGGCTGGGGGCAGACATCATCATCATAGATGAGGGCTGGGGGCATGATCACAATCGCGATGCAATGCTTTTCCTGCCCGAGGAGATACCAATCCTCAGGTTGGTTGACCCTGCTCTCCTGGAGACTATCTCCCGCGTTCCAGCAGATAGTCTGATATCAAGGCAGACATCTTCGGAGGCGATTCGTCGAGCAATTCAGGCCGTAGTTGCAGGCTGGATCATTCTCGATCCGCGTATTTCCAGAAATCAGTCTGCGATAACAGAACGTGACTTTTCCGCTTTGACCGATCGAGAGCATGAAGTTCTTGAATTGGTGGCAGAAGGTTTGACCAATCGGGCAATCTCGGCTGAGTTGGACATCAGCGAGAATACGGTCAAGTATCACATCGCCTCAATCTTCAATAAGCTAGATGTTCAGAGCCGAACCGAGGCCGTTGTGCTCGCTGCGCGGGCAGGTTTACTACCTCTTTAGCTGGTCCACCTACGCGAAGTTACAGCATGACCTACCAGGATGGAGGATGCACGCCGGGTAAACGGCGTGATATCTTTTGTTAGACGGCTCGTGAATCTGATTTACAGGGAGAAATTCATGTCTGAAGTTTTGGAAACATTGTCTGGTGGTTTAGCCGATGTTGTAGATTGCGCTTCAAAAGCTGTCGTCCGGGTCGAAGGGCGCCGCAGGCTCGCCGCGACCGGTATCGTGTGGTCTGAAGATGGCTTGATCTTGACCGCAAATCATGTCGTCAAGCGCGAAAGCGGCTTGATAGTTGGCCTCGCTTCGGGTGAACAGAAGCCGGCTGAGGTGGTGGGGATGGACCCCACGACAGATTTGGCAGTCCTTCGAGTGAAAAGCAACTTCGATGGAATACCCGCATGGGTCGCTGATGACGATCTGAGAGTTGGTCATATCGTGCTGGCACTTGGTAGACCCGGTGCCAGTATACAGGCGACCCTTGGCGTGGTCAGTGCGCTAGGATCACACTGGCGAACACCGGCTGGTGGGGAGCTCACGCACTATCTGCAGACTGACGTGGTCATGTACCCGGGTTTCTCAGGCGGACCGCTGGTGAGTGCCGCTGGCGATTTTATCGGTTTGAACACATCTGCGCTGGTTCGCGGCGTGAGCCTTACTGTCTCGACCAGCAGTTTGAAGTCCATCGCGCAGGAGCTTATTGATCATGGGCAGGTGAGGCGGGGTTACCTCGGGATCAACCTACAAATTGTTCGGTTGCCAGACGGTATCAGCGCTGAGCTTGGACAGAAGACTGGACTGCTCATTGCGGGGATCGAAGGGGACAGTCCTGCATCCCAGAGCGATCTGTTCCAGGGCGATATTCTTATCAGCGCTGGTGATGCTCAGCTCCGCCACATGGACGATTTATTTATCCAACTGAATGGGGACCGAATTGGAACGCAGCTGCCACTTACGATCGTACGAGCCGGAGAAGTAAAAAAGGTCGAGGTTCGGGTCGGTACACGTGAAGGATAATCTGCATGAAATTAGCAGATCAAGCAAACCAGGGCATCGAGCAAGTAGCGGCGCGTGTGCGATCCGGAATGGTGCGTGTTGAAAATGAGGGGCGCGGTGCTGGAGCCGGAACCGTGTGGCATCCTGAGGGGCTGATACTCACCAATGCCCATGTCGCAGCCGGCAGACGGCTTTACGTGCAGGATCATTCCGGAGATCGCTATCCTGCGCATGTACTCGCCGCTAATGTTGACCTGGACCTGGCAGCACTGAGCGTAAGTATGTCTGGATTGCAGGCTCTCGAGCTGGGTTCGAGTGAGGGAATGCGTCCGGGTGAACTTGTGTTTGCGATGGGATTTCCCTGGGGTGTTGATGGAGGTTTTACCGCCGGGGTATTCATCGGATTGGAAGCGTGGTGGTCTCGGCGAAGGGGTGCCAAGCGTGAGTGGATCATGGCTAGTTTACACCTGCGTCCCGGTCATTCTGGTGGGCCGATGGTAAATTCGCAGGGAAAACTGATCGGGATAAACACGATCATGCGAGGACCTGATGTTGGTGTGGCCATTACGGTGGAGACCGTTAAGAGCTTCTTAAGGTCGTCGCTGGGGCGGCAGCGGAAGGCTGCCTGAGTGGTTGTGTTAGGAGGCCGTGAATCGATATGCAATGGGCAAGGAAGGATCAGCTTTAATGTCATATAAATTTACACCCTGGCAAGATGAGCCTCCCGGTGAGCCTGAATTGCGCGAGCGAATGAGATCGGAGGGCCTTGATCCGTATGCATGGTCGAACGCGCCAGGCGATCGATATTCCGCCCACCGGCATGGTTACGCCAAGGTGATCTATGTTGTATCGGGTTCAATTGAGTTCGGACTTCTAGAGCTTGATGAGAGAGTGACGCTTCATGCCGGCGATCGACTGGATCTTCCCTCCGGAGTTCTGCATAATGCCCGGGTTGGAAGCGAAGGTGTACGTTGTCTTGAGGGTCACCATAGCACCTAAAGATTCCTGATCTCTAGCGGCTCTTGCGGCTTTTCAACAGGCAGATCCAACACTTTGCCGTAGAAATAAACTTCGGCACTTAATGCGGCTTCGATCGTTTCAGACCGGTCGAAGCCGTGACCTTCATTATCGAACGTCAGGTAGGCGAACGGCAGCCCCTTTTCATCCAGTGCCTTAGCCATCCGCTCAGATTGGTTCGGGGGCACGACCTTGTCATCCAATCCCTGCAGAAGAATCATGGGGCGGTTCAACCGATCTGTATGATTGATCGGTGACCTTGCTCGATAGAGTTCACTTTGCTCAGGGTAGGTTCCAATCAGCGTGTCGAGGTAATGCGCCTCGAATTTGTGGGTATGTGCTGCCAGCGCTGCAAGGTCGGCGATCCCATAATAAACACCGCCGGCGGCAAAGTCGTCAAAGAAGGTGAGAGCACACAGCGTAACATAACCTCCTGCACTGCTGCCACGAGCGAGTAAGCGTGTGGGATCGACGATTCCAGACCTGGCAAGATGTCTGGCGGCTTCAACGCAGTCATCAACATCTACAACTCCCATCTGCCCATTCAATCGTTCACGATAAGCACGACCGTATCCAACAGAACCCGAATAATCGACATCAACGACAGCATAGCCGCGGCTGGTCCAGAACTGAACCTCGAGGTCCAGGTGAGGTCGCGCCGATGAAGTCGGGCCACCATGACTCATGACAATTACAGGGGGTTTACTGTCAGCAGGTGCGGTACACTGCGTGCTCCGGGGTGAGTAATAGAAGGCGTAGGCCAGCCCATCATGCTTGGTGTCAAACTCAATATGCTCGGCTATCGAAATGCTTCCTATGTCGAGATCGATTGCAAAGGGATCCATGACTTTAGATGTCGAGCCAGTTTGGTGGTCATAGCGGCATAACGCCGGAGGATGGTCTGGTGTTCCTGCGAAGAACCATGCGGTTTGGTCCCGATTGGTTCGCATCGACGGGTTTTCGAAAGTGGTATATGGCGTCGAAATTGTCTCCAGCTTTTTATTCTCTATATGAATCAAGCCGAGCCTAGCCTGACCCACCTCTTTATAACTTGCGATAATCGTATCGCGATCTAGGAACGCGTATTTTGTGAACCCGAAGAGCCACTGCGGGTAACCAAATTCAACATCAACCGGGCAAGTATTTTCGAGTACACCATCAAGGTTACGGCGCCAGATATTCCACCAGCCACTCCGATCCGAGACGAAATACAGCAAACCATCCGGTCCCCATTCTGGCTGAAAGACAGAAATTTCTTTGCCGCCAGCGACTTTCAGGCTTATGCTGGTTTCGTGCTGATCAAACTCTATACGTGCTGTCCAGAGATCCGTGCCATCCCAGGGCATGCGTGGATGATCCCAAGAGAGCCAGGATATGCTCTCGCCATCGGGACTAAAGCGCGGATTGCTGAAGAAATCATGACCCGAGATCAACACGCGCGGGCCTGATGATCCATCGGAGGGCAGCAGCACGATTTCATTATGTATTTCCTCTGGGGCTGCGTGGCGCTCCTGGACCCACAACATCCATTGCCCATCCGGGGAGAATGTTCCGTCGGCATAACGGAGCGATCGGGGTTGCTCCGGATCGGGCGTGATCGGGAAGGGTGCTTCGCCCGGTTCCTGCCGGTATAGACGTTGGTCGCGATCATTAACGAAAACAATCGAACCATCCCGCACGCAATATACACCACCACCGTATTCATGGACACGAGATCTCACGTTGAATCGTTCAGGTGTAATGATGGACTTGCAGCCATCGGGATCGAGACATGCAATCACATAACGCCCGCCTTCCTGAGGCCGCTGCTCAATCCAGTAGACCAAGCCATGGTCGATCTGGATTTCCTTAGGGAGTGCGCTGCTTCCGGTGCCAGCTTCTGCAACCTGCCGGGCGCTGATTGGTGATTGCCAGGAGCCGTACGGTGCGATTTTTTTCGTCATAAGCCAGTCCAAATATGCTCGTGATCAAGAACGAGACGAGGTTTAAAAAGCCTGCAGGTTCTCCACAGGTTGCTTATTACGGGCAGGCATTCTGCAGGTGTTCTTCGAAAGTTCTAGCGAATGCATGGCGTCCGGAGCCATCGCAAAGTGCCCGGAAGTAGAGTTCATCGGTTTCCATCGGCTGCGCAACGGCCTGCAGTGAGGATAAGCCTGGATTAGCGATAGGTCCAGGCGGCAATCCCGGGTAAAGATAGGTGTTGTATGGACTGTCAATTTGCAAGTCCTGCGTGGTGAGTCCGGTTTTCCACCATGCTCCAGAGGTTTGTAGGCCCAGTGCATACTGCACCGTTGGATCGGTCTCAAGCTTCATACCACGTTCCAGGCGATTGAGAAAAACCCCGGCGATGCGTGGGCGCTCTTCTGAAACGACTGCTTCGCGCTCGACGATGGAGGCAAGCGTCACCGCTTCATAGACCGACAAGCCCTGAGCCTTAAAACCCAACAATAATTCGGGTGTGACCCGCAGGGAGAAGGTCTCCAGCATCACCCGTGCCAGGTCGACTGCTTCTGTCTCTGCATCGATCCTGTACGTGTCAGGAAACAAAAAACCTTCCAGAGACGCAGCCGGTGGGAAGGATGACTGTATAGCGTGTATGGAGGTTCCATTCATTGGTGCGGAGGTTGCATTCAGGAATTCTTGGCCTGAAAAAGAAAAATCGAAAGTGTCAATCAATGCGGCGATTTGCTCGCGTCGCCAGCCCTCGGGGATCGTGATCGTGCTGGCGAAGGGCTGGGCGGACTGAAGCGCTTCGGCGATCTGCCGGACGGACATCCCGCCGTGAAGGAAGTATTCACCAACCTCGATGCCCCGATCAAGTCCGCGATAGTGCATGTAGGAACGGAGGAGGATCCCATCCTCAAGGAACCCACTTCGCACGAGTTTGGCGATGACCTCATCCGCAGTCTCACCATCGTTCACCTCGATAGCTATCATGGCATCTGGTCGACTGATGGGTTGATCTAGCTCATCATGCCTGATGAAAAGGAGTCCGCCCAGCGCAACCTCCTGTATAGGATTCAAGTAAGGTGCGGGCTCTCCGATGCGATCATCCGCGGTCGGTATCCCGAACAAGAATGTCCCACCAATCCAAACGGCAAGGCAGATCAAGCTGGCGAAAATCGTCGCCAGAAGGATGATCAGACAGGATCTAAATGCTCTGGACATTAAGATAATCCTGGAGAATTACAGCCGCAGCAAGGGCGTCGAGCAAATCATCCGCTGGCTTGATGCTGCGCGCAGTTTCAGTCGATCCGCTCTCATCCCAGGCGATCACTTCAAGATTTGTTTTAAAACGGATCTCTTCGATGAGCCTGAGCGACTTGCGAGCCTGGTGACCTATTCCACCATCCTGGTCCAATGGAAGGCCGACGATTATTTTTTCGGCTTCATTCTGGCGAGCGAGATCGATGATATGTTGTGCATCATCAGACCTGGAAATGTGGTCTAGTACTGTCAACGGGCGTGCTACCACGCCGAGCGGATCGCTGATCGCGATTCCGATGCGGACTTCACCGGGGTCAACAGCAAGCACGCGCATTATTGACGTGCTTCCCATGGATAGCGGACACTGATCTGCATTTCGAGTAATGGAAGGAAGGGATACCACCCAGGGTCCAGGTCAATGGAATAATTATTGTGAGGGTATTGATCTGAAAGCAGGCGCTGAGCGGCAAGCGGTTGCATGGCTCTGATTTCCTGGCTTAGCTCGGACTTATCAAGGGGCCGGTAGAGTTCGTAATTCGCATCTATTTGTAGATTTATTGTGTCAGGGCTCGTGGAATCGAATATTTGCACGTCCTGGATGTTCAATGAGCCAGGGACGAGCTCCTCCCCGGAATTTATCTCAGATGACAGCCCCTGCGCCACATCGGCATTTAGTTCCTCTAGATTGACGAAGTAAAGCTGCGCAATCGCGCCCATCTCAAGTTCGAGCGTTTCCGCAATGTCGCCTTCATCTTGATCGAAGCGTTCGAACAGGATTTCCTGAATCGCTAGGCTATCCGTGAGAATTTGCTCAGAAGGAAGCCGATTGGCCATAAGGATTTCTTCAGCCTGGCTTAAAAGGCGATCGGTGAGCTCTTCTCGGGCGTGGTTAACGTCGGAAGGTGAAACCGCGTTGCGCGAGATCACAGATCCACCTGAGGTTGCTTCTGGATTTTCCACGGAGACAAGCAGGCCAAGCTGCCCGTCAACGGCAGTGATCAGCCCAGCCGAAATATTTCCACTTGCACCCGGCTGCGAGGCGACGATCTCTACGCTTCGGGTTGATTCAAGCTCCCCGGACAATATCACCCTTCTCTGGGTTGTGAAGTAGAGCTGGTTGCTGCCTGGCACTCGGATCGTTGTGCCTGCAGGGACCGTGACAGGTTCCTCACCGAGGTTTGTGAATTCGGCGTCCCCCCGGGCGAATTCACCTGGCTCTGAACTGACACCTGAAGTTGCGATGCGTATATCCCCTTCCACGCGCACCTGGTCTACATGCAGCAGTCGGGCGTTTGTTCCATCGATAGGATCTACGGCATTTAGGCGGAGTGACTGTTCCTGGTCGGTGCGGATTGGTGTGATGAGCACTTCAGCAGACGGCAGCAGGAGCAGCGCGGATAGGAGGATGGCGAGCAGGGGAAGTGCGAAAAGTGTGATACGGATCGGACGGCTCAGTGTTCGTTTTGAGGCCGGTTTTCGTTTGCTGCGTAGTTCGTTATGATCAGTTGGAACGTCACGCTCAAGAACTCGAGTAATTACGGGCTGATTCTCTGGCCAGCCTTGTTTGTGGAGTGTACTCAAGTTTTCAAAGACGGGGATGCTGAGTGACTCAGCGTGTGCCTGGACATCTGGATCGAGAGAGACGACGCCCACCTGAGCACCGCGCCGTGCGGCCTGGCGCTGGATTAGATGAAGGTCGAGTTTCTCCGTGAGAATCCTATTTCTTCCTGGCCAAACGAGCACAAGCCTTTCAGCTTTTGCCCATTTCAATTTGTCGATAGCAGAAGTGACATCATCGTGGGGTTCCAGATGGATGATCTGTGTCTTCACGTGAGATCCTGCCTGCGAACATGAAGGAGGGTCATTTCAGGTTGGATCGGATCCACTCTGGGACAATAGCCAGCGCTTCTTCAAGCTTCTCAGGATGCTTTCCGCCTGCCTGGGCCAGTGATGGTTTCCCTCCCCCGCCGCCGCCTACCACTTCTGCGACAGATTTGACGAGGTTGCCAGCGTGCAAACCACGCGCGACCAGATCATCACTGAGTGCTGCGATGATCAGCGGCTTCCCCTGAGAATCTGTGGCGAGGACCACTGCGCTGGTCGGATGGTTCGCTCTGAAACGATCGGCGAGCTCGCGCAGCGTTTCGGCATCCGCCGATTCAATGATGCCTGTGAGCACAGGCACATCCTCTACAATGATCGGCTCCAGCTGGTCAAATGTCGAGACTGCGGACTCCTTTTTGGTTTGCGATACTTCAGCACTGAGCTCTGAAACGGTGTCCATGAGCCTTTCCACACGTGCCTTGACCCCGTTTACATCGACATCTAGCTCTGCGGCCACTTCATCGAGAAGTGTGAGCCGGTACTGGACATAATTAATCGCTCCACGGCCAGTCAGCGCTTCAATGCGTCTGATGCCTGAGGCGACACTGCCTTCACTGACAACGACGAAAAGACCAATGACGCCTGTGTTGGGGACGTGTGTGCCTCCACAGAGCTCGAACGAAATGCGTTGATCTGCCCCGATTTGAATAGTGCGGACAATATTGCCGTAAGTCTCGCCAAATAGCGCCATCGCGCCTTCTTCGATAGCCTCCTCACGCGGCTTGTATTTGATCAGCAAATCATGGTTCGCAAGAATTTCTTGATTGACCCACTGCTCAACTCGTTTCAGCTCTGCGTCGCTCATCGCTTTCGGGTGAGTGAAGTCAAAGCGCAGGCGATCGGGTGCCACCAATGAGCCTGCCTGTCGGACATGCTCTCCAAGTGTTCGCCTCAATGCCTCGTGGAGCAAGTGCGTTGCAGTGTGGTTGCGCATGATATCGAGGCGTCGATCACTATTAAGGACCACTTCCGCCTCATCACCGACCTGAGGTGTTCCTTCAATGACCTCGCCAATGTGCACAATCAATCCATCTACAGGCTGCCGCGTATCTTCAACCTGGACCTTCCAGGTGTTGCCACTGGCATACCGGATTGTCCCTGTATCAGAGACCTGGCCGCCCGCTTCGACGTAGAAAGGTGTCTTGTCTAAAATAAGTGCCAGTCGGTCGCCAGGCTGTGCTTCTTCGATTTCTTGACCCTGGCGGATGATTGCCTGCACCGCAGCGTTCAAACTGAACGCCTCGTAAGGGTTGTACTCGACACCTTCTTCGCCGATCGCTCCTGTGGATTTTAGCTTTTCGAGCAGAGAACGGTATAAGTCGATATTCTCATCCGTTAGGTCGGCGCCATGCTCATCGGTGCTGGAAGCAATGCGATGGGCTTCCATGGCGGTTTCAAAGCCAACCTCGTCGACGCCCAACCCCTTTTCGCGGGCAACGTCGCGGGTGATCTCAAGCGGTAGACCGTAGGTAGCGTAAAGATCAAAACTATCCTCACCGGAGATCACGCCATCCTTTGAGGTGTTCTCAATGATTTCGTTGAGGACGTCCAACCCTGCATCGATGGTTCGGTGGAAGCGTTGCTCCTCCTGGGTGAGAGTCTGCAAGATCGCGGTCTGGTTGCGCCGCAGTTCTGTGTAGTGGTCGCCGTATTCATCGATGACCGTCTGAGCAACCCTGGCAAGGAAAGGTTGATCCAGACCGATCATCGAGCCGAAGCGGCTTGCTCTGCGGATGATCATCCGGCAAACATAATTACGCCCGACATTTCCGGGAACGACACCGTCGGCGATCAGGAACGCAGAAGCGCGCGCATGGTCGGCAATGACGCGGTAGGGTGTGAGGTTCGCTTCCTTCTGCTCCTGATTGTGACCGGTCAGGTTCATGATCGTCTGTATGAGTGGTGTGAAAAGATCCGTGCGGTAATTTGAGTCCACATCCTGGATGACGGAGACAAGCCGCTCGAAACCCATTCCGGTGTCTACGTGTTTCGCTGGCAGAGGGGAGAGATCCTCAGGGCCCGTCCGGTTGTACTGGATGAAGACAAGGTTCCACAGCTCGAGGAAACGCTGGCATGGGCCATTGACCCGGCACTCGTGACCGGGATCATCGCTCATGTCACAATATTCAGGTCCGCGGTCGAGAAATATTTCGCTGTCCGGTCCACAGGGTCCGGTGTCGGCCATTTCCCAGAAATTTTCATCGCGACCGAAGAAGAGTAAATGTTCCGGGACAAATCCGGGCATCTTGCGCCAGATGTCAGCGGCTTCATCATCGCGCGGTATCTGTCCGTGCTCATCCTCGAAGCAGGTAGCCCAGATGGCATCCTTCGGGAAGCCCCATTTCTCCGTGAGCAGTTCCCAGGCCCATGCGATCGCTTCTTCTTTGTAGTAATCGCCAAAGGACCAGTTTCCGAGCATCTCGAAGAAGGTGTGATGCGTGTCGTCGCGGCCGACGTCATCAAGATCATTGTGCTTTCCAGCAACGCGCATGCACTTCTGAGAGTCTGCTGCGCGCGTATATGATCGTTTACCCGTCCCGAGGAAGACATCCTTAAACTGAACCATGCCCGAGTTGGTGAAGAGCAGGGTTTGGTCTCCACCGGGAACCAGCGACATCGACGGGACAATCGTATGACCTTTAGCCTCCATGAAATCGAGAAATGACTGCCTAATAACGGCGCTCGTCATGGTTTTGCTACCTGGCGATTTACTCATCCATCCTCACTTTCCGTCAAGGTGGGATTATACGCGACGGCATGGCAGCTATCAACCAGCATCTGGATTGATCTTGACCGGGTTCTCCTGCATATGATAGACTTCCGGACGTCCGGGGGTGTAGTGTAGCGGCCCAACACGCTGCCCTGTCAAGGCAGAGACCGCGGGTTCGAATCCCGTCATCCCCGCCAAAGTAGTTCCGATGCTGGAAACAAGGCGTCGGGACTTTTTTATTTGCGATAGAATCTATCTTAGAACGTTGGATATCAATGATGAGGAGTAGGTTGGTATGGATGAGGTCAAAAAATCAGAAGAGCAATGGCGAGAAGAATTATCGCCGGAGGCTTATCATGTAACAAGAGAAAAAGGGACCGAGCGGCCATTCACCGGCGAATACTGGAATAACAAGGATAAGGGAGTATATCGCTGTGTTGCCTGCGGTCAGCCCTTGTTCGATTCAGAGACAAAATATCCATCCGGAACGGGGTGGCCGAGCTTCTGGGAACCTGTTTCAGATGAGAACGTTGAGACTGAAAAGGACATTAGCCTGGGAATGGTGAGGACCGAGGTGGTATGCAGTCGCTGTGAATCGCACCTGGGCCACGTATTTGATGATGGTCCCGATCCAACTGGCTTGAGGTACTGTATCAACTCGGCCGCACTCGAATTTGAACCCGAAGAAGATTGATCCCTTCTCTGAAGGACGCAACAGCCCGGCGCGACATCAACACCGCTCCGGGCTGTTTTGCTTTCAGGCAGTACCAGAAGCGGAGGAGGTCTTCTTGAAGGGGTCAAACTCGGTTTCGAAATCGCGCTTGAACTGCTCTGTGTAAAGCTTGTAATAGCGACCACGCTGCTTGAGCAGCTCGCGGTGAGAGCCTGCTTCCAGAATCTTGCCATTCTGAATGACGAGAATCCGATCGGCCTTACGGATCGTGGATAGGCGGTGAGCGATGATGAAGCTCGTGCGCTGACTGGTGAGCGCTTCCATACCTTGCTGGATCAGCGCTTCGGTGATCGTGTCGACGGAGCTTGTCGCTTCATCCATGATGAAAATTTCCGGATCGGCAAGCACGGCGCGAGCCAGGCTGATCAGCTGCTTCTGTCCGACCGAAAGCAGCACGCCTCCTTCGCCGACTTCGGTTTGGTAGCCCTTGTCTAATCTGACGATAAAATCGTGGGCTCCAGAGGTCTTCGCGGCTGATTGAACAGCCTCATCCGTGGCATCCAGTTGGCCATAGCGAATATTTTCGAGGATCGAGCCAGAAAAGAGGTGCGGCGTTTGCAGCACGACGCCTACGCGCGACTGGATGGCATGCAGCGAATAGTGCGTATAGTCATTGCTTCCGATCATAATACGCCCATTTTTCGGTTCGTAGAATCGGCATACGAGGTTGACGATCGTGCTCTTGCCGCCACCGGTGGGTCCAACCAGGGCGATGGTCTCACCGCGCTGGACATGAAGATTAAAGTCCTGCAACACCGGTTTGTCTTCTTCGTACCAGAAATCTACATGCTCGAAGACAATATCACCATGCAGGGTGCCGGGGTCGTACGCATCCGGACGATCCTGAATTTCTGGGACGGAATCGATTAAAGAGAAGAGACGTTCCGCCGAGGCGATCGCATGCTGAAGTTCGGCATACACTCGGGCCAGGTCTTGAATTGGCCAGAGCATGAACGTGATGTAGGCGATGAAAGCCTGGATGCCCCCGATCGTCATGCCGCCGATGCTGGTCTGAAAGCCTCCGTACCAGACTACACCCCCGACCGCGAATGAACTAATGATGACCACGCTTGGCAGGAAAAGCGCGGAGAGCCAGGCGGCACGGTATGAAGAGCGGTACATCTCATCGGTCAACTCTTTGAACTCAATCAGACTTTTTTGCTCCCGATTGAGCGCCTTGACGACGCGCACACCCGCGATATGCTCGTTGAATGCCCCTGTGATTTTGGAGTTCATGCGGCGCACAACCCGATACTGATGCAGAATTCGCTTTTTGAACTGCGCGGCGACGATAAACAACACGGGGATGAGCGTAAGGACAATCAAGGCGAGCTGCCACTTGATGCGCAACATGAAGAAGACTGCCGTGCTTATGTTCATCAAACCCCAGGTGACATCCAGCAATCCCCATGTCACCAACTGCGCGATTCGCTCCGAATCGGACGTTACACGGGACATGATCCACCCAATGGGAGTGCGGTCAAAGTAAGCCAGAGATAGATTTTGCAGATGGTTAAACGCTCGTCGACGCAAATCGTATTGCACACGTTCACCGAGCACGCCGGCGAGGTAAATAAACCCGAACACATTTACGACTTGAACGAGAATCAGCGATCCATACAGGCGCACAATCCTCCAGAGAGTATCTGGATCGTTTGCCAGGATCCCATCGTCTGTGATGCGCTTTCCAAGGAAGGTGAAATAGGCGTCGAGCGCGGATACGACGCCAATCGTGAATATGAAGCCAAGCAGCCACGGCCAATGAGGCTTGGTTAAACCCAGAATGCGGCGGAGAGTCTGGCCGTTGAATTCTGAGGTGAATTCCTCTTCGTGAAATTCAGTGTACGTCACGAGAGCTCTTTCTCCAGGGCGATCTCCATACGGGTCTGCATTTTATGGATGCGTTTGTAGATGCCTTCTTCTCTGACAAGAACATCGTGTATACCGCGCTGGACGATCTCGCCATCCTCAAGCACGAGGATCTTATCTGCGTTCATCACGCTCTGGATGCGATGAGCGATGATGAATGTTGTGCGGCCCGCCATCAAATTTTCGAGCGCACGCCTAATTTCAGCTTCGGTGAGCATATCTACGGAGGAAGTCGAGTCGTCGAGTATCAGGATGCAGGGATCCTTGAGCAGGGCGCGGGCGATCGCCACTCGCTGTTTCTGACCGCCAGACAAGGTCACGCCTCGTTCGCCTACAAGAGTGTCGTACCCTTCTGGAAAGCCCTCGATATCCGTGTGGATGGCTGCGGCTTCAGCGGCTGCAATGACCTCTTGATCATCGACTTCTCGATCCACGCCCATGGTGATGTTGTCGCGGATCGTGCGTGAAAACAGGAAAGGCTCTTGCTCCACGATACCAATTTGATTGCGCAAGTAGCTGCGCGTATAGGTGTTCAGCTCAACGCCGTCGAGGTAAATCTCGCCAGAAGTGTAATCGTAGAAACGCGGCAGCAAATTGACGAGTGAGGTCTTGCCTGATCCAGTCGGTCCCAGCAAAGCAACAACCTCACCGGGCTGGCATGAAAACGTGATGTCGCAGAGGACTTTATCTCCCTCTTCATATGCGAAGCCGACATGCTCGAAGCGCACATCACCGTCAAGGTCCGGCTTAGCTGGTTCGTAACCCGCATCCATGGGCTCGCGCTCTTGCTTGATGATTTCCTTGACGCGGTCGAAGGAAACCAAGCCCATCGACATCTGAACGATCATTCGACCTAGATTCCTCATTGGCCAGATGATCCAGATCAGCATGCCGGCATATGCGACGTAAGATCCTACAGAGATCGTTCCGTTGATCGCCATCAACGCAGCCATGTATAAACCAGCCAGCATCTGAAAAGAAGCCAGGATGTCGGATAACGGCCAATAGAGTGAGTGCATCCTCATTAAGCTGCGACCACGTTCGAACTTCTGCCAATTTTCCTGCTCAAATTTTTCGCGCTCATATGTCTGCCTGGCGAAGGCTTTCACCACACGAATGGCGGAAAGGTTCTCCTGGAGCGTCGTGGACAAAACGGCTTCCTGCTCCTGGTAAGCCTCATATGCTCTCGATACACGCCGGAAGAAGAAGGTCGAAAGCAAAACGATAAAAGGGATGGCAATAATCGATCGCAGCGCAAGACCGACGTTAATGGTCATCATCGCTGCCAGGTTCACGCCAAAAAGCAGGAGGATTCGACCGGCGCCGATGACCTGGTCCGCATAGAACCGACGCAAAGCATCAACATCGGATGTTGAACGGGAGATCAATTCGCCTGTGGGCGTGTTATCGTGATAGGTGAACGAAAGGCGCTGCAGCTGATCAAAGAGAAAATTCCGCAAACGGCGCGCTGTGCTCTCAGCCGTGCGCGCGGCTAATGCGCCGCTGATGAATGAAAACAAGCCCTGGAAAGCAGCCAGTCCCACAAAACCCAACGCAACCAGGACCAGCGACAATGTCGAAGGGTTATTTGGCAGGATCTGATCGAGAAATCGTCTTAGCCATAAATACATGCCCGTGCGGGCCAACGTACTTATGGCCAGGCTTAGACTGGCGACGAAATAGATTAGGCGATAGCCTTTGATGAGTCTCCAGAGACCGACAAGACGGTTCCGGGTCAGGACTGGGCTTAAATCATCCATCATTACCTGCACAATCGTTAGCTCAATCTAGCGGGAGGAAACACAAACCTGTTATGATCAGCGAAGGTGGAGGGCGGAATCCGTTAAATGCTCCACGCCTATGTTAAATCGAGCAATAAAATAGCGACGCAATGAACGCCGAGACGTCATTGCGGCGGTTATTCTATCATCCTGCAGCGGGTTTTGCTCGAAGATTTTTGTTTTGGCAGGTTGCAAATTGGCTTGACGCTTGCGAAAACGCTGTGGTATTCTCAGCCGGTTTCTGCCCGGTTCAGGACATTAAATAAGGAGGGGACATGGGGGACAGGCTCCGTTACTGGGTAGGTTTCAACATTGCATATGGCATCGGTCCGGTCAAGATCGCGAGATTGCAGGCAGCTTTCGGAGACTTAGAAAGCGCCTGGCATGCTTCCCCCGCAGAGCTGCGGGAAGCCGGGTTGGACCCAAGGTCGTTGAAATCACTTTTAGATGTGCGCAGCAATGTTGATCTGGACTTTGAAATCGAGCGATTGAGAGCAAGCGGATTCTCGGCGGTTTCTGTCGAAGATGCCGGCTATCCACTGCGCTTGCACGAAATCGATCAGCCGCCACCTATGATCTATCTCTGGGGTGAACTCGAGGAGCGCGATCAATGGGCTGTTGGGATCGTCGGCACACGCACTCCTTCATCATATGGTCGATCGATCACTCAGGAGATCGCGACAGCGCTTGCTCATCAAGGTCTTACGATCGTATCGGGCCTGGCGCGAGGCATCGATGGGATCGCGCACAAAGCCGCGCTCGAAGCGGGCGGTCGGACAATTGCCGTGCTTGGTTCCGGACTGGGTAATATCTATCCTCCCGAGCACTCAAAATTGGCCCAGTCTACCGCGGCCCACGGTGCGGTGGTCAGTGAGTATTCGCTCGATACCCCGCCGGAGGGGAGAAATTTTCCCCCCAGAAACAGGATCATCAGCGGCCTATCGCTTGGTGTCATTGTCGTGGAGGCGGGCAGGACGAGCGGGGCTTTAATCACGGCAGATTTTGCTGCTGACCAGGGGCGTGATGTCTTCGCCGTGCCGGGCGACATAACTCGCAAACAAAGTATGGGATCGAACCGGCTCATCCAACAGGGGGCGTTCCCGCTCACGGATCCGTGTGAGGTTTTAGAAGTGTTGAACATGGCAATGATCGAAAGAGAGGTACAACTGGAGTTGGATTTGCCTGCGAATCCAACTGAGCGGAAGCTTTTACAATCACTGGGTCGTGAGCCCATGCACGTTGATGAGATTCGCTCGCTTAGCAATATGTCAGCGAGTGAGGTTTCGGCAGGTTTAGCGATGCTCGAGATTAAAGGTCGGGTGAAGCAGGTCGGTGGAATGCATTTCGTGCGCGTTCGTGAAGGTCGCCCTGAATATGAAGTGGATTGAGACAAGATGATCGAACATTTTTATGCTGCGATTATGGCCGGAGGTGGAGGCACCAGGTTGTGGCCGCTCTCGCGCCGCAGTCGCCCGAAACAGTCCCTCGCGTTATTCGGCGAAAAAACCCTATTCCAGGTAGCGGTGGACCGCATCCGTCCGTTGATCCCGATCGACCGTGTCCTTGTGATGACGGGGGAGGATCAGGTTGAGCTGCTCAGGGAGCAGTATCCTGAAATTCCCGGCCAAAATTTTTTAATCGAGCCTGAGGCACGCGGGACCGCAGCTGCTATCGGGCTGGCTGCCGTGCGTATCGTATCCCAAGATCCTGATGGGGTGATGGCTTGCCTGACCGCGGATCACTTTATCCGGGACGAATCAAGATTCCGCGATACACTCCAGAACGCGATGAGTGGTGCGTATGGCGGTGGCTTATTTACACTCGGAATCCAGCCCACGGCACCAGATCCATCCTATGGGTACATCCATGTTGGATCGCTCTCTCGTGAGTACGATGACCATGCTGTCTATCGGGTCCAGTCTTTCAAGGAAAAGCCTGATTCGGAGCGTGCATTGGAATATGTTCAGAGCGGCGAATACCTCTGGAATTCGGGGATGTTCTTCTGGCGGGCAGATGTAATCCTGGATGAAATGGAGCGGCAGCTGCCCGATTTGCACAGCGGTTTGCGTACGATCCAGTCTTCGTTCGGTAAGAAAAATCTGGCTGACGTCGTCCGTCATGAATGGGGCAATTTCGAAAACACCACCATCGATTACGGTGTTATGGAAGGTGCAAAAGATGTCTATGTGCTCCCAGCCGCCGATCTCGGATGGATCGATGTTGGCGATTGGGGCCGTTTGTTCGAAATCCTGGCTGGAGACGACGAAGATGTAATCGCTTCGGGCTCAGATATGGTTCTAGACAGCGTTGGAAGCCTGATCATGAGGTCAGATACTACACCCTCGGGTAAGTTAATCGCCGTGCTTGGTGTCGAGGACATTGTGGTGGTCGAGACGGATGATGTCTTGCTCATTTGCAAACGACAGCACGCAGAGCGGGTTAAAGCGATCGTAGAAAAATTGAAATCATCGGGTCTGCAACAGTACCTTTAGAGGAGCATTTGTGGAAGCTTACTGTGTGAAGTGTAAAGAAAAACGTGAAATAGCCAATCCGGAAGCGACTTTCACCTCGACCGGTACGCCGGCGACGAAAGGAGAATGTCCGGTTTGTGGAACCGGTTTGTACCGCATGGGTCGGACCGAGATGCATGAGGGCATGGAGCCGCCGGAAGTAACAAGGCGGCCTTCTAAAGCGAAGCGTGTCCCTAAGCGTAAAGGCAAGTTGGTGATTGTTGAGTCACCGGCGAAAGCACGCACGGTCAGCCGGATATTGGGCAAAGAATATGCAGTTAAGGCTTCGGTCGGGCACGTGCGCGATTTGCTGCGGTCAAAACTCTCGGTCGATGTGGAGAATGATTTCGAACCGCGTTATCGCGTGCCCAATGAAAAGCGCGATGTCGTCAAGGAGTTGAAGTCTGATGCGGCCCGATCGGAACAGGTTTATCTCGCGACTGACCCTGATCGTGAAGGTGAGGCGATTGCCTGGCATCTCCTGGAAGCCGCTGAGATCGAACCAGAACGGGCTCACCGGGTGGTATTCCATGAGATTACCGAGCCAGCTGTGGAGAAAGCATTTTCCAAGCCTCGTGATATTGACATGAATCTCGTCGATGCTCAACAGGCTCGGAGGATCCTGGACCGTCTCGTGGGTTACAACTTGAGCCCACTGCTGTGGGATAAGGTGCGCAGTCGTTTATCTGCTGGCAGGGTGCAGTCCGTCGCTCTGCGTCTGGTCGTCGAGCGAGAGCGCGAAATCCGGGATTTTGTCCCTCAGGAATACTGGTCGATGGATGGCGAGTTCGAACACGCCGACAAGCCGCCGGCTTTTCGAGCCAAACTGATGCATCAGGACGGGGAAAAACCTGAACTTGGCAGCGCGGAGGAAGTGGAAGAGCTCTCCGCAGATCTCAGAGATATTCCCTATAAAGTATCGCTGGTCAAGAAGGGCACTCGACGGAGAAATCCATACGCTCCTTTTACCACGAGCACGATGCAGCAGGCAGCCTCCCAGCAATTTAGTTTTACCGCACGAAAGACCATGGCGATCGCGCAGCAGCTCTACGAGGGGCTTGAGTCAAACGGCTCCGAAAGCGTCGGCTTGATCACCTATATGCGTACGGATTCGACACAGGTCTCCGACCAGGCGATCGGCGAAGTTCGCGCCGCGATCAAACAGATGTTTGGTGAGGAGTTCTTGCCAAAGTCCGCCAGCCGCTACAGCAGCAAGGCACGGCGAGCACAGGAAGCGCATGAAGCCATCCGACCGACCTCTGTGTTCAGGTCTCCCGACAAGCTAAAAGGACGCCTGTCGAAGGATCAGTTCCGTCTCTATGATCTAATCTGGCGTAGATTTGTCGCCTCGCAGATGAAGCCGGCGCTCTATGACACCTTGCGGGTGGAGATCGAAGGATCCTCACCGGAACACAGGTATCTATTCAGGGTGTCCACCTCAACGCTGCGGTTTCCGGGATTTATGGAAGTCTATGGTCAGGGTAACGGAAACGGGAAGAACGGCGATGACGATGGAGAACGGGAAGGCGTTACTCTGCCGGATCTGGTCCAAGGTGATGAAGTCCAATTGACCGACCTGTATCCGGAGCAGCACTTCACGCAGCCGCCACCCCGTTTCTCGGACGCGTCCTTGATTCGCGAGATGGAAGAGTATGGCATTGGCCGTCCTTCGACGTACGCGCCGATTATCTCGACACTAAGGCGTAGGGGTTACGTGACACGCGAACAGCGGCGGCTGGTTCCCACCGAGATCGGGGAGACGGTCAACGGCCTGCTCGTTGACCACTTCCCATATGTCGTCGATGTGAAGTTCACTGCAGACCTTGAGGACGAGCTGGATGAGGTTGCTTCTGGAGAACGTGAGTGGGTTGAGGTCGTCCGCCATTTCTATGAACCTTTCTCTGAACAGTTAGAGAAAGCAGAAGAGGAGATGCCGGAGATCAAGGCCGAGCCCGAAATGCTTGATCGCTCTTGCCCGGAGTGTGGAAGTCCGCTCCTAATCAGGCATGGTCGCTATGGAAAATTCATCGGCTGCTCCAATTTCCCCGAGTGCCGCCACACAGAACCGTGGTTGGAAAAAATTGGTGTGACCTGCCCGTTGGACGGTGGTGACATCGTACGCCGGCGCACTCGTCGCGGCAGGGTGTTCTATGGATGCTCGAACTATCCCGAATGTGAATTCACCTCCTGGAAGGAGCCACTTCTTGCCCCTTGTCCTAACTGCGGTGGGCTGCTGGTCTCCGAGAATCGCGATGAGGCGAAGTGCACCGAGTGCGAATCGGTGTTCGCAAAGGATGAGCTAGAACTCGAAGAAGCCGATATGGCATGATTTCTGCACCATAGGAATTGCCTAAGAAAATCACACGGTCTACAATTCCGGTTGCTGTGTGAATAGATCGGACTCGAGAGTTTATCTTTCGCCGAGAAGCGAGGGGTTATGGAAGCAATACAGAACTTCCTGGACAAGAGAACAGCAATTATCATCGCCGTAGCGCTGACTGTCGGCATTATGGTGGGCGTGCTCTATGCCTGGGTACTCAACCCGGTAGAGTGGGTTGATGGGACGCCTGCGGATCTGCGAGAAGATTTGCGCGTAGATTACCTTCGCATGGCCATTGATTCGTACGAGCTCAACAGCGATGCCGAGCTTGCTCTGGACCGCTACAATGCCCTGGGCGAATATAGTGATGAAGCGCTTGCCAGGGTGGCCGAGTCGCCGGGAGAGGTGAGCCCCAGTGCACTCCAGAAATTCCAGGCGCTTATAGCCGTCGAAGCCCCGGTCGCTGAGGGTGAGACTGAAGAGGTAGAAGGCGGTGAGCCGGTGGAAGGCGAACCCGCTGAAGGTGAAGCTCAAGAAGGAGAGCCTGCCGAAGGAACAGTAGAAGCAGAGCCTGCCGTACCTGGTGCTGTTGAAGAAGAACCCGCTGAGCGAGCTGGTGCTTCCAGATTCATCCTGCCTGTGTGCGGTGCGACTCTGCTTTTAGGCGGCTTACTAGGATTAGCGCTGCTTCTCCGTCGACGAATCGAAGTTCGAGAAACTGAATTTGATGAGGCCTTCGAAGCCCAGGAAATGGACGCAGCGATCGATTTCGAATCGATCGAGCCATATGAAGAGCCGGTCGAGGTAGCAGAACAGCCGCTGGCAACATTCCGGACGACTTATACGCTCGGCGACGATCTCTATGACGATTCATTCAGCATCGAGAGCCCGGCGACCGGCGATTTCCTCGGGGAATGTGGCGTCGGTATCACGCACGCGATGAGCGTTGGTGAACCGAAGAAGGTATCGGCTTTCGAAGTCTGGCTGTTTGATAAAAATGACATCCAGACGGTCACCAAGATCCTCCTCAGCAAGTATGCATACAACGATGAGGATACGCGCGCCACGCTGGCCGCTAAGGGCGATATGTTCATGGCCGAGAGCGGGGAGACCGTTGTGCTGGAGACAGCCTCGCTTCAGGTTGAAGCGCGCATCGTTGATTTGAGCTATGGAGAAGGAGCACTCCCATCGGAAAGCTTCTTCGATCGATTGACGATTGAGCTGAAAGCGTTTCCAAAAAGTATCTAGTATTGAGGGTTAGAAATAAAACGGCAGGTCAAATTTGACCTGCCGTTTTTGCTTGGTATTTGGAACGCTTCTCAAGAAATTTCAACAATCTTCATGGAGATCTCGCCTGCGGGGGTCTTCGCCACTGCTTTCTCGCCAACGGCTTTGCCCATCAATGCCTTTCCGATAGGTGATTCGTGCGAAATCTTGCCCTCGCGTGGATCAGCCTCTTTCACGCCTACGAGATGGTAGTTGAAAGTTCGTCCATCCTCCTCGATAACGACATGGCTGCCGATATCGACGAGACCATTTTGGGATTTCTCGATGATGACTGCATTTCGCAGGATCGCTTCAAGCTCCTGGATTTTGCCCTCCAGAAAAGCCTGCTCCTCTTTAGCAGCGATGTAGTCCGCGTTCTCACTCAGATCACCCATCGAGATGGCGTTCCGGAGTCGTTTCGCAAGATCAACGCGCTTCTCGCCTTTAAGGTGATCGAGTTCAGCCTCTAATTTTAGAGCACCTTCGGGCGTCAGCCGGAATTCTTGATTCTGCATACCTAACCTTTCAATAAGCTTTCTACAAATTCACCTGGGGGTCAAACAAGCGACTGTGCTCATCGAGCGCGAAGCGGTCGGTCATCCCGGCGATATAGTCGGCAATGACGCGATAGAAGTTACCCCCGGATGCCTTTTCCTGGATTTCTTCCGGAAGCATCGCGGGGTGTTCAGTGTAGGCTTCGAAAAGCTCAGCAAGGATCTTCTCGGCTTTCACCTGCATGCGATATACGCGGTGATGCCTGTACATGTGGTCGTACAGGAAGGTTTTTAATTCGCGGTTCATTGCCTGCATTTCCTCAGAAAGCCCCACCAGGTTTTCGCTGTGATTTTGGACGTCTTCCACCGAGTTGACATTGTTTTTATCCAATTGGGCATGAGTGTGGTCGAGCAGTTCGCCGATGAGCATACCGATCAAACGCCTGATTACCTGATGTCGATCCAATTCGGTTAACTTGCCGGGTTGCCATCCGACACTCTCGATTACCTGCTGCCATAGAGCAAGCGACTGCATGCTTGAGGGGCGCAGTAAACCCGAGCGCAATCCGTCATCGAGGTCGTGTGCCGTATAGGCTGTCTCATCAGCGACGTTGGCGATCTGCGCCTCCAGATGACCGCGTTTCTCGGGCTCGTAACCTTCAGCCTCCGAGATATCGTATTCGGTCTCGTGTTTAACGATCCCCTCGCGCACCTCCCAGGACAGGTTAAGGCCGGGGAAATCGGGATAGCGCTGCTCCAGCTCTGTCACAATGCGCAATGACTGCGTGTTGTGATTGAAGCCACCGTGGTCTTCCATCAGAGACGAAAGGGCGCGTTCACCAGCATGGCCGAAAGGCGTGTGGCCGAGGTCATGGGCGAGGCAGATCGCTTCAACCAGATCTTCATTAGCCCCTAGGGCGCGCGCAATTGTGCGGCCGATCTGCGCCACCTCGAGCGTGTGCGTCAACCTCGTGCGGTAGTAATCACCCTCGGTGATGACGAAGACCTGTGTTTTATACTCGAGACGACGGAAAGCGGTCGTGTGCAGGATGCGATCACGATCGCGTTGGAACGCCGTGCGATAAGAGGGCTCTTTATCCGTGAAGGCACGACCGCGTGAGTCGCGTGAGCGGAATCCATACGGCGCTAAATGCTGATTTTCGAATGCTTCAAGTTCTTCTCTTGAACGGATCATGTTTTACCTTAAAATTGAGTCGAATGATGAGTCTAACCGACGGGTCGTTTGACTGTCAACATTCCGCTTTGACAGAACAGGTCAAACCATCGCATAATCGGAACTCCTTCACCAAGGAGGCAATCGTTCATGGCATATCCATTTCCAAGTGAGGCATGGCTTGAAGCGCTAAAAGAAGTGCTCAACAGCGACGAACGTTACGCCAGGACTGCCAAGAATTGGGAAGGGGACATGACGGTCGTTATCGAGCAGGGGGAGCAGGGTAGGGTGGAAAACCTACCAGTTGCAAAATACCTCGATCTCTGGCATGGAAAATGTCGAGATGTCAAGATGATCGATCCGGAACAAGAAAAGCTTCCAGAAGCTGCGTTTACATTGCGCGCAACGATTGACAATATCTACAAGATTTTTACGGGCGATCTGGATCCTATGCAAGCCATGCTCACAAGACGGCTGCGGGTGGAAGGAAACATGGCCTATATGCTAAGAAACGTTCCAACCGTGCTGGAATTCGTTCGGTGCGCACGCAATGTCGAAATTGAGAATCAGGTTTAAGAAGTCAAGTCCAGGAGCGGCAGCATGCATCATTACTTAGTTATTCATACAGTGAAGCAGTATCCTGAAACCCAAGACGAGTGGCTGGAGCTGTGGGAGGCAGTGCTCAGCAATATTTGCGGTACCGGTCGCTGGCTGAATTCTTATTACGACCCGGCGGATGAGAGGTTGTACTGCCTGTGGGAGGCTGAGTCCGAGGAGCAGATTCGTTCCTGTTACACCAAAGAAGGCGCGGCAATGGCACCTATTGAACAGATCCGAGAGGTCGCCTACTTCGATATCCAGGCCATGGCAGCAAACCTGTCTTGATCCGGTATGGAAGGCAGTATCACTAATTTCGAAAGCGGATAAAGGAGCTGGACATAAAAAAGCAACTTGATTTCGACTTCGTGATCATTGGCTCCGGTTTTGGAGGCAGCGTTTCAGCGATGCGCCTTTCAGAGAAGGGATATCGTGTTCTCGTGATTGAGCGCGGCAGGCGCTATAAAGATGAGCAATTCCCAGAAAATAACTGGCAGCTGCGGAATTATCTCTGGTTGCCAACGCTCGGATTTCGTGGCTTCCTAAAGCTTTCACTCCTCGAGGATCTGATGGTTTTTAGCTGGAGCGGTGTCGGTGGCGGCAGCCTGGGCTATGCTAACGTGCTCGTTGAACCGGATGAGAAGATGTTTGAAGCGCCTGCCTGGAGCGATCTCGCCGATTGGCGTACGATTCTCGACCCTCATTTTGCCGAGGCCAAGCGCATGCTCGGACGCCAGCGGACCCCGGACCTGACGCCAGCGGATGAAATCATGAGTGCCGTGGCGGTCGACATGGGAAAAGGTGAAACCTTCGAACACCTCGAGGTTGGCGTCTACTTCGGCGAGCCTGGCGAGGATCACCCCGATCCCTATTTCGGTGGGGAAGGACCTCCTCGGACCGGCTGTATCTATTGCGGCGGTTGCATGATCGGTTGTCGATACAATTCGAAGAATACGCTCCCTAAGAATTATTTATTCTTTGCTGAGAAATGGGGCGCCAAAATCTGGGCGGAAACCGAAGTGACGAACATTGAACCGCCTGGTCAATCAAACCTCAACGGTGATGTGGAAGGATACAGGATTCATTATCAATCATCATTCGATGCGTTCAGCAAGAATGGAGCTACGGTCACTGCAGGCAGGGTGATCGTTTCCGCGGGTGTGCTTGGTACACTTGAACTGCTTTTTAAATGCCGGGATGTCACCCGCTCGCTGCCGGCCCTGTCCAAGCATTTGGGGGATAACGTGAGGACCAACAGCGAGGCTTTGCTGGGAGTAACGGACGAGAGACCGGAAGCGAATCACACCGTCGGGATCTCAATCCACTCTGTCTTCGAAGCCGACGAGAGCACGCATATCGAGTTATTCCGATTCCCTGAAGGGTCCGACTTCCTCTTCAAACTGCTCGGCGCACCTCTTATTAAAACTGGCGACAGTGGAGTTCTGAGCCGGATGGCGAAACTTCTCGGGCATGTCATCCGACATCCACTTCAGTTTCTGCGTTCAAAATTTTCATGGAGCTGGGGACGCCGGACGTTCGGCGTGCTCGTGATGCAAACTGAGGACAACTTTATGGATGTCCGGCTCGACCGAGGTTTGCGGACCATGTTTCGAAAGGGTTTACACTCAACTCGAGATGTGGAGCGGCCTGTGAGAGCAGAAATCCCGATTGGTCACGAGGCAGTGCGCAGGATGGCCGACGCGATCACAGGTGTGCCTGTCGGAAATGTCGCCGAGGGGTTGTTGAGCATCCCGATTACCGCGCATATCCTCGGCGGCGTTCCTATGGGGAACTCGCCAGACGATGGCGTTGTCGATCTTAACTTTGAAGTCCATGGCTACCCCGGATTGTATGTCGTGGATGGTTCTGTTGTCCCCGCGAACCCTGGCTTAAACCCAAGCCTTACGATCACGGCTCTGGCGGAGTATGCCATGAGCAAAATACCATCAAAGGGATAGTGACAAGCGCCTCTCCCGTGCATAGTCATAGTTCTAAGAGATTCGCTCAATCCTGAATGGAAGACAATGCGATACGAGCATAATCCCGAACAGTATTCCTATCGTGTGAAGCATATTGATCTATCTACGGGTCGAATTGACGACGAGCGTATTGAGGGCGAGGTGGCTGCTCATTTTCTCGGCGGCGCCGGGATGGCGGCTCACATACTCTTTGAGGAACTAGTCCCAGAATTAGAACCGCTTGCTCCCAAAGCTCCTCTCGTGATCGCAACGGGTCCACTGACAGGGACGACCGGCCCAGCGGTAGGACGATATACGATTTGTGCAAAGTCGCCAGCGACCGGAGGCTGGGGCGAGGCCAATATCGGTGGCCTATTTGGTCCTGAACTGCGTGCGGCCGGAATAGACGCTCTAGTGGTGCGGGGCAGGGCGGAAAAGCCGGTCTACTTGTGGATCGATGACGGCGATATTGAGCTCAGACCGGCAGCGCACTTGTGGGGATCGGCCGACACCTATGAAACCCAGGACCGAATAAAGGCGGAGTTGGAGAGGTCGACCGCCAAAGTTGCGTGCATTGGTCGAGCCGGCGAAACACAACTACCTTTCTCAGTCGTACTCTGCGACCACGGCCGGGTGGCCGGGCGCACTGGAATGGGCGCTGTGATGGGATCAAAGAACCTGAAGGCAATCGCAGTGCAGGGACAGCAGGCATTGCCGCTGAATGACCCACAAGTCTATTCAAAACTGCGTGCCCGCATCAATCGAGAGCTGCGTACGGATCTCGTAAGCGAAGGGTTGAGGGATTTTGGAACGTCAAGCGCCTCCGATATCTTCGATTACTTCGGAATGCTGCCGAAGCAATATTTTCGCAAGGGTGAACTGGAAGGGATCGAGGAGATCTCGGGCGCTTCGATGACCGAGAAGATCCTCAGCGGGGTGAGCACATGCCATGGTTGTGTCATAGCCTGCGGGAGAAAAGTACGGCTCGACGATCAACCCGAACAGAAAGGTCCTGAGTACGAGACCAAGATCGGGTTTGGCCCAAATCTGGGTATCACAGACCTGCGAGTTTTGACGGAGATCGGGGATTGGTGTGACCGCTACGGCATGGATACGATCAGTCTCTCAAGCACAATTGGTCTGGCTTTTGCCCTGTATGAAGATGGTTTGATCACAAGCGAAGACACGGGCGGGTCCGTCCTGGAGTGGGGCAACGAAAAGACCGTCCTTGACCTAGTGCATCAAACAGCAAGTGGGGAAGGGTTTGGTGCGCATCTCGCCGGCGGGGCATTAAAACTTTCAGAACGCTACGGTGAGCCGGAACGGGCTTTACAGGTGCGCGGTCTGGAGCTAGCTTATCACGACCCACGCGGCGCTTCGGGCATGGCGCTTGTTTACGCCACCTCACCGCGCGGCGCTTGCCATAATCAGAGCCCATATTATCTCGTGGAGATTGGCCAAACGCGAGAAGAGATCGGCATCGATATGTTTCCGAGGCAAGGTGGAAGCGAGAAAGCGGCTAATGTAATCCGCCATCAGGACTGGACAACACTCCAGAATTCGCTTGTCATGTGTATTTTTTCGAATGCCCCTGCAGATGAAATCGCAGAGCTGGTCACCGCTGCAACCGGGCTTAAAGTTACTGCGGGTGATCTGATGACGATCGGCAAGCGCACCTTCAATCTTAAGCGACTGATCAATGCAAGGCTTGGTCTTGGCAGCGCAGCGGACACCTATCCTGAGCCACTTAAGCAGCCACTCGAAGAGGGAGGAGCATCAGGATACGTACCTCCTTTTAAAGAGATGCTTGATGCTTACTATGAAATACGTCGCTGGTCGTCAGAAACGGGCGTCCCGGATCCTGCCGAGCTGGAGCAGCTCAGCCTGGAAGCCTATAATTCATGAGAAATCAGGGGTAGACACCCAAGGAGCGAAGTTGTGTTCAAAGTTGTGACCACGGAGGAGATGCGGCGCATCGAGCAGGCAGCAGACGCTGGCGGGCTTACATATGACCAGATGATGGCCAATGCGGGAGCCGCAATAGCAGAAGCTGTGCTGGAACGCTGGCTTGATATGGAGGGCGCTCGTGTCGTGATCCTTGTTGGCCCGGGGAACAATGGTGGTGATGGGCTTGTCGTAGGTCACCATCTACTCGAAGCCGGCGCGGATATCCATGCCTACCTTTCGCATGAGCGCTCGGAGGCAGAGGATCACAACTACGCGAGTTTGACGAATGCCGGCGCAAGGATCACGCTGGCTGCGGAGGATGACGGGTCGGAGATATTGTCATCCGCTGTGGAGGAGGCAGATTTAATTGTCGATGCGCTGCTTGGCACAGGTATCAAGCTGCCCTTGCGGGGAACGCCAGAGGAGATCCTGTCTGGTACGAATGGAGCCCTGAAGGAAAGGGACCTTAAACCATATATCGTAGCGGTGGATTGCCCGTCGGGTTTGGATTGCGACACGGGTGAAATCGCCGAGGAAAGCCTCTCCGCCGACCTGACCGTGACACTTGCGGCGGCTAAACCAGGTCTCTTTATTTTTCCCGGAGCTGCCGCTGTCGGCGAGCTCGAAGTTGGGTCCATCGGTGTGTCTGCCGATCTCCCAGAGATGAAAGCCGTAGACCATCTACTGGCTGAGGAGGCACTTGTTCGGGATTGGCTGCCCGAACGTCCATTGAATGCTCACAAGGGCACTTTTGGACACGTCGTCGCAGTTGCGGGTTCGATTAACTTTCCAGGTGCGGCAGCTTTGGCCGCTATAGGCGCGTATCGCAGTGGGGCCGGGCTTGTCACACTTGCAGTGCCCTCTGTAATTCAGTCTTTCCTCGTCTCAGGGCTGCCAGAGGTTACCTGGATCGCGCTTCCACACGAGATGGGGGCGATATCTAAGGCAGCAGCAGGCGTGCTGCATAGCGAGCTGGAAGGTGTTGATGCGCTGCTCATCGGTCCGGGTTTCGGTCGCGATGCGACCACAAAAGCGTTTCTCGAGGAATTGTTGTGCGCCGAACTAGCGGTACGATCGAGGGAGATTGGCTTTGTCAGTTCAGAGAACGGACGTTCGGAGTCCCAAATTCCACCGAGCGTCATCGATGCAGACGGTTTGAAGCTGTTGAGTGAGATCGATGACTGGCATAAATTATTGATTGAAACTGCCGTGCTCACTCCGCATCCAGGCGAGTTTGCAATTATGACCGGTTTGTCGATTGCAGAGATCCTGGAAGATCGCGCAAAATTTGTGCGCGAGTATGCTCGAAAATGGGGCCATGTGATTGTCCTGAAGGGCGCCTTTACGCTTGTAGCCGCTCCCGGTGGGAGGTTGGTCACAATCCCGATCGCGACGCCCGCGCTCGCCACAGCCGGCACGGGCGATGTGTTAGCAGGAGTGATCCTTGCACTTCGAGGCCAGGGACTGGGAGCATTTGAAGCTGCTGTGGTCGGTGCCTATCTCCACGCTCGCGCCGGCGAAATCGCCGCGATGGATTTTGGATCTGATGCAAGCGTGATCGCAAGCGATGTTGCTGAATACCTGGCGTTTGTGTTTGCCGAATTGACGGCTGTCATATAGAAAACACATGGGTATTAAAGAATAAAGGGGCTGTCACAATAAGAGGCAGCCCCTTTGCTTTATTGATTGGTTGAAGATGTTACGCTTCGCCTGAAATCTCGTCGCGCTTTTTCTTGGCGGCTTTCTTGCCTGAATCGATTGCACCCTCGAGGCGAGATTTCTGTTCGTCGAGGATGACCTGTCCACGTTTTTGCAGGTCTTCTGCGCGTGTGCGCGCCTCGCCAGCCATTTCTTCAGCACGTTTGCGGGCGTCATCGGCGGCTTTCTCAACTTTGTCGATCGCCTCTTCGGCTGTATCTTCAACCTGATCCTTCAATTCGATCCCTTTGACCCTGATAAATTCGCGGGTCTCTTCACCAGACTGCGGCGCCATCAGCAGCGCGACAGCCGCCCCAACCAGGCCACCGAAAAGAAAACCAGTTACAAATGCGCCAAAATCTCCGTTGTTGTCTGCCATCTCAATATCTCCTTCTTAGGCTGCAAGTATTTTTAAGATTTGTCTGACCGCTGGGGACGGATGACATCAATTGCTTTCCGGACAGCCGCCAATGAACTGTTAACTTTGACTACAGGTTTGACAAGGTTGTCGCTGAGGAACCTTGTCGTGCCACGCAGCGTTCCCAGCGTTTCATTTGTCGAGTCGAGGATAGGCTTAATCTCGTTGCGTAAAAGATCGGTAAGGCGAGCGATCTGAACGATCAAAAGGATCAGCACCAGGCCGATGATCAACGCCTCGACTGCCATAAATATGATCACAATATCGCGTATGGTCTCTGTTTGAACAGGATTCCGGACCATAGAGATAACCGCGAGCACCACGCCGGCGATCAGCGCCAGCACGAGTATGCCGGCGGCAATAGCGATAAGTGTGTTCTTGATCGAGCCGTTGCCGTCTGCTTTAATCCGGTCGTTGTCGATTGGGGGTATGCCAGTCTCGTGTGTCATCTCAAATGGATTATAGCATAGTGAAATTGAATAAATTGCAGGATTGTTGAGCCAGTTATCGGCGTCTCGAACGGGTTTCCGGGGCAAGGAACACGGCTGCGATGATAAGCCCTAATAGAGTTGCGAGCAGCGCCGGGAATAG
>CBFDDM010000032.1:0-30749 GCA_965603565.1 uncultured Anaerolineales bacterium | reverse complement strand
ATGTCGAGCAGGATTAGTTCGGGAAGTGTCGCCTTGATCGATTCGATCGCGCGTTCACCACTCCTAACGGCACGAATCTTATAGCCGCGCTCCGAGAGCATTTGGGAGAGCAAGCGTAAATTTGCAGGATTATCGTCGACGATGAGGATGTCCTCTGGAGGCTGTTCTCCCATTTGATCCATCATCGGATTCGCAGGCTAGCAATGATCGTCAGGATGCGGTCATGATTGTACTCCCGAGCGAGCTTTTTAAGTTCATCGGCTAACTCAGGATCATCTTGCTCGATCGTATGAATGACCGAGAGGATCTCGTCCATGTCTCCAATCACCGTGACGAGCGCCAGCTCATCAATTAGGTCAGCAGGGTATTTCGCCAGGTTCTGGAAGATATCATTCTCTTTGATTGAGGAAGCCACGAGTTGCTGACCCGTGGCTTTCGGGGTCTGGCTTTGATAAACATACTTGACCCCGACATGCCGTTCGATCGTTTCAAACAGTTCAACCTCCTGGAAAGGTTTTCGGATATATGCATCACAACCCTCCGAGAGGATGAACTCGCGGTCCTCTTCCAGGGCGCTGGCGGTCAAGGCGATGATGCAGGTAGCCTGCCCTTTTGTCGAACCTCGGATTTGACGGGTGGCCTCATAACCGTCCATGACAGGCATGCGCATGTCCATGAGTATGACCTGGGGGTCCCAGCCATCCCAGATTTCGAGCGCTTCCCTTCCATGACTCGCCTCGCGCACTTCGAAGCCTATCGGCGCAAGCATTTTGACGAGCAGTTTTCGATTCACTTCTTTGTCGTCGACCACCAGAACTCTGTAGTCGCTCTGCCCAGGCACAAGACCGACGACCCTGCGAATAGGTGCATCGGACCCGGTGGCGACCCTGTCCAGACCGCTGACGGGCAGTTTGAGGTAGAAGCTGCTGCCCACACCGGGTTCGCTCTCGGCAAACAGTTCGCCGCCCATGACATTTGCGAACTGGAGGCTGATCGTCAATCCCAAACCGGTGCCCTCTTGAGCTTCGCTGGTCGTCGAAGCCTGGACAAACGGGTCAAATATCGTCTCCAGATCATGAGATTCAATTCCAGGACCCGTGTCGCGCACTTCGAACACAAGCTGTTTGGGTAATGTCTTTTTACTGTTTGTCTCGGGCGAGGCATTGCCACTCAGTACAGACGCGGAGAGGACTACCCCTCCGGTGTGGGTGAATTTGATCGCATTGCCCAGCAGATTCAGCAGGATCTGTCTTAGCTTGCCCTCATCGGCGTGGACAAAGTGCGGCACACTTTTATCGATCTCAAAGAGCAGGAAGAGGTCCTTCTGATCTGCACGCAGAGCGAACATCTCTTCCAGGCCCTCGAGCATGCGCCGCAGATCAAAGTCGTGCTCGTTGACCGTCATGCGTCCAGCCTCGATTTTTGACATTTCGAGGACCTCGTTGATCAAGCCCAACAGGTGTTCTCCGCTCCGCACGATGACCTGTAGATTATCCTCCTGTTCAAGCGATAATCCCCCACCGATCGCGTCTGTTGATTCGTTTGACTGCAGCATGAGTTGACTGAACCCGAGAATAGCGTTCAGTGGGGTTCGCAGCTCATGGCTCATATTTGCCAGGAACAGGCTCTTGGCCTGATTTGCAGCCTCGGCTTGTTCCTTCGAACGTTTTAGCTCGAGCATCGTTTCACGAAGCTCTCTCGTTTTCTCATCGACCTCCACCTTCAAGCGTTCCCGCTGGAGCTCACTGCTGCGCGTTCGCGATCGATAGGTACCAACGACCAGCCCGATGATACCCAACCCGGCTAAAATCCTGAACCACCAGGTCTGCCAGAAGGGAGGCGTAATGGAGATGTTTAGAGCGGTGCCGGCTTCATTCCACACGCCATCACTGTTTGTCCCTCGCACCCTGAACGTGTAATCACCCGGAGGTACGTTCGTGTAGCCTGCGAAGCGGCGATTGCCGACGTAATTCCACTCGCGATCCAAACCTTCGAGATAATAGGCGTATTGGTTCCGCGACGGATCAGAGTAATGGAGCGAAGCGAATTCAAAACTGAAGAAGTCATCCCGATAGGAAAGCTCCATCTCCCGGGCGATCGAAATCGGTTTTTCCAGGCCGGGCTCGGTCAAAGGCGAGACAGATTCGTTGAAGAGCTGGAAATCTGTTATGACGATCGGGGGCGAGTAATCGTTCTTCTTTACCATAGTAGGGTCGAATATATTGAAACCGTTTATACCTCCAAAGAACATCTCGCCCCGTGAGTTTTTATAATATGCTCCCTGGTTGAATTCGGTGCTTTGTAATCCATCCCGCTCGTCGAAGTTCTCAAACACTTCGGTGCGGGGATTAAATTTCGAAATCCCATAGTTGGTGCTCAGCCACAGGTTTCCGCGCCCATCTTCGAGGATCCCGTACACGAAATCACTCGGGAGCCCATCTTTTTCCCGGTAGTGTGTGAAGGTTTCTGTTTCAGGATTAAAGCGATTGAGCCCTCCCGTCGTTGCGACCCACAGCGATCCATCTTGCGCTTCGTAAACACTTAAAACCGTGTTGTTGCTCAAGGATTGGGGGACCTCAGGATTGTGGAAGTAATGGTAGAAGCGACCGGTTTCCTTTTCGAAACGATTCAGGCCGCCGGCGAATGTGCCCAGCCAGAAACTTCCGTTCTGGTCCTCGGTGATCGTCACCACGCTGTCATTGGAGATGCTGTTGGGATCGCCAGAGTGGTGTAGGTAACTGTGTGTTTTCCCGCTGTCTGGATTTAACTTTATCAACCCGCCACCGTTTGTGCCGAGCCACAGGGTGCCGTCCTGATCCTCGTAAATCTCCATGATCAGTGGTGGTGTTTCATAATGTTTGAAGCTTTCAGTTACAGGGTCGAAAGCATCCAATCCACCACCAAACGTGCCCACCCAGAGGGTTCCATCGCGACTTTCCAGAAGGTTCAGGATGGTTCCATGACTGATCGTGTTCTCGTCGCTTTCATCGGGCAGGTAGTATTGCCATTCACCAGTCGAGCGATCATACCGATTCAAGCCGCCGCCCCCGGTTGCAATCCACAGTACACCATAGCGGTCTTCAATAATGTCCCACACCGAGCTGCTATTTAATCCATCGGGGGATAATTCAACATGCTCGAATTTTCTGCGGTAGGGATCGAAAGTACTGATCCCACCGCCGAAAGTACCGAACCACAGGATGCCCGCTTGATCTTCGTAGATGGATAATATGCTGTCGTTCACGATGCTGGCAGGATTATCCGGGTCGAACATATAGGTATAAAACCTGCGCTGCTCGGGATCATATTGCTGCAGTCCGCCGCCGTGGGTCCCGACCCAGAGCACACCATCTGCGCTTTCATGTATTGCATTGACGCTCGCGTTTGCTAACGCGTACACGTTGCCCGGGAAGGCTTTGAAATGCAGGAATGTGTTTGTGATCGGATCGAGCCGGTTCAATCCCGCCCCAGTTGTCCCGATCCAGATGAAGCCTTCCTGATCCTGAGTGATCGTGGCGACATTTTCTCCGCTAAGTGCGGCAGGATCCTCCGGATCAACGGGGTAGCGCTGGAAAGTTTCGCTTTCCGGCAGGAACAGGTTCAGACCTCCATCCGCGAGTCCGACCCATAACCTGCCTTCTTCATCCTGGAACAACTCATTGACATCCACCCCGCCCAGGCTGTCTTGCCTGGCTCGGTTGTATTGGAAGACCGTGAAGGAATCGGTTGAAGATTCATACCGGTGCAAACCGCCCGAATCTGTACCGATCCATACAACACCATCGTCGTCGACGAAAAGCTCACAGACGACGCTATCAGCCAGGCTCTGTGGATCCTTGGGCTCAGGGAAGTATTTAATAAATTCACCGGTTTCTCGATCGAGGCGGTTCAATCCGCCACCATTTGTCCCAATCCAGATGTCACCATCTTGTCCTTCGGCGAGCGCCAGGATGTAGTTGTTGCTCAGACTCTTTGGGTCTTCAGGGTCGTGCTTGAAGATCTTGAATTCATAGCCATCAAATCGATTGAGACCATCCTGGGTTCCAATCCACATGAAACCCTGGCTGTCCTGCAGCATGGTATGTACGACGCTTTGTGACAAACCATCTTCAAGGGAGAGACGATTAAATTCCAAATTTTCATTGCCAAGGACGGGTTGAAGAATTGGGGATTTCTGGATCTGGCGTTCTTCGACAAGGTTGTCTGTTCGGGCGCGAGAGTTTCTCCCCTCAAGCGCTTGGGCTTGTACGGAGCTGTCAGCTCCAAACAAGGATCCACCCGCACAGGATGTGATTGTCATGGCGCCGAAAATCGCCATCATTGCTCCAGCCAGCCTGGTAAGTCTATTTCTTCGTGGTTGTATTCTTCTGGAGATTTTGGTGATCAATGTCGACTCCCTGTATTTGCCCCATTTTTGTCTCTAATGGCACCTGAAGTCAAGTGCATTGTTGTCCTCTGGCACGTTCGCCACGAATTGCAGAGTGCGCTTGTGGAACAATGGTTCACAATATTTGAAAAAGGGAATGGGTGCAAGAAGTAACTCTTGCACCCACGGAGAAGAGGAAGATATCGCCGGCTTAATATAGGTTGTCTCCTATGGCGTATCCTCGTTGGAACCATGTCTATCTGCCGATTAGGAGGCTGACAGCCTTCGGTTGGAGAAGGTCATCAGCGTCTGAGATGTGATTCTACGGCGGTGTCATAATGATATTGCGCCGATCTCAGGCTGCCATGCCCTTCCCTACGGCGGATTCGTTGGACTTCGATGCTTCTGATCCACGGAAGCTGTCCAGCCAGAGATCCTGAATTTCACTTCCCAGTTTACCTAGAATTGACTGTAGCCTGTTCTGCAGCGGTGATGGCTGGGATTTCTTTGAAGTCAGACGATATTCCGCAGCTTCTCTCATGCGGTCACGTCGGATTTCAGCCATGTACGCCTCGTCTCTACCTGTTGGGTACACCATCGCGATCTCCTTCCGTGAATATCGCACTTTCGTCTCTGTGCGTTTCGGTTTCGTTATCAACGCTTCTAATGTACTGATAGCATTGGGGATACGTCATCCCCCAAAGTTGGGGATTAGATAGGTGATTCTTTGATATGGGGAAAGAAGTGAGCAGGAGTTTTGATCGCCCGTGACAAGATGAATTAGTTCAGATCCAATTCCTGCGCTCTTACAACAGCTTCGTTGCGATTGTGGACGTTCAGTTTACTGTAGATACTCTTAATGTGGGAGCGAACAGTGCTCACGGCGATACTGAGAATATCTGCGATTTCATTGCTGGTTAAATGGGTGTCCAGATAGCCAAGGACTTCAAGTTCTCGTTCACTTAGCGGTTCAATCAGACCCGCTTGATCAAGATCGCTTGCCGAGTCTGAAGGCTGTGAGCCAGCGCTAAAAGCTTGTGTCAATGTATCCACATAGTCAGCCGTTCCTGGCTCTTCAGATACACGTAGCTTCACGAGCAGCTGTTCAAATGGCTCACCAGCATCAAGAAAAACCCGCAAAAATCCGTGCGTTTCTCCAAGTTTTAGAACTCTGTGGAGTGGTTCGTTGGAATTCACAGATTGATCGAGGTGGTCATAGAGCAGTGCTTCGAGCATGAGTGCCTCTGTGAGATAGCGCACAGCCCCGTGTTGCTCTGCCACATCAATTAGCTTCTCGATCAATGAGATTGTTGCTTGGGTATCTAAACGACTTTCCCCTGATTTTTGCAGGCCGGCTAGCTGGGCACGCACGACTGCAATGTAGATTTCGAAGTTCGGAAACTCGATTTGTGCGTCGATCTCGGAAAGATAGTCCTCCGCCCACCTGATTGCTTCCAGTGATCTGCCCTGAAGCAGATTGATTGTAGCCTGCTGGGCTTCAACGCGTGTGACGTACCAGGGGGATAAGTTGACCGCCAGCCGCTTTGCATCGCGCAAAGCAGCCTGGGCTCCCTCGAACTCATCCGAAGCTTGCAGTACACGAGAAAGGTCGAGGTAAACTCGTACCAGCAGATCAGCCTGTCCCCAATCCTCCAGAAGCGCCAAACCTTCAAGAGCATATTTAAGCGCCTGATCGACTTCATTTTGCTCGAGGAGAACATCACTCAAGCGGATGTGTGCATATCCATGAGATTGCAACCTAACACCGGTTTGGTGAAGTTGCTTCGTCCCGACCTCAAGCGCCTTTCTGCTTGTCTGTGTGGATTTTTGCAGTTCGCCATGCAGGGCCTCAAGTTCGGCAAGATCACATAGAGACTCGACGAGCACGTTATAGTCACCTGCGCTCTGGTTGATCGCGATCGCTTCCTGATACGCGTCAATTGCCTCAGTCAAATCTCCGTTCCAGCGCAAAACGGTTGCTAGCAGCATGGCTGAGAAGCCTCTTAACTTAAGATCGTCCCGCGGAAGCAGTTTAAGCGCTTCCCGGGCAAATTCGGCTGCGAGCGACATCGAACCCCGGATTGCCAGAAGATATGCGCGCAACGCGTCTATTGTTCCTGCGATGCGATTCTTCTCGATTGAATCATCAATCGCATCCATCGTTTCTTCAGCATCCTGAATTAAGCCCGCGACTTGGTTGAGTTGACCGGCAAAGGTCAGCGCCCAGGCGTGCGCGATACTGAGCCACGGGTGGGCTTTCTTGACATCCGGTGGGAGAGCATCCAGCCAGCGCGCCAGAGTTGAGAGATTACCAAAATAAACCAACGCAAGCGCGTGCTGACCGACCAGCTTTGCCGCTCGATCGTGATCGTCTGCATAGAGAGCATGCCGGACAGCCTCATTAAGTAAACCGTTCTGCTCACACCAATCGCAGGCCCGGAGATGAAGCTCCGGGACAACGTCAGGAAATTTGATGGACAGCTGGTTCAGTAGAAGCTCGGAGAATAGTCGGTGGTATCGATACCAGCGCCTGTCGTCATCGAGGGGAAGGATAAATAAATTCTGCCGGTCGAGGTGATCGAGTATCGCCTGGCCATATCCGGGTTCGGCAAGGTCTATCTCGTCCGAATCGTCATCACTTGCAGGGGGTTGATTGATGAAATCAACCCCCAGGACATGTTCACATAACTCGCCCGAGAGATGCTCCAGAATTGAAGTCTTCAACATAAAGGACTGAATCAGCGGTGATTGGATTTCAAGCACTTCTTCGATGAGGTAATCGAGAATGAACCGATGAGTGCCAGAAAGTGTCTGGATAAAACGGGATTTATCTTCCTGGTTCTGGATGGAGATAGCCGCCATTTGAAGGCCTGCAATCCAACCCTCCGTTCTCTTCTCGAGGATGGCAATCTCTCCCGGTGAGAGCTCGAGACCCATTACGTTGTTTAAATACGCTGAAGCCTCACTCTCCTGGAAGCGCAAATCCTTCTCGTTTACCTCAGTGAAGGTATTTCGAACTCGAAGGCGTGATATTGAAATCGGCGGTTCACTTCGAGAGGCAACAATGAAATGGATGTGTGAGGGTACATGATCCAGCATGAACTCCAGGCTCCTATGGACGTCTGGATCAACGATCAAGTGATAATCATCCAGCACAATCGAGACGTCGTGTTCCCAATTGAGCATGTCGATAATCAGATTGGTCAGAACCTCTTCCAATGGAGGCGGTTGAGGGGATTCCTGCATCCTTAACGCAGTTGCACCTGTGTCGGGTATCAAGCCTTGTAGTGCAGCGATCAGATAGGTTAAAAAACGAGTGCGATCGTTATCACCTTCGTCCAGAGAGTACCAACAGACGTCGCTGCTGGTCTGTGCTGCCCATTCGCTGAGAAGCGTGGATTTGCCAAATCCGGCTGGCGCGGCAATGAGGATAAGCCGATGGTTGGCCTGGATCGATTTGTCGATGCGCTCTGTTAAAGCGCTTCTTTCGACCAGTTGACGGTGTGGCCGCGGTACGTACAGCTTGGTTGCTAGGATTGGTAGGCCGGATGATTCCAGGGCTTGGCTATCACCTGGTTTGTAACTTGGCATGGATTATCTATGTGACTCCATTGAAAACCGAAGCGTTCGCCTGACTGGGCGAATTGGCCAGGGACAGAATGACTTTGCATCAAGCAGAGCCAACCATCGTCCTTACACCACGCTTACTCATCTCCTTAAATTAAAGTTCATCTTTGAAAGAGGTCAAATGCAGGGGTTTCAAGTCGCCGACGCATTTTCGAGGCGAAACAACTTGCATCCTGTGAATCCGTCTCCATCTTTGGGCTTCTCCGGTAACATGCAAGCGCAACAGTTACCAGAAAGAATGGGTACATGTGCGAGCAACCAGGTGAGAGAAATGTATCACACCTCACATTCCGGCGAGAGCTCCTGGCGGATAGTTAATGCTCAAAGTAATCATATATTAAAGGTTGCTCTTGTCGTGCCCAATAAATTCAAACGAAACCCAACTGTCCTGGTGTTTGGCGCAGCAATGCTCGTTTTGCTGGCAGGCTGTGTTGGTGACGCAACTCCGATTGAAGATGAGAATCTGATCGTTGCCAAGGACACATCGGTTCCGCAGACATTAATTACACCAGACTACACTGCGAATGCGACAGGTTCAAAGCCAGACGAACGGTCCACCGAAGAAACGCAGAGGGAAGATGTGCAAGATGACCGAGAACAAAAGTTGATGGGTCCCAGCTACCAGGATGATGTGCGACCGATGTTTATGGGGCGGTGCACGCAGTGTCATGGCTATGAGCCGGGTCGATTCGACCCGCATTCATACGAAAGGTTGTTGGGGGTGGTTGTGCCGGGAAAACCAGATAGAAGCACATTTATCCAGATGATGTCCTTCGGGCACCATGCTCCGGACCTAAAACCGCACGAGTTAGAAGTTGTGGTTGAGTGGATCCTGGCTGGGGCTCAAGACAACTAAACTGCGATCGACTGCCAAGGATCAGCGACCTAAAATTCGCAGCACAGCTCATAGCCATTCACAGGTGCATTATGCGCACTGCTGCTTCGGCATCGAGCAACCAGTGCAGCTCTCCAGCCGATGGTTTGATCTCTTCGGCGGGCAGTCTTGGTGTCTCCTCACGATCGGTCAGAATCTTGTAAACGACGTCGGCTTTCTCGGAGCCGGCTACAAGAAAAGCGATCCTTCCGGCGGCGTTGATAGCCGGAATGGTAAGCGTGAGGCGCGGGGTTTCCCGGGCAGGCGCCTTGTTTGCGACGACCCAGCGAGATCGCCCCTCCAGGGCGGGAGAATCGGGGAATAGGGAGGCCGTGTGACCGTCAGCCCCCATACCCAATAACATCAAGTCGATCGTGGGCCAGTCCTGACGCGGATAGAGTTCGCGCAGAACGCCCTCATACTCAACTGCCGAAGCGGTTGGATCCTGGGAGCAGCGCATTGGATGGATATGGTCGTTGGGGATGTTGATCCTGTCGAGCAGAGCTTCGCGCGCCATGCGATAATTACTCTGGGGATGATCGAGCGGCACGCAGCGCTCATCGCTCCATACAATGTGCACGCGCTGCCATTCAAGCTCGTGCTGAGCCCATAGCTCAGGTAATGCCTGATAGATTGGGTGTGGTGTGCCTCCACCGGACAGCGCCATAACGAAGCGCCCACGCTCATTCATGGCCTGCCGGGCCGTGTCAAGGATAAAGCTCGCGCCGAATTGTACCCAGGCCGAATGCTCCTCCGCGATGTGGATGGTTGCCATTTCGATCATGCTCCCGGATTCTAACCAGCATAGACAGTGTAACAGACTGAGGATTGCCGATATTTAGCGCATATTATCGGCTGGATGCATGCCTGTGCTTAATCAATCTATACTTGTAGTGTGGTCAGTTTCATCGCTGTGCAGGCCCTCGTATGGGGAGAATTGTTCGTGCGATTCGGGAGAGTTATCCTCGGCATCAGATATGAAACGGGGCTAACATAGAAGCAGAGAAACCACGCCACGAAAATTGCTTGTGGTGTGCAGATGGACCAAGTCGTTCACAAAAAGGAAGGTGCTATGCGTGAAAGTATCGTCCTCGTTACGGGCTCTAGCGGTGAGGTGGGGCATGGTCTGATTGAGTTCCTGGGTAAGCAGGGCGACAGACGTATCGTGGCGATGGATATTCAGCCGCTGCCGGATGAACTGGAGCGATACGTCCATAAATTTATTCAAGGTGACATCCTCGATCATATGCTTCTTGGTCGCTTGATCCTGGAATACGAGATCGAGACCATCTTCCACCTGGCATCCATCCTGTCTACACGAGCCGAATACAATCCGGAAACAGCCCATCGCGTGAATGTCGAGGGAACGCTCAATTTGCTGCGTCTTGCGATAGAGCAGTCGACCTGGCAGGGTAAGCCGGTCAAGTTTCTCTATCCCAGCTCGATTGCTGTCTATGGTCTACCGGATCTAAACACCAAGGCCAGGGCGGGCAAGCTGCGCGAGCATGAATACCTTCAACCGACGACGATGTACGGGTGCAATAAACTTTATTGCGAACATCTCGGGCGATACTACACTCGCAATTACAAGCAGTTAGCGAGCGATAGCTCCTGCTGTAACATCGACTTCCGCTCGCTGCGCTTTCCGGGCTTGATCAGCGCGGTGACGGTCCCTACCGGTGGCACGAGCGATTATGGCCCGGAGATGCTGCATCATGCCGCGCAGGGAGTGGAATATACCTGCTTCGTACAACCGACCGCGCAGCTGCCGTTCATGGCTATGCCGGACGCGATCAAAGCACTCATCGATCTGGAAGCGGCCGAGAAGGAGGGCTTGAGCAAACTAGTCTATAACGTGACCAGTTTTAGTTTGACCGCGCGGCAATTCCTTGAACTAGTCCGGGGCGCCTTCGATGACGTGCGGGTCGATTTTAAATCGGATCTTAAGCGTGAGGCGATCGTCGATACCTGGCCGGCCGATCTGGATAGCTCGGCGGCAGAGCAGGATTGGGGCTGGGAGCCTGATTACGATTTGCGCCGTGCATTCGATGAATACCTGGTTCCGAATATCCGCCGCCGTTATGCCACCGATCCGGTATAGTTAAATTGAAGCTGACCCTGATACATCTCAAGGTCAATAATTGGAGGTGCAAGCATGTTAGTCGAGGAACGCATGAGCCGGCCGGTCATCACGACGCACGCCGATGTGCCTATCCTGGATGCCTATGATCTGATGCAGAAGGAGAACATCCGCCGTTTGCCGGTCGTCGATAAGAGTGGCAGCCTGGTTGGCATGGTCTCCGAGCGAGAGATCCTTCAGGCATCGCCGTCTCAAGCCACTTCTCTGAGCATCTGGGAGCTCAACTACTTGATGGCTAAGATCACGGTTGATGAAATCATGACAAAAGATGTCATCACCGTCGATGCTGACACGCCGCTGGAAGAAGCCGCCCTGCTCATGGCAGATCACAAGATCGGCGGTCTGCCGGTGATGAGAGATGGCAAGATGGTCGGTATCGTCACCGAAACCGACCTGTTCAAAGTATTCCTGGAGTTGATGGGGGCACGCGATCCTGGTGTTCGTCTGGCCGTGCTGGTTCGCAACGTGCCTGGAGAGCTAGCGCAGTTGACCAAAGCGATCCTCGATCTGGACGGCAACATCGTTGCTATGGGCACGACCAGCGGCGAAGACACAAGCACGGGTGAAATCACCATCAAGGTTGAAGGGGTCTCCGAGGAAAAACTGCTCGAGGCGATCAAGCCGCTGGTCCAGAAAGTGATCGACATACGCACAACCAAGGCGATCTGATCCGAGGACAGCAAGAATCAAATCAGCGAGCAAGTCACCCCTGCGGTTCAGACACTGCAGCGGGAGGCTTGCTTTTTTCATCCTGTTGAACTCTAGTTCATCGAAGAGAAAATCGCGTACAATGAAACGCAGGTGGGCGGAGGAAATTGCCCCGAAGGAGGACGGCATGCAGGCGATCGTCATCGCTCCCAATCCAGATGAGCGCGATGTGCTGACATTTGTATTGCGCAAAGCCGGGCTGTCTGTTGCGGCCAGCGGTGATTACGTGCGGGTGCTCTCGAATTGGGGCGATCACCCCGCCGATTTGATCCTGCTCGCGTTGGAAACCGGTGATGAAATTGACGCGGTGACAAAAACTGTGCGCGCGGCGACTCAAGCCCCGCTGTTCATCGTGTCGGAGGCGGTTTCGGAATCTGTGATCGCACAATCGCTGCGCGAAGGCGCCGATGTGATCGTCACGCGGCCGGCCTCGCCACAGCTGATCGCGGCCCAGGCGATTGCGCTGCTTAGGAGAGCGAATGCCGTTCCGGCGTTTGTGCTCCCGAATCTTGATCTTGGACCGATTAACCTGGATCCATCGACCCGCACGGTGCAGGTCGGCGAAAGCCGTCCACAGCGACTGACCCAGCTGGAATTTCGATTGCTTTACTTCCTGATGACCAATCGAGGCCAGGTGCTTCCTGCGGAGGTGATCGTTGAGCGCGTCTGGGGCTATACCGGTGAAGGCAACCGTGATCTGGTGCGTGGGCTGGTAAGCCGTTTACGGCACAAGATTGAGCCCAACCCGGAAAAACCAGAGTTTTTAGAAACGCTCCCGGGTGTTGGCTACCGCTTCGTAACCGAAGAAATTTAGGAATAGGAACTGAACCGATCAAAGCTCCCCAACAGGGAGCTTTTTGCATTTAGATGGGAGCGGCGATCGCTAGATGAGCGCTTGGACAGCATTAGTCAAGTTTCGCCGTTTTTTCCACGAGTTTTCTACATTCAGATGACAGGGTTGCGACCGGATTTGCTTATATTTCGTGCAAGAAACAATCATCGGCAGCGGGAGCGTGAAGCAAGAATGGCTCAAACACACTGTCCGGCATGTCGGACACAAATTTTAATCGAGGAACCGGTGAAACCAGGAGCGTCGGTGACATGTGAGGGCTGCGGGGAGGATTGGGCTGTTTCGACGATCGATCCACTGCGCCTTGACTATATGTTCGATGCTCACATCGAGGGACCGGACTATTCGGTCCGTTCCCGGTCTCGGGGTCCTTTTCGGGTCGAAAGTTGATGGGGTGACGGTTGCACGAAGGTTTCTCGAAGAAATATTGAGGGTCGATGTATGCACAGCAACGCAGTTTGTCCTGAATGTGATGGTGAAGTGCGATTTCCGAAGAATCCCGCTATTGACCAGCGAACGCTTTGTCCGAGCTGTGGATCAGATCTGATTGTGATTCGAACGAACCCGACCGTGTTGGATTGGGCTTTTATCGAGCCGATTTCCCGGCCGGATCGCAGCGAATTCATGGATATGCACTCGCTGCAAGCATGGGACGAACGCTAAAGAAAATCACCCGTTTAAGGAGAACGTATCATGTACACGTTTGAAAGCACTGTAAGCCACCGAAAACCTCCTGGACATGCGGCGCGACCAGCACCCTGGCGGATCGCGCTGTTAGCGAATCTCAAGGACGAAGTCGAGTGGGAACTCGATGCTCCGGCGGACGCAGGCGCAGAATTCGACCGAAAAGAAACGGTCGAGGCGATCGCCGGGGCGCTGGAGCGCGATGGGCACTGGGTGCACCTCTGCCGTGCGGACCACTCGCTCGTGGAAAGTCTCACGAACCTCCGTCCGCACATTTGTTTTAATATCGCGGAGGGCGTGCAGGGTGACGGACGTGAGGCGCAAGCACCGGCGCTCTGTGAGCTGCTCGGGATCCCCTACACCGCCTCTCGTGTGGTCGCCAATGCGATCTCGCTGGACAAGACGCAGACAAAACGCATCTGGAAAAGCGCCGGATTGCCCACCCCGGACTTTCAAGAATTCCGCACTTCAAAAGACAAGCTTGATCCCGCGCTGAGCTTTCCGCTTTTTGTCAAACCAGCGCGTGAAGGAACCGGAATGGGCGTCGACAGCGGTTCGTTGGTCAAGAACGAACACGAGCTGCGAACACGGGTTAATTGGGTTCTCAGGACCTATCGTCAACCCGCATTGGTCGAGAGCTACCTTCCGGGAAGGGAATTCACGGTCGGTTTCATCGGAAATTCGGGCTCGCCAAAAACCCGTCGAAGGCCCTGGCTTTACGACGCGAACGGCTACCATGTCTTTCCGATCCTTGAGCTTGATAGCGCCCGCAGCGTGAGTCCCGGCATCTACGGTAACGCAGCTAAATCACTTGATATTGGCGATACGGGTGCCCCCGAATATCTTTGTCCGGCAGTGATCCCACAGGAACTGGCCCAGAAAATGATCGCGCTGACGATCGCAGCCGCGGAAGCGATCGACGCAAAGGATGTGTCCCGTGTTGATCTGCGGCTGGATGCCGATGGCGAGCCTCATCTGATGGAGATCAACACCTTGCCGGGGCTCAACCCGGCGGTGAGCGATTTGTGCATCATGGCGGCGAGTGAAGGAATCACGTACGAGGTGTTGATCGCGGAGATCCTCTACCTCGCGGCCGAGCGCGGTGGGCTCCCATTTACACGTGCCCACAAATCGAGCGGCGATCAATTCCAATCGGCTGTACGTCAGTTCGCTCAACGCGTCGCCGCCGGGATCGTATCGCCGCTCAGCGCGTGATCCTTCCCGGTTTTAAAGAGCGGAGATAGCTTGTCCTATTCTTTGTGTCGGATACGTCGCAGATATTGAGCCAGAGGAGATGGTATGACCAAGGTAGACTTTAAATCGGATCGCGCCCCGGCTTATGAGCATGTCCCTGATGACCAGTGGAACGATTGGCGCTGGCAGATGAGCAACCGCTTGAACACGATCGAGGAGATCGAAACGGTGATCGATCTCACCGAGAGCGAGCGGAACGCGCTGCGGGCAGGCGGGATATTCCGCGTGGATATCACGCCTTATTTCGCCTCACTAATTGACCCGAATGACCCGCACGATCCGATTCGCAGGCAGGTCATCCCGACGGAAGAGGAACTCGAGCCTTTTTATGGCATGATGGTCGATTCTCTCGGGGAGGAGGCACATTCCCCTGTGCCCGGCCTGGTACATCGCTATCCCGATCGCGTGTTGATGCTGGTGACGACGCAGTGCGCTTCCTACTGCCGTTACTGCACCCGCTCGCGTATCGTCGGCGATCCTCACGCCCAGTTTTCGTCCGAAGATAGTGAACGACAATTGGCGTACCTGCGCGAGCATACTGAAGTCCGTGATGTGCTGCTCTCAGGTGGCGACCCATTGACACTCGCACCGGCGGTGCTGGAAAGGTTGCTGGCCAGTCTGCGTGAAATCGAACACATCGAGGTGATCCGCATCGGCAGCCGTGTGCCGGTTTTTATGCCCATGCGCGTGGACGAGAAGCTGACGGAGATGCTTCAAAAGTTTCACCCTCTGTGGTTGAACATCCACGTCAATCATCCCAACGAGATCACGGTCGAGCTGGCAGAGGCTGCCGACCGGCTCACCCGGGCGGGGATCCCGCTCGGCAACCAGTCCGTGTTGCTTGCAGGCATCAACGACTGTGTGAACATCCAGCGCCAGCTGGTTCACGACCTGGTGCGTATCCGCGTGCGGCCTTACTACCTTTACCAGTGTGACCTCGTCGCCGGCGCGGGTCATTTCCGCACGCCGGTGGCGAAGGGTATTGAGATCATCGAGGGCCTGCGCGGCCACACCTCGGGCTATGCCGTCCCGACGTTCGTCGTCGACGCGCCCGGTGGCGGCGGCAAGATCCCGGTGATGCCAAACTATCTGATCAGCCAGGGCGAGCACAGCGTAGCGCTGCGCAACTATGAAGGTTATCTGGCGCGCTATGAGGAGCCCAAGCAATACGCCGGACACAATGCGGAGACCTGCAGTTTCTGTCGGGCTCAGGTTCCGGCGACAGAGCGTTCGGCCGTGATAGATCTACTGGACGGGGCGATCACCTCGATCAAGCCAGAAGGCTTTGATCGGATCCACATTCACCGCGCGAAGATGTCAGCGGTGCTTGGGGAACTTCCTGGCAGGGAGGCCGGGCGGCCGGCGAATGGGAAAAACGGAAGCAGAGGCGCAAGCAATCATTAGCGTCCTACCGTCAAAAGAATATCCGCGAAGTGATTTCAACGGAGCAGGGTCGCGTTTAAAGCGGCCCTTTTTCGACGACTGCATAGAAACCGTGTTTTCCTGAATAGATTTTCTTCATCGGCGCTGGGCTCTGTATTCTCTATTGACATGATATAAAAAACATGAAACAATTATCACTAGATGACAGTCGCCGACCGGCTGATCTTTGGCGGTACAGTGCCATGAATGAGATCGGTCAGATGGTCAGGTCATTTCCCCGCCGCATCGCAAATGACTGTCGATCCAAATCAATCCATGTTTATGGCAGCGGAGAAAGGTTGAATCCGCTCAGGAGAATGCAATGAATGGTTCAAGAATTCCATGGATCATCCTGGGACTGCTTGCAGCTATGTTTGTCTTCGTGATTGGGTTTGTCGCCGTCCTGATCGGCATGGACACGCTCGATCTGGATCGGCTAATTGGCCCGGGACAGGGTCAGGACAATCCGACGGTCACACCCGTGCAAATCGTGCCGGGCACCGGGGTCATCGAAGGGGTGCTATGGCATGATCTCTGTGCCGCCGGCCCGGAAGGTCAGCCGGTGTCACAGGAGATCCCCTCTGGCTGTGTCTCCACGGGTGCTGGTGGCCTTACAGCGAACGGCATACGCGAGGCCGCGGAGCCCGGACTGGGGAACATCGCCATCTCCTTGGGACAGGGTGTCTGCCCTTCGAGCGATCAGGGGGTTGAGCTCACGCGCGGTGACGGCTACTACATCTTCGATGGGCTTATTGCCGGCACCTATTGTGTCTCGATCGATTCGCTTTCCGGTTCCAATCCGGCGCAGCTGCTGCCCGGGGAGTGGACGGCCCCACGCACGAGTGCAGCTCAAACCGGGGTGACGATCACAATCGTCGACGGTGAGCGCCGGACGGCGGTTGACTTTGGCTGGGACTACCAGTTAATGCCGGTTCCGCCCACCGCAACCATCACGCCTACATTGACATTGACGCCGACTCCAACGCTGACCCCCACAGCCACACCTGTACCGACCCCCTGCGATTGGGCAGCATTCGTGAAGGACGTGACCGTCCCGGACGGTACGGTGTTCACCCCCGATAAGGATTTCAGAAAGACCTGGCAGCTCAAGAATATCGGCACGTGTACCTGGACCAAAGATTACGCGTTGGTCTACGTGTCAGGGGATCGGATGACTGGTGATAAGGTCACGAAACTTGGCAAGACCGTCGCTCCGGGGCAGACGATCGACATTTCCATCGAGCTTACCGCGCCAATCGAGGTGGGGAAACACGTTGGTTACTGGGCGCTGCGCAATAGCTCCGGGAAGGTATTTGGCATTGGAATGAAAGCTCAGGACCCCTTCTGGGTGCAAGTTCAGGTTGTAAAACCCAAATCGATCGCTCTGAATATGGTGAACGATGTCTGTAATGCAACCTGGACTACCGGTGCGGGGGAAATCTCATGCCCGACAAATGAATACAGTGTCGACGGTTTTATCCAGGTTCTGGAAGTCCCTGTCCTTGAGGGTGGTCGGGTTGAAAACGAACCCGGGCTATGGGTTATCCCTGAGGGTGTCAATGACGGTTGGATCCAGGGGATCTATCCTCCGTTTACAGTCAAATCCGGGGACAGTTTCCGGACTGTCGTTTCATGCTGGGATGAATCACCCCTCTGTGATGTTGAGTTTAAGTTTCAATACATGAACGAGGCCGGGGAGATCAAGACATTGGGTAAATGGGTCGAGAAATACGAAGGCTCATACACCAAGGTTAATATTGACCTATCGGCCCTCAGAGGGCAGACAGTTCGCTTCATACTGCATGTGTCGGTTCAAGACGTTTTTGACCAGGAGTCATCAATCTGGCTACTTCCATCAGTCTGGCGTTAAGCCACGGATTTCAAAGGGAACACCGATTCGGCGGGGGTTGAAGGCATCCATAGGTAAACACGGTAAGGCTGACCTGTTCCACCGGAGACGGAATTCTTCCGTCTCCGGTGAGTGAAATAAGTGTTACCGTGCTCAGTGAACCGGGCATCACAAGCAAGCGGACACCCTGAAGGTGTGCCTTTCTTGGATGCGATTATAGTAGCAAAATTTAGCCCAGATGCCAGAAGGGGAATTCATCACGGTGTGGCAAGTGGGAACTTGAGGCAGTGAACTGCTTCGAGCTAAATAAAAAATTCTTGTGAAAGACGTGCCGTCGTCAGCATGATCAGTGGAAGCAGCCGGCCTGCCGGCAAACCCAATAGAGAAGATGCCCACCCTTAAGCAGGGAAGGTCGTATGGTCGGTAGACCAACTTGGGGGTTCATAAGTAATCATGGAGCGGTACTCTCACTTCTCTTCAACGAACAAAAAATCACCGCAAGGGCAATGGCAGATAAGATCGGGATCACAGAACGAACCGTACGACGGATTTTGACCGACCTGGAGACAGATGGCTATATCGAGCGGGAGCGATTTGGTAGGTCTAATCGATACCGTGTTAATCTGAACAAACCGCTCAGGCGGTTGGACCAGAGGAACGTGTCGGTGGGCGAATTGCTGAAGATCATGAAACTGCCGTGCGAGGAGTGAATCGCTTTCTGTGGACGCTGCAAGAAGGTGAGCAGGGTTGTCAGGGGTGCTATTAAGCGTCCCTTCTAGAGCAATCGCCGAACCGGCTCTACTTCAGCTATGCAATACCTCCAGCAGCGTACCAACATCCACCTCGCGCTGATCCTCCCTGCGCAAAGGCCGATCGTGACTGATCGAGTAGATGTTGCGCCGGCCTTCTTTGGTGATCTGAATATAGCCTTCGGCCTCCAACTCCCCGATGATACGACGCACGGACCGGACGGTGATCCCCAGGACCTGGGCGATCTCCCGCGCAGTGATCTTCCCGTGCTTGTTGAGCAACGCAAGCACGGCCCCGTGATTGGTGATGAATGTCCAGGTTGGTCGTGGAGACATCGCTCTTCCCTCTTTTGAATAGGCGGCTGGAACGCCGCACCTGAAAGCAAATAATCATGAGATATATAGCATGAATTCGGAATGTGTGCTCAGGCCATGCCTGGTTTCACTGAGGATCGGCAGGGATCTGCCAGGCTAAAGGACTGCTGGTCAGGTTGCTGATGAAGGCAAGCTGGGCGTAAGAACGGAACGCCGGGAAGTATGCGAGGCGGATGTTGAGGTAGCGCGAGATGGGATTATCCACCGCCGGCTCGCTTTCGTGTTCAAAAACGATGTGCAGTGCCGGTGAAGGGATTACAAGGTCCCGAAGAATCTAGCTAGCCGTTCAAGGGCGAGCTCAATATTCTCAATGCTGTTGGCATACGAGATCCGCAGGAAACCTTCCCCGTTTGCACCAAACGCGGTGCCGGGAAGCAGGGCTACACCTGCTTGCTCCAGGATCTGATCAGCCAGGTCATCTGAGGTCAATCCGAATGTAGAGACGTTTGGAAAAGCGTAGAACGCACCCTGCGGCTCCGCACAGCTGACGCCGGAGATGGCATTGAGACCTTCCACGAGGCGATCTCGTCGTGAGCGGTAGACTGCCACCATCGCGTCGACCTCGGCCTGTGAACCAGTGACTGCCTGTAATCCGGCGTATTGCGTGAAGTGGGCGGTGCAGCCGATGGAATGGGTGAGCAGCAGGGCAACACGCTGTGCCAGCTCGACCGGCATGATGCCGTACCCGAGCCGCCAGCCGGTCATGGCATAGGTTTTTGAGAATCCGTCCACCAGGATCGTGCGCGCCTCCATCCCCGGTAAGCGTAGAATCGTTGGCAATTCGCCGTCGAGGTAGTGCAGCCGCGAGTAGATTTCGTCCGACATGACCCAGCATTCATGCGCCCGGGCGGCTCCGGCGATTTCCTCCAGGTCAGCTTCTGACATCACGCCTCCGGTCGGGTTCCCGGGTGAGTTGAGGATGATGAGTTTGGTGCGGTCGCTGACCTTCTCGCTGAACGCTTGCATATCGAATGAGAAACCGCGTTCCTCATCCAGGGGCACTGGCACGGGGGTTCCGCCGGCGACGTGGATCATGGCGACGTAGGTGGGGAAGCCGGGGTCGGGATAAATCACCTCGTCGCCGGGCTCGACCAATGCCAGGACAGGGAAGAACAAGTTGGGCTTGGCCCCGGGCGAGACGATCACCTGCTCGGGCGAGAATGTGAGTCCCCGTCGTTTTCCGGCATCTTCTGCAATTGCGGCGCGCAGCTCTGGAATCCCCGCTGGTGGGTTGTAGCGCGTGTGGCCGGCCTCGATCGATTCGATGCCTGCTGCGCGGATCGGTGCGAAAGTATCGAAGTCGGGCTGGCCGATCTCGAGATGGATGATCTCGCGGCCAAGCGCTTCCAGGCTCTGGGCACGTGCCAGCACATGGTAGGCGCCCTCTGGCTTCAACGTTTGCGTTCGTTGGGCGTAGGACAAGTGCACGACCTCCTCATCTTCAAGCTCTTCGATGAGATTGTAGGTTTGAATGCATCAGGTAACAAATGACCAGCAAAGATTCGCGGCTAGTGTGTAATAAAGCAGGTACCTGCTTTCAAGGTGTAGAATGGTGTCGTTTATTGCTGCTCTCGCAATGTGAAGGAGCCGTGCTTGTCTAAGAATGCCCAATCAAACCAACTCGAAGGTCGACGACTTTCTGCATACCTCGCGCTGGTATCCGGACTGTGCGCGCTGGGATTCTCGGCGATCTTCGTGCGTCTTGCCGATGTGCCCGGCTCAGTCGCCAGCTTCTACCGCATGGCAATCGGCTTGCTCTTCCTGACCGGCCCCTTCCTGTACTCGAGAAAGGGTAAACCGCTGCCGGGCTGGAACGTCTTGCGTATCGCTCTTTTGGGCGGCCTGTTCTTTGCCATTGATTTGGTCTTCTGGGCGACCGGCGTGGTCTTAAGTGGCGCGACAAATCCTACACTGATGTCAAATACAGCGCCTCTCTGGGTGGGACTGGGCTCGTTATTTATCTTGCGCGAGAGACTGCCTGCCAGGTTCTGGATCGGTTTGTTTATCGCGTTGAGCGGCGCGGTGATAGTACTTGGGCTGGACGCGCTCAAATCGTTCGACCTCGGATTAGGAACACTGTTCGGGTTGATCGCAGGAATTTTCTACGGGGGTTATTTTCTGATCACGCAGCGCGGGCGCAGGGATCTGGATGCGATCACGTATTCTTGGTTTTCTGTGCTCGGTGCGGTGGGGGTGATTTTCATCATCAACATTGCTCTAGGCAACCCGCTGGTTGGCTACTCCAGCCAAACCTTTCTGGCGCTCTTGGGATTGGGCGTTTTTTCTCAAGGACTGGGCTGGCTGGCGATAAATTACGCGCAAGGTCATCTGCCGGCTACGATCGTCTCGCCCACACTGCTCGGTCAGCCAGTGCTGACGGGCTTGATCGCAGGACCGTTGTTGGGTGAATTCTTGGAGCCGCTGCAGATCGTCGGGGGGATAGCGGTGCTGCTGGGCGTGTATATCGTCCACCGCAGCCGTTCGACACGGGCGCGCAGGCAAAGCTAAATCACAACCACAGCCCTGCTCAGAGTGCTTCCCTTAGCAAATCGGCGATCATGCGGTCGACCTTGCCCATAGGATACTCCGGCAGCTTTTCGAGCGGGACCCATTCCAGCGCGGTGTGATCATATAGTTGGGGTTCACCTGACAGCCGCTTGCAGGTGAATGCGTGCACAGAAACCTCGAAGTGGGAATACGTGTGTTCGAAAGACCCGATTTTCGTGTCGACCTCAATTTCCACGCCGAGTTCCTCCATGACCTCACGTTTCAAGCAGTCTTCCAATCGCTCGTTGGATTCTTGTTTGCCCCCCGGAAACTCCCAAAGACCACCCAGCAGTTTGCCCTCCGGGCGCCGCCCGATCAGCACGGCGCCATCTTCCTGGATCACGGCCGCGGTGGCGTGCAGGCTGGGCACTGGCTTGCGTGGCTTCCTGACCGGCCGCTGCAGCTGCACACCACGCTGATAAGACAGGCAGTGTTCGCTGACCGGACATCTTTCACAGGTGGGATTGCGCGGAGTACAGATCGTCGCGCCGAGGTCCATAAGCGCCTGATTGAATTGCGAGGCGGAGCCGGAAGGTAAATACTGCATTCCAAGTTCACGCAGGACACGCTCGCCCTGTACGGTGGTAGGATCTTCCGTTCGATCAAACAATCTCGTGAGTACCCTGCGCAGGTTTCCATCCAGCGCAAGCGCGTCTCGATCAAATGCCAGTGCGGAGATCGCGGCGGCGGTGTAGTCGCCGATGCCGGGCAGAGTCTTAAGGCTTTCTATATCGGAGGGTATTTGGCCTGAAAATTCTTCGACGATCATTTGAGCCGATTCGTGCAGATGATGCGCACGATGGTAGTAGCCGAGTCCTTCCCAATGTGCAAGAATGCTTTCGCGGTCAGCGTGGGCGAGCGACTGAACATCGGGAAACGAGCGCATCCAGCGTTCGAAATAGGGGATCACCGTTTCGACGCGTGTCTGCTGCAGCATGACCTCGGAAATCCAGATCGCATAGGGGTCGTGAAGGTTTCTCCACGGGAGTTCACGCTGTTGCACTTGATACCAGGCAAGCAAATCATCGGTCCAACTCATGGGTGCAATTGTACCTTCCCGAAGCCATGCGGGGGAATGGATATAATTCAAGTGCATGTATAGTCCCCGGCACTCCGTAAGTGCCGGGGACTTATTAAGAAAGGATAGAGGAGTATGCCATCTTACGATGAAGCACTTGAGACCTATGTGCGTTCGCTTTTTGCCCAGGAAGATGACACCTTTAATAGCATCCGTGAACGCACGGTAGCTGCGGGGCTTCCGCAGATCATGATCCGACCCGAGGAGGGTCGCTTCTTACAATTCCTGTCGACGGTGGTAGAGGCAAAGAATGCGTTGGAAATCGGCACCCTTGGCGGGTACAGCGGCAGTTGGATCGTCAGAGGCATGGCAGATGGCGGTCGGCTGCTGACGATCGAGAGTGATCCTGATCGAGCCAGAGTTGCCATCGACAACTTCGAGTTCGTGGGTCTGGCCGATCATGTGGAGGTGCGCGTCGGCGATGCGCACAAATTGCTGGACGAGGTGAGTGCAGATGGCCCCTTTGATTTTATATTCATCGATGCGGAAAAAGAGGGCTATCCCAAATACTATTCCTGGGCCGTCGAGAATCTTGTCGCAGGCGGGATACTGGCGGCTCACAACGCGCTCTCACATGGCGCCGTCGCGGATCCCGAGGATCAGCGCAAGCGGACGCAGGCGCTGCGGGCGTTCAACGAACAGCTGGCGGCAGATCCGCAATTCGTCAGCATGATCTTCCCGGCGGGTGATGGAATCGCGTTTGGATTGAAGAAGAAGTGAATTGTGTGAGTCCCCGGCACTTTATGGGTGCCGGGGACTATTGGTTTCTCATCGAACATCGACAAGAACGGCGCGCACGGCGAGGCGCTGGCGATAGCTCCCCGAGCGCTCGTCGTAATCCGAGCACGTGATCAGTGTCAGCCAGTCCAGCTCTTCGTGACGGAGCACCGAGAGATCGCGAGCATGCGTCTTCCAGCTATACATCATCTTGTATACGTACAGTCCTGCTTCCGACTGCAGATGGATCTCGTCTCCCCACACCAGATCATCCAGACGAGAGAAGGGTCCGGGCAATCCGTTCGGCAGGTAAACATGCCCGGTAAGCGCCGTGTTTCCAGGCAAGGTCGGAAATGCGGTCCCCTCCAGATAGCCCACGTTGTTCCACAGCCATGTCAAGTCCCAGCCCTGATCGTCAATAGATACACCCACGATCGGCTTGGACAGGTTGAGTTTGGGAATGACCAGAGTGTATTCGCCGATGGATTGATACGGGGATCGCTCCGGTGCCGGCGGGAGATCGGTCCTGCGGTTGGGGGCGAAACCTGTTTCCGGCAGAGCAGGTGCGCCGACGGAAACGCTGGCTACGACACGGTAAACATCCGCCGGCGCACCAGGATCGTAGCGGCGCTCGACCGCCAGAGGGTTGAAATCGGAGAGCGAGAACGGCGTGGAGACGTTGTCATCTGGAAGACTGGTCCACTCAAGCGAAACCTCGTTGGCCACGCGTTCGCCGGGAGCGACGCTCCCCAGTGTGGCCTGGAATTCGATCGTGCTGGTCTCCCCAAGGATGAATGCATCCCAGGTCACGGTGATCGTGCCGGCTATTTCGCTGCAAGTGCCAGATGTGCAGGTAAGTGTTCCGGGCACATAGGTCAATTCAGGTGGGAGCACGTCGGTAAGCAGCAGGTCGAATGCGTCGGCATCGCTCGTGGCAGCGTGTCCAACCGCGAGCGTGAACGTGATCGGCGTACCGGGCGGCACGATGCGCGGCGAGGCGGTCTTACCAAGCGTCAGCGTGGGCTCAGCGATGGTGGCATTTCCCGCAGACGTGCCCAGATTGCCGCTGTCCCACTGCCACAGTACCGAGTTGTTGAGCGAGAGCCCGCGTGTATTTGCAAGGCTGTCGATGACCACGGCAGAATAGCGGATGGTAAGCGTCTCGTCGCTGCCTGTGGTCGGATCGTTCGTGTTGGACATGTCAGCTAAATCGAACACGATCGTCCGGCCCTGGTCCTCGTCATCCGAGCTTGGAGACTGGATCGCCGGATTGCCGAGCGTCGGGTTGACCGGATCAGGATTGCAGGCGGCGCCAAATCCACCCGGCAAGGTGGTCACAAGGTTCCCGGAACTGGATGTTATCGAGAGGCAGTCGACAAAGGCCAGGCCTAGATCGAGCCGGTCGGTGAGCGTAGCGTTTGTGATCGTGCCCGGCGGCAGGTTCATCACGATCTCATAAGTGAGAATCTCCCCGATGGCGACCGGGGGGTCGCTGTTGATTTGAGTGTCGCCAGGATCGGTGTGTGCCTGGTCGGTGGCGAAGACAGATTTGTTGATATCCACGTCGCCCAACGTGACGACATTATCCCGGTCGCTGTCGCTGTTGTCAGCCGGGTTCTGGTCAGCCCCGTTGGTACCATCATCAGCGATTTCGGCGCTGTTGATCACCAGGCTGACGCCCACGGGAAAAGGGTCATCCACGGTCAGCGCAAACTGCACCGTGCTGCCCGCGCCGGCAGATACGTATCCCGGACCACTGCCAAGGTCAGGAACAAATTCACACGTGCTGCCGGGATCGCCGGGATCAAGCGGTCCGGCGCCATCGGGGTCGTCACAGGACCAGCCAGCAGAACTTGCGGCTGCGTTGAATGTCGTGTTGGACGGGACCACATCGGTGATCGTGACACCGGAGGCGTCCTGATCGCCGACGTTGCTGAATGTCAGCGTGAAATTAAGCACTTCGCCAGGAGAAACCGTGTCGATGCCATCGTCTTTTGTGATCGTGAGATCCGGTGCAGCGACGAGAGGTGTGTCATCGCTGTCCTGGTTGTCATTCTGCAGCACGAGCGGCTCGTTGTTCCCCGATACGGAAGCTTCGTTGGTGGTCAAATCCACGGTAACCGGCAGCGAAGAATCGACCGTGACAGCGAAGGTCAGCGTGAGGCCGGCGCCGCCAGCGAGATTCCCGATGTTGTAGGTACAGACGTTGCCGGCGCTGTTATCCGGTACACAGGCCCATCCAGAGGTGCTCGCTGCCGGGTTAAAAGTCGTGTGCTGCGGCACCGTGTCGCTCACGATTACAGCGGTGGCGTCCACGTTGCCGGTATTGTTGACATCGATGGTGTAGGCGTATGTATCGCCAGGCGAAGCGGAGATCCCGCCGTCATCCTTGGTGAGCGTCAGGTTGATCTCGCTGGCGGTCACGACCTCGCTCGATGAAGCGGAGTAATTGTTCACAGCCGGCGTGCCGTTCCCGGTGCGCTCGCCGGCAACGTCCCCGGATAATGATGTCCAGGTGACGATTGCGGTGTTTGTGAACGTGTCACCCACCGCGATCGCCGGCGAGGTGCTTAGGGTGGCGCGGTAAGAAAAACTGACGCTGCCATCCACGGTGGTGAGGTCGTTCGCGGAGAACACAAGCGCCGGCGCGGAGCTGTCGTCGAGCGTCCAACCGGAGGGCAGCGGGGTGACCGCGCCGTCATAGGTCAGTCCGGACGGCACGGCGTCTTCGACGATGAGGTCGAACGCATCTGCGGTCGAGCTGCCGAGGTGGCTGATCGTGATCGTGTAGGTTACCTGCTGGCCGAAAGCCGGCGTGTCATCGTCTGCGGCTTTGGTGATTTGCAGCTCGGGCTCGAGGATCGTCAGTGAAGCGTTGTCCGTCACCGTCGTGGGCGAGCCATTAGCCGTATAGCGCACTTCAAGCACATTGTTCAATGTATTACCGTTCTGGTTGCTGGCGATGTTGAGCACGGTCGCCTGGAACTGAACCAGGAACGCGTTGTTGCTCGACAGGTTATCGTCGATCGTGGTGGTATCACCAAATGTGAGCGTCAGATCTCCACCGCTGCCGCCGGGAGCGGTGACGGTGGGTGCCGGCAGCGTGCCTGCAAAGTCTGCGCTCAGCAAGCCGCCGCTGGCCGCTGCGCTGGTGATCACCTGGTGGCTGAGGTATTCCAATCCGGCGGGCAGATTGTCGAACACGACCAGGTCCTGTGTGATGCCTTCAGGAAGGGTGATGAGCAAATCGAAGGTGACTTGAGCCCCGATCACATAGCCGGTCGGACTGAGCTGCTTGTCCGCTGTCGGTGCGGCAAGCGTGAGGTCAACGGAACTGCTGTTGTTGTAGGTGTTTGCGCCTGTTCCCGAGCCGTCGCGCTCACCGTTCGCGTCACCTGATCCCCCGGGGGTTGCAGAGCCGGTGCTGTTGGGTGTTGTTCCTGTCCCCGGCAGGCTGGTGTACGCGAGGTCGCCAGTGTTCGGGATCGTCTCACCAGCGGGCGCCAGCGCCGCCACGATCGCCTCGATCTGCAGCACGACCGAATCGCCAGGATCTAGCCGGTCGATTTGAACGGAAACCAGGTTTGAGGCCAAACTCGAGTTATCCGTAAAAGTGGCGTAGGCTGGGACCGAAGTAGGCGTGACGCTCTGAAGCATGAGATTGGCGTCCAATGTGTCGGTAAGCGCTAGCTCAAATGCCGAGGCCCGGTTTGCGCCGCTGAGCGCCTGGATGGTGACGGTGTAGATCAAGGTGTCGCCGGCATCTTGCGGTGCGGTGGAAACGACCTTGGTGACGTTCAATGACGGTTCAACGACCAGCGCCGAGACTGAATTAGAGGTGCCTTCAATAGAGCTGTCGATGATGACCTGATAGGTGTTTGAGCGCGTCGTGCCGGCGGTATTTGCGCTGATGTTGCTCACCAGCGCATTGAACTCCAGCACCACGTACTCCACGTTTGGATCTCGGTCGGCGTTGGTCAAACTCCCCAGGTTGAACACCGGATCTGTGCCCGGGCTGAAAGGCGATCCGCTGATCGCCGATCCGGGTAGTGTAAATATGGGCGTGATCGTTGCGACGGTGGTCTCATCACCGGTGACGTCGAGGTCCACGCCCGAGAGGGTCGAGGAAGTGATCCCCCCGGAGGGGTCATCGGAGACGAAGGCGACTTTCGTAGTGCTGTCGTTCAGGAAAAGCATCCCTGCTGGAAGCGCATCGCTGATCTGAAATGCGGGTGCGGCCCCTTCGGGCAGCGCGATCTGCATGCGGAAGCGGATGATCTCGCCGATCGCCAGCGGCCAGGGTGAAGCCTCGCCGGTGTGTGTTTCTGATGTCGTAACGATGAACTTGTCCAAACCGGGGATTACGTTGACGTCGACCGTGCCGGTGTGTGTGTATGTGTTGGCGGCTCCGCCCGGGTTTGCCGTGTCGCCGGTTCGCTCGGTCGAGAGGCTGTTGTAGCTCGATTGAGCATTGGTGACGTCACCGGGCAGGCCGGTCCAGGTGAGCACAGCCTCATTCGTGATCGTCTGACCCGGGGTTACGTCATCGTTGAGCGTGGCCTGGAATTGAAGTTGGCTGGTGGTTCCGACCGGGAAACCGGCTGCTTGATCCCAGTTAGCGGTTAGTGTTGGCGCACTTGAATCGTCAAGGTCAGTTGGCGCGAGACCAGATGTGTGAATAAATGAGCTGCCTACATAGGTCATATCGACAGGCACCAGATCGGTGAGCGCCAGTTCAAATGCGGTGCTGTTGCTAGCCGTCGTGTGTTGGATGGTCAGCGTGAATGTGATTGTGTCGCCGGCGTCGCCGCTGTTGGGCAGCGCCGTCTTGAGGACCTCGAGCGTCGGTTCGACGATGACGACGTTGGAGGCCGTTCCGATCACCGTGCCCCCCGCCCAGGTCCAGGTAGCTTGATTGTTGCGGCCGACGCCGCGTACGTTTCCAGTCGTGTTCAACACGACGACCTGGTAGGTAAGCGTGATCGTCTCGGCTGTAGTGTTGACCCGGTCGGTATTAGTGATCGTCCCGAAATCGAATGTGGCGCTGCCCCCCGGCGAGGCTAGCGCAGCCTGCGCGTTTGTGAGCACCGCGCTGAAGCCGCCGACGGCGTCGGTGCTCAGTGCCGTCGCATCGCTGACGGTGAGCGTGTCCAGGCTCACAAAAGCCAGACCCGTGTCGAGTGTGTCCACGAGCGTGACGGTCGAGGAGGTCCCTTCGGGGATCGTTATGACGGTCTGATATGTGACGATCTCACCGATGGCGACGTTCAAACCACTTGTGTGGGCCTGGTTGGTAGCAATCACCGTCTTGATGACCTGAGGGGAGGCGATCGTGGTTGTGGCGTCATCCTCGTAGAGATTCTGATCGGAGACGAAGTTATCCGTGGATCCCAGTCCGTCTTCGTTGGCGTACTGTGTGATCTGTGCGAGGTTGGTTAAAACCGTTTCGGGCTCAACATCCGGTTCGAGGGTCAGGTCATACGTGATCACGATCAGGTTGGCCCCGCTGTTGGGGTCATAGACCTGACAGGCACCCTCGTTTGCGGATGGGTCAATGAGTTCAAGCCCGTTTTCGAAGAGATCGCGCCCGTCACCGTTTGGCCCCAGCGCTGTAAAGCCGATGACCGTTCGATCGCCGCGTGTGACGCTCAGATTCAGATCCGCAGCCGTCGCAGGAGTCACAAAGCCGGCTGGAACGGTGTCCTTGATGATGATATCGAATGCGCCTTTGGGGCTTGACCCCTGGTTTTCGATAACCACGGCGAATGTCACCGTGTCGCCGGCATCTACGTTGGAGAGGTCGCTGTCGATCGGCGCGCTGGCAAGGTCCAGCGAATCGATCGTGCCGCTCCAGCGTGGTCCGCCCGAGCCAGGTGCACTGAAGGTAGTCGGACCGGTGGTCAGCGGATCGAAGACGCCATTCGAGTTATCCGTGGCGATGACGCCTTTCGTGATCTGCAGATAGGGTTCCTGCAGTATCAACTGGACGATCTGATCCGAGGTTTGATCACCTGCGTTGGTTGAGCCTTCGTGTGAGCGGGCTTGGTTGGTCAGGTATAGGCCGTCGGCGAACGGGTCGTTCTGCACGGTCAAGGTGAACAGCAGGTCGACAACTGTGGACCTGTCGTTGGGATCGTCGAATGTGCCGATGTCGAACCGCGCGCTGTTTTCGGCCGCGCTCGTACTGATCGTCGGGATAATGCCGTGTACTGCGTAGCTTGTCTCAAGGGGCCCAAACTTAGCCACTCCAGCGGCAGGCGCTGCGTTGCTGATCGTCGAGTCGAAGGTGGTCACTTCGGTAGCGAGGAAGATCGGCAGCGGAAGGTAGTCGACGAAGTACAGGTCTTCAAAATCTGTTGAGGGCAGCGTATAGCGCAGACGATAGGTGACCTCGTCGCCCGGTTTGACCTCCACCGGGTCAGACAGGGCTGTCGATCCATTAACGGCGTATATATCCTTGATCAGGTCGCCGCGCACGATTGTGGTGCCGGCTGCGCTGGTGTCTGCTTCGCTTCCAATCGTTGTGTTGATATTGTCGTTATCGCGGATTGTGCCGTCGATGGTGACGTCATTGTCGAGCGTGTCACCGTGGTCGACGCTTGGATCGTTTGAAGGGTAGGTGTCGGAGAAATCCTGCTGGATAACGGTGCGGAATGTGATCGTCCCGGTCGCGCCGACGGCATCCGGGGTGACCGCTCGGCCGCCCTGCAGGATCCCGTCAGCCGCACCAAGCCGCACCATCGCGTTGGAGACGTCAAAGGTCAGCGTTGTGCTCCCATCCGTGGTTGGATTTGGGTCGTTGCCGATCTCGGATGTATCCACGATCAGGTCGGTGCCGATTAAGAATGACCCGCTCGTCGTGCCATTGCGGTCGGTGACGGTGAGCGTCGGCGTAAAGGTCGAATCGAGGCGGTGACCGTCGCTAAACGTATCGGTGACGAGCAGATCGCCAAATGTGAAATAGTCAGACACCTGGAACGATAATGTGAATTGGAGTGTGTCGCCCGGGCTTGGTCCTGCCGCGCCGGTGTCTGCGAACACACCCCCGTCTTTTTGAATAGCGACGGCGCGGTCGGCCAGTGTGTGTTCAAACCCAATCGGGTCGGCGACGGCGTTGTCGGTCCCGCCCGCGTCGCGTGGATCGATCGGCACCCAATCGCCGAGTGCCGAGGCGCTGTTTTCGGAAATCTGATCGTCTCCGCTGATTGGGTCGAGCACTGGCTGGCTATTTGCATCCAATTCGGGCACGAAGTATTCGAAGATGATTGTGGCGTCGGAGCTGCCCGAACCACCCGTAACGGATGAAAAGTTGACCTGCAGGACGTTGTTGGGCGGGTTTGCGGCTGCGCCTATGGTGGGTTCCTGAACTACTGTCGCCCCGCCCGGAGAGGTGGAGATCACGCTGAGATAGGCGAGGTTATCCGGGAGGTAGTCGAAGACATCCAGGTCAGTAATCGTCTGCCCGTCGGCGATGTCGACGGTGATGGTGTAGCGGCGCGGAAAATTAGG
>CBFDDM010000031.1:0-31445 GCA_965603565.1 uncultured Anaerolineales bacterium | reverse complement strand
TTTAAGTTACTTGTGAACCTGTGGCAGAACGCTTGATGCAAAATGCTCGATCCCGGAGAGGTCCTCCGTATCGAGCCACTGCAGCATGATGCGCTGCGCGCCAGCCTCTGCAAATTCCCCAAGCCTATCGACAACCTCCCGGGGCCCCCCCACGACGAGGCTGCTTTCCCGAAGTTCTTCCGGATCTGCGTCGTACAACCCTGCCCTACGCTCGAGATCGGACCGCTCTTCTCCGTAGACCAGGCCGGTCATGATCGATCGCCGGACATCTCCTGTTTTTCTACCATGTTCATCGATGAGATCATCCAGCTGTGAGTTCAGGCTTGCATATTCCTCCGGCTCAATATAGACACCGTTCCACTCGTCGGCGAATTGAGCGGTGAGTGGCAGCGTTCGGTTGCGGCCGTTTCCGCCGATCAGCACCGGCGGTCCACCGGGTCGTTTGGGACGGGGGAGCAGTTCAGCGCCTTCCAACGCGTAGTATTTGCCGTCGAAATCGACCGGCTCTTCGGAGCGCAGTAGTTGCGTGATGACCTCGACACTCTCCTCAAAGCGGTCGAATCGATCTTTGATCGGGAGCAGATCGAACCCGAAGACCTCGTGTTCGTGTTCCATCCAACCGGCGCCGATGCCTAACGTCAGGCGGCCTCCGGAGAGATCATCGACGTCTTTACCGAAACGCGCCGTGAAGACCGGGTGGCGGAAGGAGGCCGGAGTGACCAGCGGACCAAACTCGATCCGTTCAGTGTGGCTGGCCAACCATGTGAGTGACACCCAGAGTTCGAGCGATGCCTTGTGCGGCGGTTCCGTGTTGGTGAAATGGTCCGAACGGTACAGACCGACAAAACCGAGATCCTCGACAAGTTTAGCGATCTGCTTCCATATGTCCCAGGTCAGCCCATCCTGACCTTCGATCATGATTGCGACTTCGATCATTGCAGCCCTGCCTTTCAATCTCCTGTATGAATCATATCAATGCCGGTGCATGTTGAGTATTGGCGCTTAAATAAACAGCGCGGGCGTATGCCCGCGCTGTCAGATTCTTTGATTTTCTTGATCAGGCAGCAGGTGCTGCGGCAGTCGCTTCTTTGTAAGCCTGACCGTAGAGATGGCCCTGGACGGCGTAAGAGTAGGCAGCCGTGAAGAGTATGCCGACGAAACATAGGATAATGCCAAAGGAGGCTAAGATCCCGGCGGCGATGATGCCCAGGAAGGTCAGCAAGTATGCACTTGGTGCGGCGCGGATATGCCCGAAGATCTTTCCAATGTTGAAGCTTGCGCCAAGGTCATCCGTCGCGGCAAGTTCACCGTACGCGGCGGGCAGGAAAAAGGCCAATGCGAGGCCATATAGTAGGGCAAAACAGCTGATGCAAAAGATAAAGAAAGTCAGCACGGCTTCGCCTGAGTCAGAACTCACCGAATCGAGCAGAGCTGAAGGGATGCTGATGAACATCAGCGGGAGCGCGAAGACGAAGCTGATCACAAAAGCCTTCACGCCGAGTGTGAGCAGCCCGCCGAAATCGCTCCAATCCGGCAGCGGTGTCGAATCACCGCGGATCACCCTGCGGGCGATCTCCACGCTCCATCCGAGAAGTGCGACCTGCCCCACAATAGGTATGATCGAAATGATGGCAGTGATGACGATCTTTTTGATCCAATCCTCGTCCTCAAAGACATACGAAAATGCGAGCCCGAAATCCATGTGCTTTACTCCTTTGCCTTGATGTAGGTTGACGGGTTATTGCGATGTATTGGTTTCATCCAGTGTATCCAATATTTGCCAGGTTCGCCACATCAGTCGTGAGAATGCTCGATAAAGTACGAATCGATCGTGCTGCCGGTTTCGTGACCGGATTCGTTTGGGAAGAACCTCGCTAGGAGCCAGGTGAGTGTGAGCGTAGGGATCAACTGCGTGCCCGGGACGACGCCTTCCAGCACGGTGATATTGCGCAGCGGCTTCAGTCCGAGATAACCGAGCAGCGGCCAGGTAATCCCGATCGAAAAAATATCGAGGCTGAAGTCGAGCAGGTCCAGGAGCAGCACAACGACAATGGGTGTCATGCGCATGGTGGTGATCCAATCGGCGTCTTCCGGCAAGCGGATCTTACGCACTCGCCAGACGACCACGCCGAGCAGGGCGATCGAGAGCACGAGTCCCGCACCGAGGAGCGAGAGGATTACTAGCAGCCATTGGGGGAGATCCGGTGGATTCATAAGCCTATCTCATGCATGAATGGGTGGAAGGCGATTGGCCCAGGGTCTGGCGCGTTCCAGTTGGCCGGCCAGCTGGAGCAGAAGCCCCTCCTGAGCATATTTTGCCGCAAACTGCATACCAAGTGGAAGTCCCTCCTTGGTCCAGTAGAGTGGCAGCGAAATCGCTGGCTGACCACTTATGTTGAAGATGTGCGTATAAGGGGTGAAGTCGAACATATCCTCAACCGCCGATTCGATGCCGCCGAAGAGTTCGATCAATCTGCCGGCGTTCATGCGCCCAAAGAGTGAGAGCATCATCGCCTGGATGCCCTTCAGCTGAAGAGAGCCTGATTTGATCGGCGGTTCTGCGATCGACGGGGTGAGCAGCAGGTCATAGTTCTCGAAAAATTGGCCGACATTCCTGGACATCAACTCCTGTGTGCGCTGTGCGTGGAGAAAGTCTTGCGCGCTTAAGCGCGAGCCAAGCAGCGCAGCCACCCAGGTGGCCGTTTCGAAATTCTCAGAGGTGGCTTTTTTATCGAGCATTTCTTCGAAATTCTCGATCTCTGCCTGCAGTTCGGCAATGACAATCGTGAAATAAGCTCTGGAGATTGAAAGCCTGTCTATTGTAGGAACAGCTTCGACGAGGTCGTGCCCGAGGTCTTCAAGGAGCTCGACAGTTTGCTTGAGGCCCCTCTCTGCTTCGTGATGGACCTTCTTTCCCATGAAGGGCGTTGAAGTGAATGCGATCCGCAGACGGCCTGGATCGCGCTCGACTTCTTCGAGATACGGCCGTTCCGGGGGCGGCGGGTAGTAGCGTGCGCCGGGGTCGGGCCCCTGGATCACATCGAGCAGTGCGGCGGTATCGCGTACGGTGCGGGACAGCATGCTCTCACGGATCAGTCCCTGCCACATATCTGTCCGGTACGGGCCGACGGGTGTGCGGCCAAGGCTGGGGACGATCCCAACGAGACCACAGCAGGCTGCAGGCACGCGGACCGAACCTCCACCGTCGCTCCCGTGGGCTGCGGGGACCATGCGGCTGGAAACCGCTGCGGCCGCTCCACCGCTAGATCCGCCCGCCGTCCGCTTCAAGTCCCAGGGATTGTTAGTCGTGCCGAACAGTTCTGGCTCGGTGAAGAAATACAAGCCGAACTCGGGGACGTTGCTCTTGCCCAGCGTGATCAAGCCGGCCTGCTTGAAGCGACGGATCACCTCGACGTCATAATCAGGGACATATCCCTTGAGGAAGCGTGAACCCATCCACATCGGCTCTCCGGCGAACGGGGCTCTCATATCCTTCACAAGGAAAGGCACCCCTTTGAACGGGCCATCCGGGAGGTCTCCGCTTGCTTTCTCGCGCGCCCGGTCGTACATCTTGTGGATCACGGCGTTGACCTGCGGGTTCACAGCTTCGATGCGTCGGATGGCTTCCTCGACGAGTTCGAGCGGCGAGACTTCGCCAGAGCGGACCCATTCAGCGAGCCCGACGGCGTCTTTTTGGGTAAATTCATCAAGCGACACGGAAAAATCCTCCAGGGTCAAACGATCTGGAAAGCCAGACGTTACAAGTTTAACATGCTCGGGAAGATTTCATCGAAAAAAAGCCCGGGATAGCCCGGGCTTCTGAATAACTGATCCGAAGTATTTGTCATTCATACCTTCCGGTGTGTAGTGCGATCACTGTGCCGTCGATACTGTCCATCTCGATAGCTTCCGGTGTGCTTGTGATAAATGCGTACGCCACGAATCCAGTCGACATGTTCCCGAAAGGTTGAACAAACGTGGAAGCATATGCCTGCGGTTTGACCTCATCGACGATCCACGCCGGTGTTGGGAGCATTACCGCAAGCAGGTCGCGGAGCGCTTCCTCGGCAAAACCATCAAACGTATAGGCGATTGCGTAGCCTTGGGCTTCGAGGGCAGGCGGTACCGGGATCTGCTCCCAACTCGCAGGGATCGGCATATCTGCAGGGAAACCCAGATCGTTTTCACCGAACTCGACCGAACCAAAAGGCTCCGGTGTAGGGGCAATACTGGTGAAAGGGATCTCTTCATTTTCGTAGAGCGATTCGCCTGCAGTCACCGTCTCCTGCATCGCCTGCTCGGTGAGTTCGAACCCCGGGGGATATGCTGGATCGAAAGCCTCCTGCGTGGTGGTAATTGTCTCCTGGTTAACTTGCTGGGTGGGCATATTGCAGCCTGAAAGCAGGGCTGCAGCGAAGAGTGTGAAGCTCAGGAAAAATATCCATAGAGTTTTCATGACAGCTAGTGAACCTCCTGTGGCGCGCTCATTGGGAAGGTTGGTAGCTGAGGTAATATACAAACTGACCGCGACCACCAGGCCCGGCGAAATTATAGGGGAAGCGATGTTCCTGGCTGGCGATCAATGAAATCGGACCGCTGGCTTGACGCCCTTGCGGTCCAAATGGCAGTTGGATGTGCACTTTATCGCCATCATCACAATAGAGGACCACTTTTGATTGTTGCCAGACTTCTTTGATGGTGATGTTGAATACACCATCATAGCAGGTACCTCTGACCTCTGGGATGAAGGTGAGTGTCGATTTCTGGTTCTGCACACAATCTTTGGCGCTTGCGGTAATATCAGCGGTGACGAGACCAGGGTTGATCACATGAATTCCCACCTCTTCGGTGGGCTCAAACGTTGCGATACTTCGTACGAGATTGAACTGCACGGATCCACTTGCCTTGACATTGATGTCGAATTCCCCTGCCGGCCCCCATCCGACATCATGGTCAAACCGCAGCGTCGCGACTTGATTTCCCTCCGGACAAACAAGTGGGGCGAGAGGCACGTCATCGGTGTTGCCTTCTCCGCTATCCGCACCTGAATCAGAGCCATCTCCACCAGAAAGGTTGATGGGTTCAAAAGGGCTCTGATCCCCGCCTCCCTCGGAAGCTGGTGCCATCAGTGGTGCGTTACAGGCATAGAGAAGGAATGTGAAGCAAGCGATTAGCAAGATTGTGAAAAGGACGCGTTGCCGATCGTAGGTAGCCATGTTCCCTTCCCCGTCAATCGTTTTGTGAACAAATGTACATATGGATTTAGTGTAGACTGTAAATCCAGTAGTTTCAAGTTGAAAATCAGGCGCAAGCCTGGTTTTTATTTTCTGTATGCTATGTATCGATCTAGAAAAGGGTATAGATCAGCGGCCCGACACCGGAGCTCGAAGCGAAGATGAGCAGCAGTCCGAAGACCATCAGCAGCGAGACCATCGGGATCAACCACCACAATTTGCGCTCCCACAGGAAGCCCAGCAGCTCGCGCACGACACCCAGGTTCACCCACATTCCACGCAGAAAATTACGCATCTTAAGACCTCACTTCCGAACAACGTACTGTTCCATGTAGAGCGTATCCAACTCGCTCTTGCGGAACGTGTTAAGCGCGTTCTCGGGCGTATTCACGATCGGCTCGCCGCGCAGGTTGTAGCTGGTGTTGAGCAGCACGGGTATGCCGGTCGCTTCACCGAAGAGTTCAATAGCCCGGTAATACAACGGGTTCCACTCCCGGCGCACGCTCTGCAAACGACCCGTGCCGCCCTCATGCGTCACCGCCGGGATCTTCTCGCCCTGACCCTCTTTGGTGGGGTAGACCATGAGCATGTAACGCAGCGGATAGAGATCAGCAGTTTCGTCCATGCCAGCGTAAAAGTCGGCGGCGCGCTCCTCCAGTACGACTGGTGCAAAGGGCCGGAATGGCTCCCGGTATTTAATCGTGTCGTTAACCTTATCCTTCATATGCCCGCTGCGCGGGTCGGCCAGGATAGAACGGTTGCCCAACGCGCGCGGTCCCCATTCAAAGCGTCCCTGGTAGAGGCTTACGACCTTGCCGGCGAGCAGGTCGTCGACGATCAGCATGGCACGTTGATCGATGTCCTCGCAGGTCGTATAGTGATAGCCGCTGTCGTCAATTGCGCTCTGCATCTCGGATGCCCTGTAGCCTTTGCCGTAATAGGCGTGCTCGAGAGTGAATTCCCGCGGTTTGCCGAGCATGACATGGTAGACATACAATGCCGCCCCGAGCGCGCCGCCGGAATCCCCGGCGGCAGGCTGGATGAAAATGCTCTCGAAGGGCGTCTCGCGGGCGATGCGCCCGTTAGCCACCGAGTTGAGCGCAACCCCGCCAGCCATGCACAGGTTCTTCGAGCCTGTGCGCGCGTGGGCGTAGTTGGCCATCTTGAGCAGCGTCTCTTCGGTCACGCGCTGGATGCTGGCGGCGATGTCGGCATAGCGCTGGTTGACGCGCGCCGTAGCCTCGTCCCAATGCGGTTTGCCCGGGTTGGGCAGCATGCGCGGCACGTAGAAGTCGGCGTCATGCACGCGCGGTTCGCCGAAAAGTTCGACAAAATTCTGGTTGAAGGAGGATTGTGTTGAGTGGTGAAAGGTGAAATAGGACATGTTGAGCCGGAAACTGCCGTCTTCGCCGACCTCGATCAGCTTGTAAACATCGTCCACGCGTTTGGGTTCACCATATGGCGCCATGCCCATGACCTTGTATTCGCCATTGTTTACCCGGAATCCAAGGAAAGCGGTGAAGGCTGAGTAGAGCAGTCCGAGCGAGTGGGGGAAGCGCGTCTCGCCGAAGAGGTCGATTGCATTGGTTCTCGGTAGCTCGCGTTCGGGCCAGTGCGCGGTCCCTTGGCCGATCGTGGCGGTGGTCCACTCACCGACGCCGTCGATGGTCAGGATCGCGGCTTCTTCATATGGCGAGCAGAACAGTGCGCTCGCTGCGTGGCTTAGGTGGTGCTCGACGAAGAGCAGCTTGTCCTCTGGCAGGTCCAGTTTGGTCAGAATCTGGCTCTTGATCCATAGTTTCTCATTGAACCATGCGATCATCGATTCGCGGAAGACAGCGTAGGACTGCGGGTAGGTCTGCAGTGTGCTCTGCAGGATGCGCTCGAACTTCAAAAGCGGTTTCTCATAGAAGACGACGAAATCGAGATCCTGCGGTTCGATGCGCGCTTGCTCGAGACAGAAGTCGATGGCGCGATGCGGGAAGCCGAAGTCGTGTTTGCGGCGCGAGAAGCGCTCCTCTTCGGCGGCGGCAATCAGCTCGCCATCCATGAGCAGCGCAGCGGCGGAATCGTGATAATAGCAGGAGACGCCCAGGATGTACGTCACGAAAGCGTCCCGCCGTCTTCGAGGGTTTCGTCTTTCGTGGACCTCTCCTGCCACTGGACCATGCCCTCCGGCTTCAGATCGAGCGGGTCATGTCCAAGGCGAGTGATCAATCCGAACGGAAGCACGATCGTGAAGTACAGAATCGAGAGCACGACGCGGGCGATAAAATCGCCTATGGCGGCCCCGATCTTTTTCCATGCTTCCCAGATTTTTTTGAGAACTGGCATAGTGTTCACCGTGTACGTTTGCAACAGGTCGCTTCGCTGTGGTCACAACATTAATGGAGCGCCAGAGCCTTGTCCATAGGTCCAAAGTTCGATCCGTATGTCCTGCGTTTCCAATGTTACAAGTTCCAGGCCAGATCGCAGCGTGTGTTATGGTGCTAGAGAATCAAGCTCTTCGGCGATCCACTCACCCATTTTCCGATTAACGAACGCGTTGTAATGCGTTTCAAGCGGTTCGTGCAGTGTCAACCCACGCTCGGCGAGGTCGCGCAGCCGGTCCGTGAGGTCGAGCAGATGGATGCCTTCATGCTGAGCGAATTCGATAAGCAGGGCACGCTGGTCGTTGAGCGCGACGTCCATCCCCTCACGAAAACTTACCAGATCCGTGGGTTTTCGACCCGGCACGAGCACCTGACATCCGAAACTCTCCTGCCATTGATAGATCATGTCCTCGTTGAGAGTCGCAACGATGTTATCGTCGTCGCGAATAAGCGGCCAGTAGACGTGTGTCCGCTCAGGGATGAAAACCAGCAGGAATGTCCCGCTGGCTTCTTCGGTGAGCTGCTGCATGCGCAGCAGGCTACCGGTGGCGATGCGCCAGTTCTCTGAGGATTTGAGCGTTTTGCGATCCATGAGCAGTGTCGCGGAGTAAGCCGGCGAGAAGGTGAGCAGCACATCCTGGCCGTTGATCGACTTGGTGAGCGGGGTGACTACGTTGTAAGTCAGCGCCGAGGTGATCGTCTGCCGGCGCAAGCCGGCGCGCAGGATCTCGATCAAACTGCCGGGCACGTCAGGCAGGATCAAGCGGTCGCCCCAGCGTGGTCCTGAAGGACGGGCGGGTTGATAGCAGGTGAAGAAGTCATTACCCTCGAAATAGCCCTCGACCACGAAAGATGGATCACGTCCCAATCCAAACGCAACCAGCGGGTAGATATGTTTTGGGGGGCCGGTACCGCCCATGCCGAGATTGAGCACCTCCAGCCCTGAGGCGGTTTCGAGCTGCTCGGGCCAGGGCGATTCTGCGCCGACCCCGAAGGTGAAACTGTCGCCCAGTGCGACGACGTCGACCTGATCGGGGATGGGATCGCTGCCACGGAAGCCGATCGAGTTGGTCCGGTATACGATCCCATCTTTCTCGTAGGCAATGTTCGGAATATCAGCGTGCAGACGCCGCCAGTTGCTGCCGACCATCTGCGCATAGCGCGGCCAGATGCGTGGGAAGGGCCGCAGAAGCAGTTCTAAAAACGCGAGCGTGACGAAGATCGAGATCAGGGAGAGGAGTGCATTCTGGCCGAGCAAACGCACGTCAGCACGATGGAGCAGTGGGAAGGTAAGGAACACTCCGAGTAGAAGCAGCCAGTTCGGTCGCAGAGGCGCGGTCGCGGCCCAATAGGTCAGCACGAGCGCGAGCACGATGAAGAAGGTCTGTAGGAGCGGACGGGGTGGGTCTGGATAGCGTGACCGTGTCAGGACGGCAAATAAGAAGAATGACGCCAGAGCGAGTACCGGGACGATGAGAGTCCGAATGTACTCGAAGCCAAAGGGCGTGAGTAGTTGAACGCCTTCCCTGACAGCCTGGATGAAGCTTAGCAGCAGCATGAGGGACCAGAACGCCAGTCCGGCGAGAAGGATCTGCTGTGATCGTTTGCTTTGATTGTTTGAGATCATACTGTCATCCAGCATAATGAAATCATCTGGCTGAAGCAATTGACCGAATGATATCGAGTTCCTGCGGCGAGGGCAATTGTGGAAGTTGCGGGAACATGACAATTATTGTGATATCGCTGGCGTGATGATTTATCACCTAGGAGGTGGAGCGTTTGAATTCAAGGCAATAAACGATGAGATCGTCGCCGGGAGCGTAAAAATTCTTGATGCGGCTGGCGCGATTGAACCCCTGTCTCTCATAGAAGGCGCGTGTTGGAGCGTATTCATGCCTCCCCGAGGTGTCCGCAAGGAGCAAACGACCTTTCTTTGCAGTGATACGCTGGATGACTTTCTGGATGAGCAAACGACCGATGCCTTTGCTTTTTCGCTCGGCCGCTACGCTGATCCAATAGAGATCAAATGTCCCCTGGGTTAATGGGGTGGGACCATAGCAGGCAAAGCCGGCAACCTGCTCATCGACCAGCGCGGTGATGAAGTAGTAGCCGTTATGATCGTCTCTCTGGTAGTAGTCCTGGAGCAGTTCGGCTACGCAGGATGACTCTTCCTGGCTGAAGAGCGGCTCCTCTGATGCGATCCGGAGTATATCGAGCGAGTCCTGATAGGTTGCCGATCGGATTGTGATCATGATTGAGAATCCAGCGCGAGTTCTGTGATTTTCCGTACCATCTGTGGGTAGGAATAGCCCGCTGCTTTAGCAGAACCGTAGAAGCCAGCATTTGGTGCCAGGTCCGGGTTCGTGTTGACCTCCAGGATATAAGGGACACCTTCATGGAGGCGGATATCGATGCGCGCATAGGAGCGGATGCCAAGCATTAGGTAGGCACTCATTGCGACCTCGCGCACTGTCTGAGAGTCGCGTTCTGATAAATGAGCCGGGCAAATACCAGGAGTTCCAATGTACTCTACAGAATCTACGACCCATTTACTTTCGAATGACACGATGCGCTGTAGAGGATCCGTCGTCCATTGGAAATCGATCTCATAGAGAGGCAGGATCTCGGGTTTATCCGCACCCCAGATAGAGACGTTGATTTCACGACCGGGTATGTAGTTCTCCACCAGCACGGGCTGTTTGTAATTGAGCAGGCATGTTTCGATACGTTTCCATATATCAGTGGGATTTTGTGCCAGTGACTGCTGAGTGATTCCCATGCTGCCGCTCTCCACCGAGGGCTTGACAATTGCCGGCAGCGGAACGTTCAGGCTTTTTCCGTTGATTTTTTGGATCACCTGGAACACAGGCGTGGGTAGACAATGCTTGATCAGCATTCGTTTCGTTCTGATCTTATCCATGGTGATTTCAATCGTTTCAGGCATGGCGCCGGTGAATACGAATCCATGGGCTGCAATACGCTTTGCGGCTTTTGCTTCGGTGCACGATCTGCCACCCAGGCTCTCGCACATGTTGAAGATCAAATGCCGGCTGGGATTGAATGAAGAAAGCACGCGATCGAGGTCGTCCTGTACCGGGACCAAATGCACTTCCGATGTGTAGCGCTTGAGAGACTGTGCTATTTTTCCGGCGACCCAGGCGGTCTCTTCATCCGAAAGGATGTCCATTGGGTCGCCGCGCAGCAGCGGCTGGCTTTGGCTGTAGAGCACAACAACAGGGACTTGATTCAAGCGACTCGGGAGTTGTGAGTGTTCGTTGTCCGGACGAAGGCGTCCCCGTCTGGAGGTTCTGCTGCCATTTGCTCGTTGGTTAGACGTGCAGATTGTAGTTGGGTAGGGAGTGCCGGGAGGTTCGGGTTCTATATGCGTGTTCATTGGCTCTCCTGAGATCATGTCCGCAGGAATTTCGACACCACTTGTCTAATGATGTGATAATTATCATGTATTATAAATCATTTTATCGCAAGCCTGAACGACAAACTCTCTTTGGTTTATTCTGGATATGCTCTGCTTTTTTGGGCAGCTTTCACAGCGGCGTCAGCAAATATGCTGGCTGGACACAGGCATTGGGGCGTCTGAATTTGAAGTATGATAGGTCAATTGCAGTGGAAGCATTGATGCAGGAAATGAATGTTACTCAAGCAGGAATTCTTGTGGAGATCGGGTTCATCATGGGGCTTGAGATCTGATCATGCGAAGTCATGTCAATTTGCGAAAAGGTCTGGGAATACTTGGGATCGTCCTGGTCATCCTGGGGGCATGGTTTCTCAGGGTTCAGCGGCTGGATGAATTCAAACTTACTGACGAGACCAAGTGGGCTTTTCGTTCGGCGAATTTTTCTTTAGCGCTGCACCGTGGTGAATACGATGAGACCTTTCAACGCTCTCACCCCGGGGTCACGACCATGTGGGCAGGATGGCTCGGGATTAAGGTGGCCATGCCTGATTATGTCCAGAATGCAACAACATATGTTGAAAACACCAGCTACAAAACCGATCTAGAACAGAATGATGCTGAGATCATGGAGATCCTTGTTCCCGCAAGGTACGTGGTCATAAGCATCAGCATGTTGATCGTACTGATTTGCTTTCTATATATAGAGCAGCTCTTTGGATTCCCGGTTGCTGCGCTCGGGACAATCTTGCTTGCATTTGAGCCTTTCTTTATCGGACACACGCGTATACTCCACGTTGACGGTTTCTTAAGCGTCTTTATGTATTTATCATTAATTGCATTTCTTGCTTTTCTGAAAAACGGAAGAATTGTTGACCTTCTTGTCTCCAGCATTGCGGCAGGGTTGACCTGGCTGACCAAGACCCCCGGCTTCTACCTCGCCGCGGGAATAATCGCAGTAGCTGCGGTCTCATGGATATTTCGATTTGCTCAAAATGACTCTCCCGGATTCTGGAAGAGTCTCTGGAATAGTGGCTGGCCATTAATGCTGTGGGTGGGGGTTGGCATTACCACATTCATCTTGCTCTGGCCTGCTATGTGGGTGCGGCCGGCAGCGATTATCAGGCAGCTGCTGCTCGAAAGTTTAGATTACGCCGTAGGCGGGCATTCCTCCCCGGTCGTATTTAATGGCGTCATTTACAGGGATGGCATCGTCCCACGGTCTATCTGGCAATATTATCCAGTGACGTACCTCTGGCGAGTCTCGCCGCTCGCTATCGTTGGTCTCCTGTTTTCCATGCTCGCATTTTTCTTCAAGCGAGAACCATTGAAAGGTCGCTTTAATCGTGTAGCGTTCCTCGGATTGATCGTATTTGCTCTGGGCTTCATGCTCTTCATGAGTGCTGGTTCAAAGCGGTCCGATCGGTATGTCCTTCCGGTTTTTCCAGCACTGAGCATAGCAGCCGGTATGGGTTGGGCAGCATTGGTGATGTATCTTTGGGATTCGTCGAGACAAAGATTTGCGAAAGCTGCTGCAGCGGTCCTTTTTGGCTTAGTTATCATGGGTCAGATGCTGCTTTCGGCGCTCCATCTGCCGTATTTTTTGACCTACTTCAACCCCTTGATGGGTGGCGCGCGTAAGGCGCCCGAAGTTCTGCAGATCGGCTGGGGCGAAGGATTAGATGAGGCGGCGCGCTATCTCAACGCAGTAACGGGTGCGGAGGACTTGACCGTCGCCTCGTGGTATGAGCGGGTCTTCTCGGAATTCTTCGTTGGCCGGACAATTAACATCGAGGATCAGGCGACGATCAGTGCCGGTGAAATCCAGAGTATCCTGGATGCAGATTTTATCGTGATTTACTACCATCAAGTTCAACGGGCGATGCCCGAGAATCTGCTTAAGATTCTGGAAGATGAAGTACCCGCTCTTCGAATGTGGTTCAATGGATTGGAATATATCCGTATCTACGATACGGACACTTTCAGTGCGTCGGGCAGCTAACGCACGGTTGCGGCGATGTCCATTCCCCATTCCCGCGCACGTGCGAGTTCATCTTCCAGCAGCGGTCCTTCCATGTCGGCGACGTAAAAGCCTTCGGGCTGCTGGGTCAATTGCCCACCTTTCCGTTGAAGCTGCGCCGCGATCGGTTTTACCGCATAGCCGAAGATGCGCACAAAGAATGCCAGGATCTTGACCTCCCCGATCTTGTTCTCCGTAAAGCGCGTATCGAACGCGCCAACATGCACCCCCCCCGCAGCGCGTTGTTCGGGATGTTTTTCAGAAAGGCGGAGACTTTTGAAGTCGGGTTGAAACGCTGCGTGGGTGAGCCGACGATTAGTAAATCGAGGTTAAACAGGTCTCCGCTTGAGACATCGTCTACATGGCAGACATTGACCTGCGCGTTTTTTACGAGCCCCTCGCCAATCGCGTGGGCAATTTTTCCCGTGTTTCCAAAGGTGGAGTCATAGACGACAAGAGCATTCATGTGCTGATATCTCCTGGAGGTATCTTCGAGGGTGGGTGGATCAAGAATCTCCGTGAGGTGCTGCGCGTTGAAACCTGCAGATTGACCATGTTATTTCTTTCCCGCCCTGCATGGAAATGCAATTGACAGAGACCCTCTTGTGGAGAGCCGTTATAGATGAAAGAACAGATATGGAGCAGTTGTCGCGAAGGGGCTAATGATGGATGGGTATGACCGGGCCATCTTGCGCATATTAGCGCTGATCTTCTTGGGATTGGTGATCTTCAAGGCGTTGATCAGGCTTGTGGATTGGCTGGTCGGGGCTTAAAAAGCTTGATGCGCCGTGAGGGAATCGAACCCACAACCTTGGGCTTAAAAGGCCCCTGCTCTGCCAATTGAGCTAACGGCGCATTGAGTTTGATTGTAACAGTGGGATAGGGGGGCGTCAACGAGGCTTGAATATATTATCGAATCAGAACGACCAACGTCTGTTCCTTAATAATTGGGCAGCCGCTGGTCGGTCACTCAGAGATTACTTTTCCTTGGAGACTTCATCACTTTGGATGGCCGGAGGTCTGCTCCGCAGCCGCCAGCAAGCTGGTGGACTCCACATGAGAGCTTTGATCACCTGGGTCGGGCGGACGCGCGGGGTTCCCCCCTACTCCTGCGCAATCGGATTTGCGCGTGCCCCTTTTCCTGATCATCAATAACGAGTAACTAATCTTTACTCCCAGTTTCCTCACTTATGTCAACCAAACTCTTAACATAAAATCACCGAAGTTCACGCTATAATGTTCCCAATATGTCCGCGCACCTGTACCTCTCGCCCCATCTGGACGATGCGGTCTTTTCCTGCGGGGGGCTGATGGCGATGCAGGATGCGCGTGGTGAGCCACTGTCGGTGCTCACACTATTCGCCGGAGACCCCCCAGGCTACCGCATCTCCACATTCGCCGCGCAGCTGCATGCCCGTTGGGGAAAAGCTGGACCCCCCATCGCGATGCGGCGCGCCGAGGATCGCCTCGCCTGCGGCCGGTTGGGCGCCTCTGTGGTCCATCTCGACTTTCCGGACGCGATCTACCGTGTAGACGAAACCGATGAGCCGCTCTACCCTACCTCAGAGAGCCTCTTCACCGGCGACGCTCTGGAAGAAGACGAACTGCTTGAAGATCTTGTTCAGGCGCTGGAGGATATCGATTTCGGGGATGCCCTGCTGTACTGCCCGTTTGGATTGGGCGAGCATGTCGATCATCTGCTCACCCGGAGGGCAGTCGAACGCCTCGATGTCCCGCTGCGCTTCTACGCTGACATGCCCTACACGGCGCGCAGCGAAGAACTTAAAGCTCAATTCGACCCGCAGAGCGCTGAATGGGAATCGATCCTGCTCACAAGCGAAGCGATCGACGCCTGGGTGGCTGCCGTGCTGGAATATCAGTCTCAACTATCGACTTTCTGGCAGGACGAGGACGAACTTTATAAAGAACTGAATGGTTTTCATGACGAATTCGGCGGTATCCCGCTGCGTAAGACGTCCTGATCATCGCTTGAAGCGATCCGTATTTTCTGCTCCCAGGCGCAGCGAACCGGCAATGCTCCTTTTCTGGACTTCAATGGCAAGTTGTGCTATGATGTCCCGCAGTTAGAACATGTGGCGGGGTTGGCTGAGAGGATTCTCTCAGTTTTTTCATCCCTGCCCTTTAACTTAAAGTTTCACTAGTGGAGAAATTTCGGGGAAAGTATGGTGAACGGACCTGCATATCTGACCAAAGAAGGTTACGAAAAACTCGAGAAAGAACTCGAACATCTGCGCAATGTAAAGCGCCAGGAAGTGGCGATTCGCCTGCGCGAAGCGATGGAAGACGGTGAGTTAATCGAGAACGCCGAGTACGAAGCCGCCAAGAACGAGCAGGCATTCGTGGAAGGCCGCATTCTCGAACTCGACCGCCTGCTTGCGACCGCGCAGGTCATCGAGCATTCTAAAGATTCCGATGTTGTAGAGGTTGGCTCAACCGTGGTCGTTAAAGAAGGCAACCGCAAGCCTGAGACCTACACGATCGTCGGTGCAGCTGAGGCCAACCCTAAAGACGGGTTGATTTCCAACGAATCACCGTTGGGCAGGTCTTTGTTGAAAAAGAAGGTGGGGGATATCGCCGAGTTCAAGGCACCGGACGGGGATCTGCGCTTCCGTATTGTAAAAGTAAAATAAATTTACATCTCGCATACGCAGCGCCCCGCATGAACATTTGCGGGGCGTTTTTCGTGTACACTTGCTGAGTACACCACGGCGAATAAACCGAAGGATCGAAAACATGGCCGAATGGAACAAATTGGAGCAGGTCCGCCTCGATAAAATGCGCGCCCTGGAAGCGAGAGGTGATCAACTCTTTCCAGCGCGCGTCGCGCGCACACACACCACCGCCCAGGCGATCGATGTTTTTGAGCAGGCTGCTGAATCGGAGACGATCGAAGCGACTGTCGTTGGGCGGATCCGTTCGATACGTGAAATGGGCAAGGTCATCTTTGCGCACATCGAGGACGGCGATGGCAAGCTCCAGCTGTTCTTCCGGCAGAACGATCTCGGTGATGAAGGCATGACCAGGTTCTCCGATCATTTTGACCTCGGGGATTTCATCGAGGCCAACGGTTCGATGTTCCGCACACGCACCGGCGAGGTCACATTACACGTCGACGATTTCCGCATGATCTCCAAAGCGATCCGCCCGCTGCCTGCGGCCAAGGATGAAGAAGTCGACGGTGAGCGGGTCGTCCACAGCGCGTTTGCGGATCCGGAAGCGCGCTACCGCGAACGTTACGCCGATCTGGTGGTGAACCCGGAGGTGCGTGAGGTATTTGAGACGCGCGCCAGGGTCCTGCGGGCGCTGCGCACTTTTTTCGATCAGCGCGGCTTTCTTGAGGTCGAGACGCCCATCCTGCAGCCTATTTACGGTGGGGCTGCGGCACGGCCGTTCGTCACCCATCACAACCAACTGCACCAGGACCTCTACCTGCGGGTTTCGTTCGAACTGTACCTGAAGCGTTTGATCGTCGGGGGCTTCGAGGCCGTTTACGAGATCGGCCGTGATTTTCGCAACGAAGGCGTGTCCTACAAGCACAACCCCGAATTCACCATGCTGGAGTTCTACCAGGCCTACGTCGATTACACCGATGTGATGGACACCACCGAGGAATTGATCGCGTTCGTAGCTCAAGAGTTGAATGGCACCAAGACGATCAGCTACAGCGGCGAGGAGATCGATCTCTCCACGCCCTGGAAACGCATGCCGCTGCGCGAAGCGCTCCTGGAGACCTCCGGTATCGATATCGAGGAGCAACAGGATGCTGATTCATTGAGGGATGCGATGCGGGCTATCGATCTGGAAGCCAGCCCGGACGCCAGCAGAGGCAAGCTGATCGATGCGCTGCTGGGTAGCACGCTCGAACCCAACCTCATTCAGCCCACGATCGTTTACGACTACCCGCGCGATATCTCGCCGCTGGCGAAATCAAAACCCGACGATCCCGATACGGTTGAACGCTTCGAGGCGTTCATTGGCGGTATGGAGATCTGCAACGCGTTTTCGGAGATCAACAGCCCGCTGGAGCAAGAGCAACGATTCCGTGAGATGGGCCGTGAGTACGATGTCGACGACGAGGAGCGCCACCCAATGGATGAGGATTACCTGCGGGCGCTCAGCTACGGCATGCCTCCCACCGGCGGCTTCGGTATGGGCGTCGATCGATTGACGATGCTCTTCACCGATCGAACCACCATCCGAGAGGTCATTCTGTTCCCGCACCTGCGCAGCCGCGAACGTGAAGACGACGATCGGGAAGAAAGCTAAGTCACCTATACTCACTGATAAAAACAAGCGAGAGCTGCCACCGGCAGCTCTCGCTTTGTTATATCAATCTCTACGTTTGCGTGAACGATACGCTCAGGGTCGCTTCCAGCCGCGCGCTTTCCGCCAGACAGCGTAGCGCGACGTCAGGTGGACGAGCGGTATTGAGCGGCGCCCCTGGATATGCGCATCTCCCAGCGCGGCCCTGAAGTTTTCGGCATCGTGGAAGGCCGGCATGACCAGCGTCGCCCGACCGACCTCTAGCGGTGCATGGGCGTCGGAACCGGCCGCACCGGGTAATCCGGCGCGCTGGGCGAGCCGCTGCGCCTCGAAATTCGGACGGTTCGTCCATGTGCGGGCGTTGAGTACTTCGATCATGTCGAGATGAGGCAGCAGCGACTCGAGCGTCTGCAGGTTCCAGCGACAGCCGCGCGTCAGGTCAAAAGGATGAGAGATGCTGATAACCGCGCCTTGAGCCTTTAGCCGGTTAATTACCTCCATCGGCTCCAGTCCTTCCGGGATTTCCTCCTGCAGGAAGTACCCCAGGATTTCACCTTCCGTTGTGAGGATCTCCTCCCCGATGATGACCCTTTCTGGCGCGAGCGCGGCGGTCTCGAGCGCACCCTTGATCGTGTTGTGGTCGGTGATCGCGATCCGATCGACGCCGCGCTGATCACAAACCCTCAAGATCTGTTCGGGAAGCATGAGACTGTCACTTGAATGATAAGTGTGGCAGTGTAGTTCGACGTTGTATGTCATCGTGTTTGCCGCGATCGGCTGACCTCCTGGCTCCCTATTTCATGCGGAGCCCGTGTTTGATTGCCGGGTTCGAGCAGGAGCAGGTCGCGGGAAAATACCCAGACAATCAGCCCCAGCGTTACACCAAACCAGAGTGTACCAAGACGGATGAGCAGCGTAGCAGCTGCGGCGCTGCTCGCCTCGAGGCCGAGCGTCAGCGCCAACAGACCGGCGATGCTCAGCTCCGCTGCACCAAGCCCACCGGGCAGAGCCGACACCGCTCCGATCACCGTGGAGAATGAAAGCACAAATACGGCTAGTGCGAGTGTCTCACCCCCCGGCGTAACACCAAGCCCCAGCAGGATGAGGTACATAGAAATGCCCTCACCGAACCACGCCGCAGTTCCCAGACCCACGGAGATGAGCGTGGAGCGCGGACGGAAAAGTGAATAGGCGCCTTCATAAAACTCGAGCAGGTGATGGTGGAGGCGCTCGACGAGCGGAATGCGTCCAACGAATTCAAGCAGCCACAACGCTGCCGGTCGGATCTGAGAGAGCACAATGCCGAGCAGCAACAGGCCCAGGATGGTGGCAAACGCCGGCCAGTAGCGCGGGTAGGCGATCACGCCGAGGCTCGAAAGCAGCAGTACGGCGAGACCATCGCTGACACGCTCGGCGAGCACGACGGTGACGCCGCGCGCCACTGGCGTGCCGCACTCACGGTTCAGCCAGACACCCTTGAGCGCCTCGCCGACTTTCCCCGGCGTCACAGCAAGTGGGAATCCGGCGATGAAAAGCTGCAGGCTGCGTGTCCAGGCAAGTTTTTGGATGCCGATCTGCCCCAGGAAGAAATGCCATTTAATAAAGCGCAGAGTGTAGTTGAAGAGCGTCCCCATCAAGATGAGCGGGATAAGCGCCCAGTTGAATTCGACCAGGTGTGTGCGGACTTCCTGGACATCTCCAAGCAAGGTCAGTCCAAGGATGACGACGAAGCCCAGGGCGAGGCCGGCCAGCAGCCTTCGGCGGAGATCCTTCATTAACGACCGCGCAGCAGGCTCACGCCTCCCACGATCGCGGCAGCCAGGATCGTCAGGCCGACGACGGCTTGCACGACGGTCTTCGGCTCCATGCCGGGCATGACAACCTCACCATCGCCGTATTGCTTGAACAGCTGGCCCCAGGGGGTGTCCAGCGCTGCTCGAACGCGTTTTCGACCGACAAATGGGTACCAGTACACATTATGGTAGAAGTTGCTCGCAAAGTATGACCAGGGGACGAGCGGGCTCTGCAGCAGCAGTTTTTCTAGAGGTTTGAGCGGGCCGTGGTAGATGAGCTTCTGGCCCTGGCTGGCGAATGTGTCCTCCTGTGTGAAGTTCCAGGGTTTTTCCTGCTCGATGTCGTATCCGGAGATCTCGATCTGTGAGGGATCTCCAACACCCAGACCCAGCTCATGCGCCCGGCGAATGAAACGGATCTGCATCGGATCGAAGCCCTGCAGCTTGGCTGAGACGGCATCGATGGCGACCTGGTCGGCGGAGGCGAGCAGCATGTCTTTCTGGTGCCAGCGCATGGCGCGCGGTCCGGGCCCATCGCCCGCGAAGGTGCCGTCCATCAGGGCGAAGAGCCCGGGATGGATCTCATGCTGGATGCTGAGCAGATCGACCAACGTGTCATGGATCACGGCGTGCGTCCAGTGCCGGTCTCGGTGGAGCAGTCCCCCGAAGGCGTTTTTCATCGCACCCGTGATCGTCGTAAAGACATGTGTCTTGACCGTGGGCAATTGGATCATGTTCATCCCGACAAGCGCTTTGGGAATGAAGACTCCTTGTGGATAGACTTTGTCCAGCACGAGCAGTTCGCGCTCTTTAGGCACATACTCGAACCACTCGAAATCCTCCTCGTAGAGGTAGATACAGGGAATGTCGTATTTATCGGTCACGAAGCGGTGTTTGTTATTGAACTCGCCAACACGGGTGTCCACGACCACGGTGTCATTGTGCACGCCGACGATATCTTCGTAGCCCGCGTTCTGAAGCGCTTTGATCGCGCCCTCAATTTGCCAGGGTGTCGAAGAGCAGGCGGGATACCAGGTCTGCCATGAGATGTTGATCTTTAATCCGGTCTGGTTGCCTTTGGGCAGCGCCGAAGTGAAGTCGCCCATCTTCATCACGCGCTCCACATCCTCGACGACCGACTCCGGTTTCGTTTTCAAAACGGCGACTTTGCCCTTGCCAGAAAAATCAGTCATAGAAACCTCCTACGTCAGCTACCATTCTAACGCGTGGAGCGCTCGATTTGTAATCATTCTTTTTGCCTATCTAGAGACTAAACTTTCAGACCGAAAACGATCTCCCGGCAGTTTTGCAGTATGTTAAAAGCATGGATTGGTCGTGCTACAATACACAGGCATGGATACATCGATGAAGCAGCCACCTGGCCTGGAACAGCCAAGCCAAACTCAGGACGTCAAACCGACCCGTCGCACGTTCGTTTTGCAGGTCATTCTTCCGCTATTAGCCGGGACTTTGATTCTGGCCGCTGCTATCATGCTTTTATGGCAGGGGGGGGTCGGGACGGTCAGCGCCTGGGCGGACACTTCGCTGATCTTCCTCATGGTGCCATGGCTGTGTGTAGGATTGCTTCCCATTGCGCTGATCGCTGCGCTCTGGTACGGGGTTTTCAAGTTGAGTACCTGGCTGCCGGCACCACTGCGCAAACTCAGAAGCTATATCGATCAGGCCGGACGCTATCTGCGCCGGGGGACCGATCTGGCTGTCAAACCAATTTTCGCGGTCAAGGGCGGCTGGGCAGTTGTGACCACATTTTTCAAAGGCTTGGCATCACTTATTGGCATAGATGATGGAGAATCAAATGGATGACCAGAATTGGAAGACGAGAACATACCTGATCGGGGCGATGGTCGGCGCGCTGACCGGTTTGGGCGTCGCGTTGGTGTTGGTGAGAAGGTCGGAAGAAATCGGTGAACCTATAGAGTTTGGCACCCGTGAAGGCCTCCGACTGGGGATCGGTTTGCTCGGCTTGGTCAGACAGGTCGGGAAACTGGGCGCAAGCAGTGAGACCTGATGGGAGCCGGCAACAGGACCTTCAGGGACTATCCAAGCCATAAATTGGGTCTGCTAAAAGGCAGGCTCATTTTTTAGGGCTTCTCCTGAGGTCCAAAGGATGATTTCTTTTCTGCATACATTTGACCGCATTCTCCTGTGGCTGTTCGTGGGCGCCTTCGCGGGCCATACGCTGGTAAGGATCGTACGCTATTTTTTCAAATTCCCCATTCCGAGCTTCCTGATTCGCCTGATTGACAACCCGCTCCGCCGAAAGATTCAGTCCCCTGAAAAGCTCAGAGAATTCTTGAGCCCCGAACCAGGCATGCGCATTCTGGAGGTGGGCCCTGGCAGTGGCACGTATACGTATGCTGTGCATCGAGCCCTCGGCGACGCGGGCTTCCTTGTCGCAGTAGACATCGAACGGCGCGTCGCCGCCAGTTTGAAGGCAAGATCGGATTCGTTAGGTGCCGATAAGGTCGTACCGCTGGTCGCAGATGTTCACCAACCCCCATTCCCGCGCCAGACATTCGATGCGGTTTACATGGTCACGGTTATTGGTGAGATCCCGGGTGCGGAGGCAGCCCTGCAAGCCTTCTATGACGTGCTTAGACCGGGCGGCAAGTTAATGTTTTCTGAACTGCTGCTGGACCCGGACTTCACCATGCCGCGCCGGTTGCGCAGATGGGCGCAGGATGCTGGGTTTAAATATACTGACCAGCGGGGGAACATGCTGAGTTACGCGATCCTCTTCCAGCGACCGCCATGAAAAAAGCGCAGCGGTTCCGCTGCGCTTTGATTCGGCGTAAAAACCGGCTGTATTTATTCTTCAAAAGGCATATCGACGACGAGCTGGTCGATGGCGCTGTAGAGCGTGTTGATCAAGCCTCTCACGTGCGTTGCGATCTCACCGATGGGGACGAGTTCGCGGTCCTGCATGTCCCGCCGTTTGACCTCCACGCTGTCCTCGCTCAGCGAACGCGAGCTGACCGTGAGCCGGATGGGAATCCCAACAAGATCAGCGTCAGCGAACTTCACGCCAGGGCTATCCTCACGATCATCAAATAGAACTTCGATCCCGGCATCAACCAGTTCTTTATAAACGTTCTCCGCCTGTTCCTCCGCACCTTTGAGGTGCAGCAGATGGACTTCGTAGGGAGCGACGCCAATCGGCCAGATCAACCCGTCATCGTCATGGTACTCCTCGGCGACAGCGGCTAACAGCCGGCCGCTGCCGATGCCGTAGGATCCCATAACGACGAATTTCTCCTTGCCATCCTTATCAAGGAATGTGCAGCCCATATCCTCGCTGTAGCGTGTGCCAAGCTTAAAGATGTTTCCAACCTCGATGCCGCGTGACGACTTCATCGCTGCTCCGCATTCGGGGCAGAGCGAACCCTCCTCCGCAGTTACGATATCCGCGATGACGTCTGCTTCGTAGTCGCGTCCAAGGTTGACATTGCGCAGGTGGTAGCCTTCCTCGTTCGCACCTGCGACCAGGTTGGGCGAATCGGGGATGAGGTCATCCACGATGACCAGCGCCTCCTCGATATCAACCGGTGAAGCGTAGCCGGGTACGGCTCCCACCGCGATGATCTCGGCTTCGGTGGCGGGGCGCAGTTCCTTCGCTTTGATTGCGTTCGTGAGTTTCGTTTCGTTGAGGTCCATGTCGCCGCGCACGATCGCAAACACGAATTGTTCGCGCTCTTGCTTGCCTTCTGTAAAGGTCCCCATCATGAACACGGCTTTCGCCGTACGTAATTTTGGGACATCGAGGAATTTGGCAAGACCCTCGATGGTCTTCATCTCCGGGGTCTCGACCTTCTCGAGAGGCAGCGGTTCCTCGGCTTCGGGTTTGGGCTTCTCGAAGCGGGCGATCTGCCGGTTTGCCGCGTAGCCGCAGTTATCGCAAAGCAGCAGCGTATCCTCACCGACGGGCGTGAGGTACATGAACTCATGAGCCATCTTCCCGCCCATCATACCTACGTCGGATTTCACCGCGATGACGGGCAGGGCGCAGCGGTGGAAGATATTGAAATACGCCTGGTAGTGGTTGCGGTACTGTTCGTCCAGCCCTTCCCAGTCCATGTCCAGGCTGTAGCTGTCTTTCATCGTGAATTCGCGCACGCGGATCAGGCCAGCCCTGGGGCGAGGGTCGTCGCGCCACTTCGTCTGGATGTGGTAAATCAATTGAGGCAGCTGGCGGTAAGATTGGATCTCGTTGCGCACCAGATCGGCGACCACCTCTTCGTGCGTCATCGCCAGCACCATGTCACGGTCTGCCTTATCCTTGAAGCGTCCCATCTCCGAACCAACCTGGTACCAGCGTTTGGTCTCCTTCCAGATATCGGCGGGGTGGACGACGGGCATGGTGATCTCCTGACCGCCGATAGCGTTGATCTCCTCGCGCATGATGTCCTCGATCTTTGTGATTGAGCGCTGTGCAAGCGGCAGAATGGAGAATATGCCTGCAGCGAGCTGGCGGATGAAACCAGCCCTGAGCAGAAGCTCGTGGCTGGGGATCTCCGCTTCCGAAGGACGGTCACGCAGTGTCTGGCTGAAGAGTTTGCTCATTCGCATAATGGCGCCTCCTGGTTCAAGAATGTGCCTGTCGATGCAAGGCTTCATTCGGTGATGAATAGAAAATGCCCCGGAAAGGCGGGGCACAGGTTTACGGATCAGGTTGCGGACGTGACTGCTACCCAGTCAATCAGCGCTCGCGAACCGAAGCCCACGCCGGAAAATGGCTGGTAGGGACGGGCGGGAACATCGGGCTAACGCGGGTCTGCAAATCCATGATGGGGCAACTGTACCATCGATGGCGCGCTCCGTCAATCTTGCTCGCCGATCAAGCACCCCGCTTGGGCGACGAAGCAGCCCCACTCGCTGGTGTGGAATGCGCTTGTCTGGCAAATCCCCTACCGGCGTGGCATAATCGCGCTATTGTGTCAGACCTGACCGTTTTTCGTTCATCAGTAATATTATTTTTCTTGGGCATAGCTATCTCGGCTTGTACGCTTGCCCCCGCTGGTGATGGTAAGGCGACTGAAGCCGTCTTCAACCCTCCCGCGGATCCATCGGCGACGCCGTTCATGCCGGCGACGTCTGCACCCGATCCGATTGAGGTGTTTGTCTGGCTCGATCCATCGCTTCCCTCGAAGCTCCGTGAGCCGGTTTCCAGACTGATTGCTGGCAGCGATGGCCGATACGTGCTCGTTGAAGGGGCTGGCGAGGCTCAGATCAGGATCGAGCCTCAGCCTGAGCAACCGTTATCCCATTGGGTTTATGCCGTGGTCGCTGCATTCCCAACAATCGAGGATGAGATCACGCTCGAGGAACTCCAGGCGCGCTGGACGGGTTCAAACGAGGTAGAAGGGCTGCTTATCACAGAGCGGAGTTACGCGTTGCTGCGTAAGGGGTTCGGCGTAGATGCGGGAGAGGCCCCAGACTTGGTCGAAGGCGAGGATCTGCTGCAATTAGCGTGGGCACTTCCCGGTCGCTTAAGTGTCCTTCCCTTTGAGGAATTGGAACCGCGTTGGAAGGTGCTGCGGTTGGGCGGGCAAAGCCCGATCGAGAACTCATTTGAGCCTGAAAGCTACCCGCTGATTATCCCGTTTGGTCTCTCTGGTCCGCAGTCGCTGGTGGATGAATTTGCAGCACAGATAGATTGGCCGAGCACAAACCGTGATCCGGAGCGCCTGACTGTGGTGGTTATGACCGGTGTCACCGCGCTGACGCGCGCCACCGCCTGGCAGATGGAGCGCCGGGGCGTGCTCTACCCGGCTGAAGCGATCGGAGACTGGCTGCGGAATGCAGATGTCACACATATCAGCAATGAGGTTTCGTTCTGGTCAGGATGTCACTTCCCGGATCCCGTTCAGGAGGGTCTCAAGTTCTGCAGTGATGAGGACTACTTCCCTCTCCTGGAATTGATCGGGGTGGATGTGGTTGAGCTGACCGGCAATCACAACAAGGACTTCGGCGCAGAACCTTTTCTTGCGACGCTTGAACTCTATCATGAGGCTGGATGGTTAACGTTCGGGGGGGGAGAAGACCTGGCCGATGCGATTCAACCGGCGGTTGTCGAACACAACGGGAACCGCATTGCGTTCATCGGCTGCAACCAACCGGGTCCGCGCTATGCCTGGGCGACAGAAACTTCGCCGGGTGCGGCCCCCTGCAGCGAGCAGCGCTTGCTTGAGGCGACGGAGCGACTGAGTGTTGAGGGTGTGCTTCCCATCTTCACCTTCCAATGGTCGGAGTTAGCCAGGCCATCCGAAGCACAGCGCGAGGCTTTTCTGGCCGCTGCACAAGCCGGCGCGGTAATTGTCAGCGGGAGTCAAGCCCACCAACCGCAGCCGATGGCTTTCCAGGATGGTGCATTCATACACTATGGGCTTGGCAACCTGTTCTTCGATCAGATGCAGAGTCTGGCGTTGAGGCAGCAGTTTATTGATCGTCATGTGATTTATGATGGCAGGCATATCAGCACGGAACTGCTGACAAGTATGCTGGAGAATTACGCCCAGCCCCGGCCGATGGAGCCTGCTGAGCGCGCCGAATTATTAGCGGAAATCTTTGAGCAAAGTGGTTGGTAAGAAGAACGGGCGGTCCCTCGACCGCCCGGTGAAATCATAGACTATCCTGCATGATCTGATCGAGCCGGGCACTGTGCCGGTCGGCATCGGATTGAAGTTTCTCAACCTGATCCAGCCATTCACCAGCCATTTTCTTGTCAGATACGCTGCCGGCGTTGATGCGCACATTGTATTGGGCCGCTTTAAACGCCGCGCGGGCCATCGCGCCCGCTGAGCCAGCGTCGCTGACCGCGTTGTTGTTGCCTTTTTCGGCCACATCCGCGGCGAAGGCCATGATGTGCACCGCATCCCTGCAAACACCCAGCGGGACCTCGGCAGCCTTCTGCATGGCGGCTTCTATTGCCTCCTTCCGGTCTGCCTTTTCCTCGTCGCTCTCCTTCGGCATGCGGTAGGCATCCATAACGCCGTCAAATGCCTGCGCGTCCTGGGTAACCGCCTGGTACAGTCGTTCATGAAGCGCCAGCGCGCCTTCCAGGATCGTCTCCATCTCATGCTCTACATCAGCGTATTTCTTCTTGCCGATCGTCAGGCGCGCCACCATGGCTACCAGCGAAGCACCCATTGCCGCAGCGTAAGCCGCGGCTGAACCGCCGCCGGGAGTCGCGCTGCCGGCGGCGAGTTCTTCGAGAAATGGGTCCATCTGTTCCTGCTCAGCCGACATGGCCGCGTAGAGACGCGTTTCCAGGATCTGGTCAGGGACGAACTGATCGAGCTGCATGTACCATTGGGCTGCATCGACCAGCGCCGACTGGGGGATCAGGCCGACAAGTTCGGAATGATGTATGCCGACCCCATAGCGTTCTGCTTCGCGACGGATGCTCTCTACGACCCGGGCAATCGGGGTGCGCTCGAAGTTGGTCAGGTTCATCGAGACTTGCGCTCGGCCCTCCACCAACATACCCAGCGCTTTTACATAGCGCAGGCCGCCAGAAGAGTGCCGGATTGCACGGCCAATAGTTGTGGCGATCTCATCGTCGTCCGTGGTGAGGTAGACATTAAATGCGATCAGCGGCACCCGGGCGCCGATGACGGTCGCGCCCGCTTTACCCAACTTGCTTGGGCCGAAATCAGGGGCGCGCTCCGGATCGCTCTCGATGGACTCCTTGAGGGCCTCGTATTCACCACGGCGGATATTCGCCAGGTTGGAGCGCTCGGGACGGGTAGCGGCTTTCTCATACAGGTAGACGGGGATATCTAGTTCCTCGGCTACCCGGGAGCCCAGCTCTCGGGCTATCTGGACACAGTCGTCCATCGTCACGCCCGATATGGGAATGAACGGGACAACATCCGTCGCGCCAATGCGAGGATGCTCACCGCTGTGGTCGTCTAAATCGATGAGTTCAGAAGCCGTTTTAATCGCCTGGAATGCAGCTTCCGACACCTCCTCGGGCTCACCTGCAAATGTGATCACGGTTCGATTGTGGTCCTCATCAGAATGCATATCGAGGACATATACACCACGCACATCCTCAATCGAGGAATTAATGGCGAGAATGACGTCCTCCCGGCGCCCTTCGGAGAAATTCGGGACGCACTCAACGATTTTTTGTTCCATGGGATTCCTTCCTTGATTGACCTTAATCGATTATAGCCTAATGGTCGTCCGCAACCCCATTGAATCAAAAAAACCCTCCCAGTCGAAGGGCAGGAGCTGTGGGGTCAACGTATTTCTATGTCTACACCAGGGACCTTAATGCCGGCTTGTCCAGTAAGTCGATCCTCTTTCGATGGACGTGAATCCAGCCTGAGGCTTTGAAATCACTCAATATTTGTGTGGTCGTCTCGCGGTAGGTTCCCAGCATTTCAGCCAGATCTTGATGTGTGTATCCGAGCACCTGGCTGTTCTCGGTAGAATGGTCAGCCAATTCGAGCAACAGACCCGCCAGGCGGGAGGGGATGTCCTTGAAGGCCAGATCTTCGAGCTTGGCCTCCGCTTGCTGCAGACGGTGAGCCATAGCCTCCATAAAGCGGATAGCTACCGGAGGGTTTTCCTGGATGATCCGTCGGACGTCCTGGCGGCTCATCACGCAGATTGTGCAGTCGCTGAGCGATTCCGCAAAGGTATTGTGCATCCCCTGTCCTACCAAAGACATCTCACCGAATATCGATCCAGGCCCCAATTCGGCTATGACCAGCTTTTTCCCCTCCGGTGAGATGCGGTAGAGCTGCACGCGACCTTTTTTCAGCAGAAATAGGACCTCTCCGCTTTGCTCGGCTCCATAGAATACCCGTCCACGGTCGCAGGTTGTCATCGTCGTCGACCGGTCGATCTCGCTGACCTCAGCATCCGACAAGTCCTGGAAAACATCGATCTTATTCAGGTATTGGATTTTTCTATCCTTCATAATGTTTCCCATCCTCACCAGTGGCTCCAAGCTCCAGCTCGATCCGAAGTTGCAGTGCCCGAGTGTCTGGATTCCCCAGAAAAATGGTTTCTCCGCCGAGCAAATATGTTGGTACGGCGAAAATAGGCTCTGGAATCTGCTCGGTGCTCTCTCTCAGATCGATCACTCTTATAGATAAGGTTGGAAACTGCTTTCTTACCCAATCGGCCAGGTCGAGGCTGTAATCACAATTTGGGCAGTCGCTGTCGATGTATATCTCCAGCTTCACATCAGGTTGCATATCACCCTCCAAAAGCAGGTTAACATGACTTGCGTTCATCGCCGGTAAGAGGTGTTACAAAGAATTGTCCCGGCTGAAAATTGGCGGTAGATTCCAGTACGAATTGGAATAGGTCTCATGGGGTGGGTAATGAACAGGAGTCTGTCCGCACTATTATCACTTGTCATCCTGGGGGCGATGGCAGCCTGCTCGGATCTGGCCGAGGTCGGGATCATCACCGCTGGAAGCGATGATGATCAAGTCCAGGCCGAGGTTTATACGCCCCGCGCACCGGTCTTTACACCGGAATCGATTCAGAGCTGTTCAAAGCCAAAATCGCCGACGTTTGACCGCTCGGTCGTTACGGTACCCGCAAAGACCGAGCCGGCAGTCGGTGAGGTATTCCTCGATCCGGTTTTTGGAAACTGCCTGCTGCGGGTGACAGATCGAGGGCGTGATCTCGCCCCTGACGATCCCTCTGGTGGCATGAAGAATGAGTACAGCCGGGTGCAGTCATACAACGCCGACGGCACGTTGCTGCTGGTACGAAGCACAGAGGCGCGCTGGTATGTTTTTGACGCCCAGAATCTCGTACCGCTGAGAGAGCTTCCCATAGTGGTTGATCCACGATGGGATCCTGAAGATCCCTTGAAGATTTACTTCTTCGACGAGACTGCGCTGATGGTGTATGACCTTGCCCTGGATAAAACTCAAGTAATCCATGATTTTCAAAAGGATTTTCCCGGAACCAATCTGGCCGCAGCCTGGATGCGCTACGAGGGTAGCCCATCACTGAACGGACGTTACTGGGGGTTGATGGCTCAGGATCAGGACTGGGAGACGGTTGCACTCCTCGTTTACGATCAAGTCGAGGACAGCATCAGCGCGGTTCGGGAAGTACCCTCCGGGTCTGAGATCGATTCGGTCACGATCAGCCCTAACGGCAACTACCTGTTGGCCTATCATGATGAAACATGTGGACCCGCTAATGCAGAAGCTGACAGTCAACCTTGCGGGCTGATGGTCTACGACCAGACGTTGTCAGAAGCCCGCAACCTGCTCCCCGTTGTCGGGCATTCAGACATCGCCATCGGCCATGACGGTAGCGAGCTGCTCGTTTTCCAGGATATCCCGAAAGATGAGATCTCGATGCTCGATCTTGAGACGGGTGAAGTAACATCGCTTGCATCGATCGATTTCAGCCATTCCCCGCTCGGCTTCCATTTCTCAGGTCGCGCCGTTGATCGCCCTGGATGGGCGCTGGTTTCCACGTACAGCGGAGCAAGACCTTCGGCGACATGGATGGACGATGTCGTTTTCGCTATTGAACTCAAATCTAATGGACAGATCGTCAGGCTGGCGCATACACAATCAGTGGTGGATGATGGTCACGAAAAAGACTACTGGGCAGAGCCCCAGGCGAGTGTCAACACTGACTTTACAAGAGTCGTCTTCACCAGTAATTGGGGGAAGTCCGGTACTGATGAGGTCGACATGTACATGATCATTCTCCCGGAGGGTCCATCCATTCGATCTGATCAGCCATAAATCATCGCTCGCGATGAGATTGGACACAGAATAGACCGTAAGTACGTGTAATCAATAATTAAGGATTCTTTGATATCCTTTAACCTGACCAGCCAAGTCAAATCACAACTCAGGTGAGGGATAATCAATGCAGCGAACAATCATATATTTACGATTCGTAATATTCACACTTGCGGTCGTATTGGTGGCGGCGTGCAGCGACTCAACGCAAACCGCGCCGACAGCGACCTCCGAGATGCTACCTGCAGAGGTACAGGCTGAGGACACACCGGCTCCAGTCGAAGTGGCCACTCAGACGCCGGCATCGGAAGAAGAATCCAATGCGCAAGTACTACCGACACCCAAGCAGGGATTGGCGGCGACTGACCCGACGACGATCGATCTCGCCTCTGGCAAGCCGATGCTGGTCGAGTTCTTCGCCTTCTGGTGACCGACGTGCCGGTCAATAGCGCCCATCGTGCATGGGCTCGAGGTGGAGTATATCAATCGGGTGGAATTCGTATATCTGGATATTGATGATCCCCGGGTGGATCCGTTCAAACAGCAGCTAGGCTACCGCTACCAGCCGCATATCTTCCTGCTAGACGGCGAAGGGAACGTCATGCAGCAGTGGGTGGGTCCTGTCACCGAATCGGACCTGGCGGCTGGTCTGGATCAAATAGCAAATTAGATTGAGGACGAATAAGATGAGCCCCAGATTTTCTGGGGGTCGTTTTCTTGTTAAACGCTGATTTTCAAGCGTCAATTCGTCCGTTATTCTTCGCCTAGCTCGCGCCGGGCGATGACCATGCGCTGAATCTCGCTCGTGCCCTCCCCGATGGTCATCAAACGAGCGTCGCGGTAGATGCGTTCGACGGGATACTCCTGACTGTAGCCGTAGCTTCCCAGGATCTGGATTGCGTTTCTTGAAACCTGCTCGGCCATCTCCGTGGCGTAGAGTTTTGCGATGGCCGCTTCGCGATTGAAAAATTCACCGCGCTCCTTCAGCCAGGCCGCTTTGTAAACCAGCAATCTGGCGGCGTCGATCTGACAGGCCGCGTCCGCGATCATCCATTGAATCGCCTGACGTTTGGAGATAGGCTTACCGAAGGCTTCGCGCTCCCTTGCATAGCGGATCGCCTCTTCATGCGCGGCGCGTGCCAATCCGACCGAAAGTGCCCCGATGCTGATGCGCCCGCCATCCAGTGTCTGAAGAGTCTGGTATAAGCCATCGCCTTCCTCACCGAGCAGGTGATCGAGGGGCACGCGCACGTTCTCATACGTGATGGCATGGGTGGGGGAGGCGCGCACGCCCATCTTTTTCTCCTTGGGATGGATGTGAAGGCCTTGCGTATCGGCCGGCACGACGATCAAGCTGAGCGATTTCGAGCCGCCAGCGGGGTCGGTCCTGCAGAGCGTGATGATGAACGGCGCGTAGCTCGCGTTGGTGATCCAGGCTTTGCTGCCGTTGATGATCCATTCGCCGTCATCTTTCTCGGCTTTGGTGCGGATGCCGCCGACCAGGTCCGAGCCTGCGTCCGGTTCGGTGAGGGCCAGTGCACCGAGTCCATCCTCGCCGCTTGCCAGGCCTGGC
>CBFDDM010000030.1:0-31714 GCA_965603565.1 uncultured Anaerolineales bacterium | reverse complement strand
ACCGGCTGCACCCCTCGACATGTATTTGGGTGTGGTGAAAGGGTTCATTGCGCGTGGGCCGCGGTCCAGCAAGGTCAGAAAGGACTCCTCCACCGTGCCCAGTCCGCCCCCAGAAGAGGAGATGATCGAGGCGATGCGGTGGGCGTTGTCGTCCGTAATCTCGAGTCCTGATTGGGCGAGCGCCTCCTTAGCAGCGATGTAGGCAAAATGCTCAAAGCGGTCCCGGCGGCGCGCTTCTTTGGCGCCAAGCTGCACTTCAGGATCAAATTGCTTTACTTCGCAGGCGACCTTGATGTTTAAGTTGGAGGGATCGAAAAGAGTGAGGGGACCTACGCCGGCCACTCCATTACGGAGATTGCCCCATGTTTCCGGGAGACTGTTCCCAAGCGAGTTGATCGTGCCCATCCCAGTTATGACGACTCGAGCAGTCATTCATCTAATCCGATCCGCGGACAACTCTGTGTGCGGTTAGATTGATCCGCAATTACGAGAAGATATTCCCAACGAAATCATACAATGAAATACGCTAGAGAAGGAGCGATGCTTCTGCGGGTTCACCGAAGCGATGTGATAAACGCCTGAAGCGCTGAGTCGATCTCAGCAAACTGGGATACGGCTTCGTGCTCAAACTCAAGGGAAGAAAGATCGCGATCAAGTCGCTGCAACCTCGTGGATCCATTTTCCTTCCGTAAAAGAAAAAGAACATCATCGGATATGCTGATTTGTTCAGTGCCAATCCGGATCGTTGCCTCTTCTCCATTCTCAGTCCGAATCTCCCAGGCATATTCAATGCCGGATTCAGATCTGGCCTGGCACCCAAGGACATACTCTGTTTTGAGACTGGAACCTGTGCCCTCACAAAAGGAACTTGCCGGGGCGTCGTGGAACACGAGCACAGTAAGGCCTCGGTCCCAGCGATGAAGGCTGTAGCCCGCGGCAGCGACCGTGCCTGTATGGTTGTTCGGTCCTGGAGGTGAAGTGTTTTCCGTACAGCCTGTAAGCGTGATCAAAAGGAATAGGGAGGCTATAACGTTCAGATTTGTCGGTTTCGAGCTAATGCAAGTGGGTGGCATTTTTCACCTTTGAGAATATCCGTTGATAAGGACCAGCCTTGTTCCAATGCCCCTGGATTTAGCATGTACCCCGATCCACCAATATGTACCGTAGTTTGGCCGCTTCCTTCGCATCTCCCAGCTTATCAATCTTCATATTAATTGCCCGTCGAAGGCCATCTGCCAGCATTTCGGGAGATAAAGTCGTTTTGACGGAAATGAGTGGCTTGTTTGGTTGATCGAGGTACAAACAGAGATCGCGCGCATCGAGCGTGGTGAGTGTCAGGTGCTCAGTTTTAATGACTTCTCGTTGCTCCTGGTTTGCATGCATATCAACATCAGCCCTCGAGTGCATAGATTAAATCGGGGAGATCGAGTATTTTGTCGATTTCAAAGAATCGATCCGTAGGGAGACCGGCTGCGCGAGAATTTTCGTGGATCCAGGTCAATTCGTTGTGAATATAAACGGCGCTACCGCCGATAGCCAACACCGGCAGGATGTCGGAACGCATCGCATTGCCGACCATGATAAAGCGCTCAGGCGGGGTCCCTGTGCGCTCGAGGATAGCGCGATATATGTCGGGGGTTTTATTGGCCACGATCTCTACATCATTTAGATAGGGTAGCAAGCCAGAGCGTTCGACCTTTGTGGCTTGATGCAGTTCGTTGCCCTTCGTGATGAGCATTAACTGGTGTGAGCTTGAAAGTCTCTGCAGGGCCTCTTCGACACCCTCGAACAACTCTACTTCTGCAGCGATAATCATTTTGGAGACGTTTAGCAGGGTCAGTAGATCTTCGGAAGGGATCTGGCCACCCGTCATTTCGATTGCCGCCTCGACCAACGAAACCGCAAACCCGACGGCACCATACCCATAAAATTCCAGGTTGGAGAGCTCGATCTCATGAAGGCGGGCATCATCCGGTATCGGCATGTCATGTTTTGCCATGACCCGAGTGAAGATCTCTCGCCCGCGGCGATAATATATTTCGTTATGCCAGAGCGTGTCGTCCGCGTCCAGCGCGATGAGTTCAAACCGCATGGCTACATATTACCTTGAGGTGGTCATCCCCGCTATGGTTTGTTTCTATCGGTGACAACCGATATTTCACGATTAAGAAGAATCTCTGTCCTTCCGGTACAGGCCGATCGCCATTGCTGCGCCGATCCCGACCCCGGCACCGATGCCTACTGCGATGTTGTCAAGCGAGATTGCCAGGGCTACGGCGACGCCGATGCCCAGGATCACACCGAAAAACCAGCGGTTGCTCTGTGATGAATTTTGCTCTGTCATAAGTGGACTCTCCAGGGTCAAGTGTATGTCGTCGTTACAGGGGTGCTGTTGGGTGGATGGACTATTTCTCTTCGGAGGTGAGCCGGCCGCCCCGCACGGTCGCGCCAATTACGATGCCGGCGCTGATCAAGACGAGGTTCTTGATGATGTATTGACCTTCCAACGTGGGTGCGTATGGGATGATATTAAAAGTCATTTCTGGAAAGATGAAAAGCGGCGTGAGCGTACCCAGCATCTGAACCCAGAGCAGCAACAGGGTGCCGCGCAAGAAGAATCCGGTGAGCAATCCTATACCGATGAGCGACTCCCATATCGCCAGCAAGATCACCGCCGTGGATGAACTGATCACTCCAAAGGTCAGTACCTCGATCGTATCCCCGGCGAGACTCTGGGCCGGGCTGAGACCGGGGAAAAACTTAAGCACGCCAAACCAGAAGAAAATCAAACCCAGGCTTATGCGCAGGAGCGGCACACCATTCGCCGCCATCCAGCGGGTTAACCGCGAATCGATTTCATTAAAAGCTCGGTTTTGTTCAAGCATCGGCTGCTCCTTAGAATGGGCTCATAACATTTTCATTATATAGAATAATCGGACTGATCAGGATCGTCTAATCTGACATACTAAAAAGTGCCCGGCACCTCAAAGGTGCCGGGCACTTGATACTCTCAGTTATGCTTCTGCCTTACTCGCCAGCCCTGATCTCAACCTTTACAGATTCAAACGTCAGGTGGTAGAAGAACGAAAGTGGTGGTGGGAAATTCTCAGTGGCTCCCGGTCCGGGCGCATCGTGAAAGATGACATGGTATTCCATATCGTCGTAATCGATATCACCAGGTTGGTCTCGAAGGGTCGGGTTATAGATGGTGCCCCCATTTACGGTTACCGCCCCGTCATCGTTGCGAACGCCGGCAGTGAGCATCGTGTGTGTCACCCAAAGTGGAACCGGTCCGTCATATGGGTTCTCGAATGCTTCACCGTTCAAAGTGACTTCGGCCGGACCCCATGTCGCCAGGTTATTGAAGATTGTGGGCAGGACCGGGCCACCCGCCGTTGTATCACCGTGTAAGTAAACGTCAACGGGCACGGGGTCATCTTGGACGAATTCCGTTTCCTCTAAACTCGTGGCGCGCAAGCCTGTCGGATGTGGGGGAAGTGGTAGGAACACTGTCTGTTCTAATTCCCATTCATTGCCATCCAAATCGGTCCATTCGACTTTGATCTCACCAGTGTTTGAAACAGGATCGATCTCGACTTTCGCTTCAGCGTCTTCAAGGAAATTGGATCCATTTCCATCCCAGACGAATGAGTGAACCGGTTCAGCTGGGATCCCTTGAACGTATTCTGTTACCGGCTTTCCAACCAATCGGTTTAACCTTGCATTCGTTGCTTTAATTTCATAGGTCAACTCTGCTTCGGGATCAGCTTCGGTCCCGGTGACTGGCACAAATGCCAGGACGAGCAAAGCAGCGACCATGATCGTGGTTATCAAATGTTGCTTACTAATTCGCATTGGTGAAACGCCTCTCCTTTATCATGCCGTTTCGAGTCTCTTCAGTCAGACAGTGGGGATGAGAACTGCCATCCCGCAATTTAACCAAATAAGATCAATGTATATTGTTTTCTGGAAGATGACTTACATATGTGGATTTATATTGAACATGTCGGATAGAGATGGGATTTTGTTGAGGTGCTAATTATTTTTACTTATTCGACTAAACTGCTCCAAATAGTTTCCCGTGTGTATACTTCGAGCGGTATTTAATATCCAAGCGGTTAGATGCTCAATCTGCTTACAAAATCCCTATCCACCCGATAATTCGATGGAGGTCGATACTCACGGCACGATCGATTATTGAGCGATGTGGAGGCTTTACGAGCGTCAGCAGGGTTGTTTCAAGCTTCTATGAAAAGATGCTGAATTCCCCGCTTATCAGCCCCTATTTCGCCAAGACGGATATGAAGCGTCTTATCGACCATCAGACTAAATTCGTCTCATCGCTTATGAGTGGTCCGGTAAGTTACACGGCAGATCATATCGAAAGAGTCCATGCCCATCTTGGCATCAGCGAAGAGGTTTTTAAAGAATCTATGCTGTTGATGACAGAGACGCTTGAGGATCACGATTTCCAAAGCGAGGATGTACAGACTGTCGAAGATGAGATGATGAGCTTCAAGAATTTCATCGTGAACAAGAGCTCTGAGCGTTAATGAGCGAAGAGTTCGAAATCAGCCGTGACGTGTTTATTAAGGCTGCCCAGTCACTGAACGTCGGTGTCGCGGTGATCGAACCTGAAGACTGGAGCGTCCGTTATGAGAACGCCACTTTCTTCAAGTGGTTCCCGAGGATGGGTGAGCCTGATGAACCGCTTACGGATAGGATCCCGGATCTCAGAAGGGACCGTGCCCAAAACCGCCTCGAAGCCGGAAGGCCCTACAGTTTCGAGATCGAAATCGAAATCAGCGGGCGCGAAACACCGATCCAGGTCGAGATCAAGAAACTCGCTGAGGGAGAGAATGGGCGGCTCATGGTTGAGTGTCAGGGTCTTACCAAACAAAAGCAAGCCGAGTACATGCTCGAGTCGTACTCCAAAATGGCGGAAAAAACGCGCGCGAGCTTCAACGAGAAAAGGACCGTGTTGAGCGTCTGCTGCTCAACGTGATGCCGAAATCGGTCTACGAAGAGATGAAGGACTACGGCACTGTAACCCCACAGCTGTTCGACAGCGCCTCAATCTTTATGATCGACTTTGTGGGGCACACGGAGAAGGAGATCGCCAAAGATCCCGCATCTCTGGTCACCGAGATCAACGATATCTTCACCGTGTTCGACCGCATCACAGATTTATTTGCGTGTGAGCGGATTCGTACAGTCGGAGACGCCTATATGGCCGTATCCGGGCTGCCGGAGACTAATCCGGATCATGCCGCCAACATCGCCCGGGCTGCGCTGCGCATGCTGCGCTACATTGAACGGCGCAACGCCGCACACTCTGAGCCCTGGCACTGCCGGATCAGGATCAACTCCGGCCCGGTCATTGGTTCGCTTGTGGGCGTTCAGAAGTACGCCTATGATATCTTTGGTCCCGGCGTGAACATGGCGGCGCGCATGGAAACACTCTCCGAACCGATGCAGATCACGATCAGCGAGCACACCTACGAGCTGATCAAAGATGAGTTCGAGTGCACCGAACGGGGAGAATTCGAAGTCAAAGGGTTTGGCGTACAAAAACTGTATTTCTTGGATCGAGAATTGCCAAATAGGTGACGGCGCGATTCTCAGCTGAGTTCAATGAAAAGGGGCTCTCTCGACCGATTCGAGAGAGCCCCGCTTGGTCTGGGTTTGATAGATCAACTTCCGGCTAATTGCTCTCCCAACAACTCTTCCAACATTAGGATGGTGTCCGCGTCAGTACCTACGTAAATCACGATCAGATTACCGCTCTGGTAGAAATGCGGAGGGGCTATCCAGGTCACCATCGTCGTACCGATGGAGCTGCCCTCGGGGGAGATGCTTCCAGCAGCCCGTACCGCATCCGCCTGTGAAGGGAACTCGAAGACCTGAATCTCCTCGCCGTCTACCGAGATGAGTTTACCTGCCGGATCGAAGAAGTCCTGAACGATCTCATCCTCGAATTCAACTTCAAGCGTCCTTGCTTCAAGAGCGGATTTGAAACTCTCATAGTTATCAATACCCTCGCCTGGTCCGGCTTGCTCCATCGGGACGTCAGCACACCCGCTGATCGCCAATGTAGCTGCAAGGAGTAGAACTGGCAAAGAAAGTGGATTTTTCATTTTATACCTCCGTATAAAGGTCTGATTTCGCCATTAAAGACGCTCTGGAGGGCTAATGAGTTCCAACTTTCCCGCACGTACTCAGACTGTCATCTCATTGCAAGGAACGCTTTCCAATGCTCTCCGGTGAATATTTCTGCAGCACTCTTGAAGCGCGCAGCGTGTTCCAACGGCTGGGCTGCCCGGCTGTCTCCATCTCGAAGTGTACTTTGCCCGGGATTTTCGCCTGCAATGGCCAGCGTCCATCGGATCTGCGCTTCTTCAACAAGGCCTCGATGGCGTCGGACATTCGACCATCCCAATCGACACCGGCGTCTTGAAAATGGTCAAGCGCCCGCAGGATGTCATAGAGCCACCGTCCCGGGAAACTGAGCCTCAGGAAGTTTTTGTGGATGATCTCTCCGGTATGATCGGATTTGTACAGGCGGTGCATGAGCAGGAACTCGCGCGCCGCTTCGCTGGCAGCGTCGAGTTCTGCTAAGCGATAGTCATAGCCATTGTGTTTGTATTCCCATATTCCCTCTAAGAGCGAGATCGTCGAGTGCATCGAGCTGTGCCGGGCACCCTGGCGATTGTACTGGCAGTTGAAGCCTCCATCCGGCAGCTGCTGATCCAGGACGAAGTCGATAATCGAGATTAGATGACCCTCGTCGATACCGAAGTGGCAGGCATAATTGAGAAACATCCCGTTGACACAGACATCGGCTTCTTTAATCGTCTTGCCAGGGTTGATGCCACCGTCCTCGCCCTTATTTTCGTTTGCGATGATCTCGATGCTTTGGCGGATGAGCGGGTGATCGGGTGATGCTTGAAGCGTCTTCAGATCGAGCAGAGTGTAATGCGTGCTGATCCATTTCGGCTGGTAGAACTCCCGGCCCCAATGCCCGTTGGGGAGCCGCCTGGAGAGGAAGCGGGTGCCCCAGCCCTCCTCAACGATGCGTTCTTGAAGATCAGAACGTTCTTCGGCGAGCAAATCGCGATGAACCTGGTATTGGATGGAAATATCTCCGTCCAGAAGCCATTCGAGGATGCCTTCATTTATTTGCATGGCTGCTTCTCGGTCTGAGGGTGTAAGTGAAAGATGCTGCAAACGGCCGTCCGTTATCGCCGTCGGCGAGCTGCACCGCCACCGCCACCCCCGAAAATGATTGATACGCCGATCATGAAGCCGAAGTTGTACCAGTTCCCGTTGTTGTGCACCTCGTAGATGCCCACATTGTTGGAGAACAGGGAAACGATAAAGGCGAAGGGCGAAATGATGCCATGCCACAATCCCTGCCAGAAGCCGGCAATTTCATCTTCTTCGCTAGGAGAATTGACAAGTTCATTTGGCGCAGCGGCGCAGGCGCTCACGAGCAACGAAAAAGCGAAAATTACTAGCAAAAGCCGTGAGAAGTTCATTGGATCCCTCCATCTGGTGGATAATCTTATCTTATGAGATTACGGACAGAAATCAATGTCAGGAGCGGGATACTCCCAGCTCCTCTACGAGAGAAACCAGGCACACAAATCGCCGGAAATCTCCCGAGTTATCCTGCTCCTTCAAGCGAGAAGAGAATGGATCGTAGAAACGAGCAGCTTCGTGCCAATTAGCGCGGCCACGACGATGAGTGCAGTGCGGGCTCCGGCGATGAATGGAAATGACTTCCCAATCGAGATCCACACCGTGATTGCCAGAATTGCGGCGCCAAGGATGTAAGCAGCGATGGCCAGGGGGCTTGTCCATGCTCCGGTTTCTGCAACCCGACCGATACCGCGCGTGCACATCGCCATGCCGAGCACGACGAGCGTGATGAGCGCAGCGCGCTCACCGTTGATCCACAGAAACCTGCGGTTGGTCAGCGCGATGAAAACTACCGATGCAGCCAGGACCAGCAGCAGGATTGTAGATGCCGCTCCACTCGTGTTTGCTGCTGCAGCCGTTTGTCTCATGACGATCTTCCTTTCTGGCCCTGTGAGAGGGCACCTGCGGGGAGTTTTTTTCTTTGTTCATTGAATCTCGTTTTGATTCCGACATTTCATGGACATCGCTGGATTGAGTTCATCCTGAAACGAGAGCCGGTTCCGGAGACTTGACATTCTTCAGAAGCAGTGTGGCCATGACCAGGTTCAGCAATGTTATGACCAGGAAGGGGATCATGATGCCAAGCTCCTCAGGGACTCCACGCAATGCCATGTTGATCGCCATGCTGCTCACAGCGAGTCCCATGGTGATGCCCTTCATGAGGGCTACCGATGATAAGAGGTAGCCCCAGGGATTCTTGCGGAGAAGCAAGATCGCGGCGAGGATTGCCAGCGGAGCGACCAGGCCCAGATCCATTGCCTGTATGACCAGTGTAGTCGTATTCTCAAGCGCTGGGGTCGTACCATTCAGGAGTGGGGGGATGATCCGTCCGAGCCATGCGAGCACAAGAAATCCCCCAACGAAGAATAGGAGCGCGGCAATCCAGCGGCGTGGCAATTTTTCGCTGAAGTGTTCAGGTAGTGTGTTCACGTCAAAAGACAACATGCTCAATATGAATGCAAACAGGCTAAGGGTGAATAAGGAGACATAGGCCAGAAAAAGAGGGTTAAAGGAGGTCAGCATCGCCATGGAAATATATGTGTATAGGAAAAAGCCAAGCGTGCCTGTCAGAAGAAGCCTGCCGCGCAGCGAGCCGCGAAACGAGAACCATGTAGAAATTGCTAAAAGAGGCAGCCCGACTGCCAGAGTGACTATGTCGTTCCCCTGCTGCTGGGCAGCCATGCTTACAGTGTCGTTCGCGTAGATTCCGCGACCATTAATGGTCACCATCTCCCCGCGATGACTGGTGAACTCATAAGGTGCACCGGGAGTTTGGTAAAACAAACCCATCCCTGCTGCGAAGAGAGCCAATACGAAGATCAGCGGGATCAGCCAGGCAAGTTGTTTTTGGTAGCGCATCCATTTCTCCCATTAGTATCTGATTGAGATCCTCTATCGTGATTATTACTAATTCACTACATTAACAATAACAATCTAAACGATTCGTGAGCTTTGCTCACCACCTGATCGCAGGGTACCGCGCCTGGCCATTTGGCTGGGATCGACTGCAGGGCTTTTGTATGCCAAGCGGAATTGTCCCTCCTGTCTTACGTCGAGTCTGTCCATGTCAAATGAACGTCAGTCATCATCCGATGTTGGGAGGGAAGACTCAACGCAATGCGCGCTTTCTTTTTATGCAATCATAGTGAATCTCCTATCCTGGTAGTTGAGAAGGGTCATCTATCGGCCAGGTAGGATCGGTACCATTCGATCGTTCGGCGAATGCCTTCCTGTATTGGGGTCGGTTGAAGAGCGAAAGCCTGTTTAAATTTCGAGCTATCGACTACAAATGGTTTTTCAAACTCATACAGCATTTCAGCTGACTCACGCGCCTCGTGGATAAACAAGCCTCCAATCCACAACATCATGCGTCCCATCCTGCTCAGTTTGGCCGGCTTGCCCAGTTCCTGGAAAATCATCTTCCCAAATTCACGTTGGCTGATTTCTGGCCTGTCATTGGGTACATGCCAGGCCTGGCCTAAGGCTTCCTCGCGCTCGCCTAGCGTAACCATCGCTTCACCGAAATCATCGATGTAGGTAAAAGTGTGAGGTTGATCAAGATCCCCCATAAACTGGGCGCTCTTTCCTTGTATCGCAGAGGCGAACACACGTTCGCCGACGGCTGAGCTCAGCACGCCTGGGCCATAAAAATCCGAGCCGCGCGCCATAGCCACCTTCACTTTGCCATCCCGGTGTGCGGTCAGCAGCGCTTCGGCCATTTCTCCCCGCACGCGCCCTTTGCGGGTATGTGCACAATAAGGCAGGTCTTCCTTAAGCGTTTTGCCATCGGTATCACCATACATGTATAGATTCTCGCCGGCGATGAGTTTTGCTCCGTTTGCGGCTGCCCCTTCGAGAATAGCATCCTGTAGTGAACGGAACTTATCTGCCCACTGGTGATAAGGTGGCTGGGCACATTGGTAAACCACCTCAGTACCGACCAAGACTTCCCGATTGAACTGTACATCGAAAGCATTACCCGCGATGATCTCAACATCATCGGGGATATCCGCTGAGCGCTCACCCGAGCGGTTGATGATCTGGATCGGATATGCTCGCTTGCGCAGAGCGCGCATCACCGCTGCACCTAGCGGACCGCTGCCATAAATGACGTGTTTTTGATTACCCATTCCTTCAACTCCTGGAAATCCCGCGCCAATAGAGCACGAGAGGGACGAAACAAATGAGCCCCATTAATGACACCACGACAATGTCTAGCCAAGGGATTGCGGCGGATATGACAAGTGGCTGGAGCAGAAACACGACGATCAGACCAATAAAGAGCATACTCCCCTGGAAGAGCAGCGCGAGCCCGGTCGCGTATCCCAATGGTTTCCTCATCCAGAGCATAACGCCTCCGATGATCCAGGCCGGGGCGAGTAGTGCATCAGCCAGCAGGAGTGATCGCTCCGTGATTTCGACCGTAGCTGCGCTCAACTCAGCGGAGGTTATCACCCCGAATACGCGGATGAATACAAAACCACCTAGCAGCAAAAGGACGGCACCTGCGAAGTGATCCGGAACCCTCCCCTTGAGGCGTGCTTGGGCGGTGTCGAAATCGATGTTCGCTACGGCAGGTACAAGCGAATAGATACCAAGCGCGACGATTAAAAGGTAGGCGATATAAAGCCAGCTTATCGGCAGGGCAACCACATAGGCGAGATAATTGTAAAGCGTGTACATCAGCGCACCTGGCCACAGCAATTGTCCGATGTACTTGCCTCGTCGATCAAGCCAAATCGAGCCGAGAAGGATGGGCACACCAATGATCAGGTTGGTCACATCATTGGCAAGCGCAAACTGACGAAGCGCTTCAGAAGGATAGAATCTGGCTGGAGAAATGATCCCGGCCATTGAAGCAATGATGGTAAGTGCTGCGACGGTTAGAGATGTAGCCAGCATGAAGATCGCCGATGGATTCACGACAGGAGCAGTCTGGTCTTTCATGGTCGCCCCTCCTTAAGGGGAACACCAAATTGGTGTAGAGAAATTCAGGAACCTCTTTGCAAGAAAGGTCTCGGGTCATAGATGACCTCAAGTTGAGCGATCTTTCCATCCCTTATGGTGAACCATTGTGCGTAAGGGATTACTCCCGCAGGTGATTGGAAATCTACCAGTGCGGCGACAAGGTCCCCTTGAGCTACGAGCTGCCTTACTGCAGCATACATTTCCAATTCGTCACCCATCGCGGTTACTTGGCGCACGTAATCTTCAGCGTTCTCTGCCGACATCAGAGGCCCTTGAAACGTGAAGTCGTCTGTAAGCCAGGATCGCACTTCAGAATGCCTTGCGGGGCCGGAGAAGAACGTATCAAAGTAGCTCCTGACGAGCACATCGTTTCCGATTGTGTCCTCCAGTGTTTCTTAAACCGGTGTACAAGTTTATATCAATCGTCAGACTTTAAGCGACAGGCATCGACTGCCATATTGGTCTTCTCGCCGGTGTTCGTAGATTCACGGGCTGGGGGATAAGAAAAGAGCCACCTTCGATTACACCAAAGGTGGCTATGTTCTAGCGGTTGACGGGATTTGATAAAGGGAATCCGGGCTAACTCTTTTGGACAGGAAATTGGATTTCGGTCAAGTTATCGGAGTTCTCCTGGCTGTCATTTTCAGCCGATCTCAAGTAGACCTCTCGCGCTGGACCGGTGATCTGGTAACCGTTTTCGCTGATCCACCGCATGATGGTTTCATAAGCCTGGCTGATCGTTACAAACGGGCCATGGTGCAGCGTGCAGGCCATGGTCTCGACTCCGGGCAAGGCGTATACCTTCACTCGTTCGGTCTCGTCTACGGTTGATTGGATCGGTTCACATACTTCGATGTCCCAGTCCTGCTCTTTTAAAGACTAATTTGTAGGATGCTTAAAAAGCCAATGATCTTATCCAGCTGGGGTTTTTATTCGATCGTTGCCAGCAGCTCTGCGATCCCCAGGAGACCTTCAAAGTTCTGGTTTGCTTCTTCAAAACTCCACCATGCCGCCAGTATGGCCTGATAAAGGCCCCAAGAGATCATCCGCTGTCGGTCCAATCCCAGCAAATCGACAAATTGGTCAAGGCGTCGATGGGTGATGCCCTTAACATTTGACCAGTCAAGTAAGAGGGGAATGGGGTTGCGAAGCCATGCTCCGGCTTCGTATTCCCTCTCACCGATCAGTCCCTTAGGGTCGATGGCCAGCCAATCCGACCGCTGCGAAGTGAGGATGTTCCAGTGGTGAAGATCGGCGTGGAGGAGGACAGCCTCTGCCTGACTTGTAGATAATTCAACAAGCAGGCGTTCGGCCCGGTCAACAAGCTGGTCTGGGAATGGGCCGCTGTCGCCATTGAAGGTGGAGCGAAGCCGCTCGAGCCCCTTTCCCCAGCAGGCAATCGTGCGGAAAGGACCATCTTCAGGAGGCGGACGATGCAGTTGACCCATGAGCCGGGCGGCGATGGAGGTCGCGAGTGCATCGTCGTTCAGAGTGAAGACAGGATCGCCTGGTTCAATACATTCAAGGAGCAAAGCGCCGGCTTCCGGGTCAGCCTCTAAGAGTTGAACGGAGCCTTCTCCATTGAAATGTCTCAGAGCGGCGATTTCAGTCGTCAGCTCCGGGTTCGGCACGCCGACCTTTAGCACAGCCGGCGTGCCATCCGCCAGTCGTGCGCGGGTTACGTAGTTGTAGCTCATGTCCGGGAAAGGCTGACTTAAGGTGAGTGACCAGCGTTCGGCGAGTTGGTTGAGGAGAGCGGGAAGACATTTGAGCCAGGTTTTCCCCGACTGGCCAAATGTGGATTGAATGCGGGCGGTGAATGTTGCAGGTAGCGAATTCACTTACCTAGCCTATAACAGTTGGTTTTGAGATAGGAACCTATTTGACCCGACGCCAGCGCAGCGGTGTAGTATCGTCGCGGACGATGATGCCTTTGGTTTCCAGATCGAGCTGCACGGTCTTCGCCCACCAGCCGACTTTCTGTCCTTCGGGGTATCGTTCTTCTCTCCTATGGATTGCTGCCTGGCTAACCCCCCGCCATCGCGCCTACGATACGGAAGGGCTCTTCTCCGGAGACGATCTCGTCCGGCAGCGGAAATTCATAGGGCTCGTTTGAGCAATCCTCTTGAAGAATGAAGAAACGTAAGAAATCTCGACGTTTCTTTGTGGCGTGATCGCGTATTGTCCCGCGCAGGACCGGGTATTCTTCTTCTAGACCGTCAAGCACGCTGCCGAGGGTGGCATCCCCCTCGAATTCCAACTCGACCTCGCGACCGACCTTTGCCAGGTTACGCAGGTGGTAAGGAAGGATAACGCGAATCATGGCAGCGTTTGTACCTCGATGGACATCACGCGTGGAAGATCGCGTACAACCGCTTTCCACGTGTCGCCCGAGTCGCTTGATGCATACACTTCGCCGCCGGTCGTGCCGAAGTAGAGCCCGCAATCCTCCAGCCCGTCGACCGCAAAGGCATCGCGCAAAATGTTTGCGTAGCAGTTCTCCTGTGGCAGCCCATTGGTCAACGCTTCCCATTCGTTGCCGCCGCTGCGGCTGCGGTAGACGCGCAGTTTACCGTCCGGCGGGTAGTGTTCCGAATCGCTTTTGATGGGGATGACATAGATCGTCTCGGGCTCGTGTGCGTGTGTGGCGATCGGAAAGCCGAAATCGGAGGGCAGGTCGCCGCTGATCTCGTACCAGTTTTCACCGGCGTCATCGCTGCGCATCACATCCCAGTGTTTCTGCATGAAGAGCACTTCTGGATTGGAGGGGTGAATGGCGATACGGTGCACACAATGGCCAACGTCCGCTTTTTCCTCGGGGATTTCGTAGGCTGAAACAAGCCCGTTATTGATCGGTCGCCAGCTCTCGCCCCCATCATCGGTGCGGAACGCACCGGCGGCGGAGATAGCGACAAACATGCGCTCTGGATTTTCTGGAACAAGAACAATCGTGTGCAGGCAAAGGCCTCCCGCTCCAGGTGACCATAAATGACCTTTGGCCTCCCGCAAACCTGGCAGTTCCTGCCAGCTACCGCCTCCATCGTCCGAGCGGAAGAGAGCGGCGTCCTCGACACCGGCGTAAATTACATCCGGGTCGGTCAAGGAAGGTTCCAGGTGCCAGACACGCGCGAACTCCCACGGGTGCTGCGTGCCGTCGTAGAACTGGTGGGTGCCGGGGTCACCGTCGTAGAGGAATTCGTTGCTGACCGTCTCCCAGGTCTTCCCTCCATCATCAGAGCGCTGCATGACCTGCCCGAACCAGCCGGTTGACTGAGAAACGTAGAGCCGGTGCGGATCTACCGGTGAACCGGTCATGTGGTAGATCTCCCAGCCACCGAAGTGCGGGCCGTCAACGCTCCATTTCTTCCTGCTTTCATCAGAAGTGAGGATGAACGCACCCTTTTGAGTGCCAATAAGCAAACGTACCCCTGCCATTGTGCCCTCCTTATTTGGCGAATATGGATATTATAGGTCAGAATTATTGACAGTGGAATGGGAGATTTGGGAGCTTGGGATCAGGTATTAAGTATGTCTGTGTGGTCCTGATGTAAGCTTACGTACAGGAAAGGGCGTCGGGATAAGTGCGATCTGAAGTTAATTGCTCCCTCGGCGCTGGCGGGAAAGGAGCTTAGTGTTAATCTGCCCTCTGGAGGCGGATCATTCTTTTTCCGTTCTTGTTATACTGAAGTCAGGATGTGGTTTGGCGTTCCACGACTTCATCCGGATCGGAAATAGCGGTTACGTTCCGCTCTTCACATATTGCCCGCAAACTCATCCAACTAAAACGTGCCAGGGCTATGGGTCATTCTCCCAAGGTAGAACGATATCCGCGTTACGAGCATTATCCTGTTCAGGTAATTTAGTGGAGAGGTATGCAAGATGACGTACATTATCACGAGCCTTTGTCTGAGAGATGGAAGCTGCGTCGAGGTCTGCCCGGTGGAATGCATTGTCCCGGGCAAACCCAAGGATGAGTGGCCGATGTTCTACATCGACCCGGACACCTGCATCGACTGCAACGCGTGTGTGCCCGTATGCCCGTACGAAGCGATCTACCCGGAATATGAGGTCCCGGCGGATTACACCGCCAAAGGCGGAGAGCGCCAGAGCAAACCGGTGGGCACACCCGGTTTTGATGAGGACTTTAAGACCGAAAACGACTACGGCACAGAGGTCACAATCCCGGCTACACGTGAGCTGGAAGAGGGGCAGGTCGTCGATCTGACGGAAGATATCCAGCCGAATTACGATTTCTTCGCGGAAGGTGCGGGGTACTGGGAGGGATGGTATGAAGGCGTCTCGGTGGATGATCCTGAAAGTGTCGAATAGCGTCAATGACAATACTACTGCACTGTTTTAGCAAAGTGCTGGCAAAGTACGACCTGAAGGCTGTCACCGAATCCGGTGACAGCCTTTTCCTTGGGGGACGTTGCTACTGCAAATCAAACGAAAAGACTCGAGAAGCTCATTCGGTCTTTCCACACTTCTGTCCGGAAGATGTTTCAATGCGACGAACGGCTGATCGCGGCGGTCGCATCTCTAAGGAAATGCAGAGAGAATAATTACTCTCGAGGCTGACCGTCCGATATACTTCCTGCATAATCATGTGTCCTGAAGGAGATCCTGATGAAAATTGGATTACAGGTTCCACGCTTCAATTGGCCCGGTACTCCGGAGAGCACTGGGGAGAAGTTGGCCGAAATCGCACAAATTGCGGACCAGGGCGAATTTTCCAGTTTGTGGGTCATGGACCATTTCTACCAGATCGCGCCGGGGCTTGGCGACGAGGATGACCCCATGCTGGAGGGTTACAGCACGCTGCACTACCTGGCGGCGGTGACCGAACAAATCAAGCTGGGGACGTTGGTGAGCGGCGTGATCTACCGCGAACCGGCATTTTTGATCAAGCAGGTCACAGGCCTGGATGTGTTATCCGGCGGCCGGGCATATTTCGGGGTCGGCGCCGCCTGGTATGAAGAGGAAGCGCTGGGGATGGGCTTCCCGTTCCCGCCCGTGGCGACACGCTTCGAAATGCTCGAAGAGGCTCTTCAGATCGCGCACCAGATGTTTAAAGATGACCGCTCGGCTTACGAAGGCGAGCATTACACACTGAAGAAACCGATACTGAGCCCCCTGCCGCTCTCCAAACCACACCCCCCGATCATGATTGGCGGCATGGGGGAGAAGAAGACGCTCAAATTTGTGGCGCAGTATGCCGATGCCTGTAATCTGTTCCTGCGTGCAGGGATGGACACGCTGAAGCATAAGTTGGATGTGCTCAAGGGGCACTGTGATGTCCTGGGTCGCGATTACGCTGAGATCGAGAAGACCACGCTGGGTACGGTCCATCTGATTGACGGTGATGACACCGCTGATTCGATGATCGAGACCTGCCGACAGCTGGCCGAATTGGGCTTCGACCAGGCCATCTTCAACATGCCTAACCCCCACAAGATCATGCCCCTGGAGTTAATCGCTGAGAAGGTGATACCTGAGGTAGAAGTTTTTAGGGATTTGGGATCAGGTTAAGCGACCTGTCACCGGGCAAAATAAATTTTCATCGATGGAATTTTCACGCAGGTTGGCAAATCATCACGTCACGTAGGGGCGACCGGCCGGTCGCCCCTATCGATTAATCTGGAGAACAAGCCTCATTCAGGTGTCGGTCCTCCAACGGGTGCGGCTTCCTCCAAAATCGTGTCAATTGAGTTCAGCGTGTCTTCGTCCAGGTATATATCACCGGCTTGCGCTGTCTCGGAAATTTGCTTGGAGTTGCGTGCGCCGACGATCGCGCAGTGTACGGCGGGGTGCGCCAGTGTCCATGCTGCGGCCAGCTGCGGGAGGGTGAGATCCTGCAGGGTTGTCAGATCCTGGAGATGATCGACGACGTTGAGGTTGCGCTTGAATTCCCCACCCTGAAAGACGTCGCTGCTGCTGCGCCAATCATTCTCGGGGAAATCGGTCTCGAACGTGTATTTTCCCGTCAGCAATCCGTGTGCTAATGGACCGTAGATGAGCACACCGATGTCCTCTTCCCGGCAATATGGCAGCACATCTGCCTCGATCTCGCGTCGGAACATATGGTATGGCGGTTGAAGCGTATCGAGATTGCGGTGTTTCTGGAACGCTCTCATTTGATCGATGTCGTAGTTGGAAACGCCGACGTAGCGCGCTTTGCCCTCCTGCACGAATTGATCGAGGATCCCGGCAGTCTCTTCTGGGGATGTGTCCGGATCGGGCCAGTGCACCTGATAGAGATCCACGTAGTCCAGATCAAGGTGTTTGAGGCTCTCTTCCAGACCTGTACGCAGCCATTGCTCTCCAGCATCGCGCGGGTAGGCTTCTTCCCCGGGGCGCAGACCGCCTTTCGTGGCGATCACCAGGTCGTCACGCTTGGACTTGAGTTCATCGCCAAGCCCTTCGGCGAGCACCTGTTCGGCTTGACCGAAGCCGTAGGCTTGTGCGGTGTCGAAGAAGTTGACCCCCTCTTCTCGCGCCGTTCGGATGGCAGACAAGGCATCTTCTTTGTTGTAGCTTCCCCATTCTCCGCCATATTGCCATGTACCAAAGCAAATCCTTGAGACCTCCAGGCCGGTGTCGCCTAGCTTGACATAGTCCATATTGACAACTTCCTTTCCTCGATGAGTTTTAAAGCACGAAGAGCATAGCGAGAAGTTCTTGCAGGCTGCTAACGATCCTGGTCAGTGGAGATAATAACAAGGTGAGAGATGTGAGGCGGCTTGGATTAACGTACATATCTGTTCGGGTAAGGTGCTTGTCCGATTATATGTCGGTTGGCATCACCGTTCATATCGTCAAGGAGAAATGAGCTAAGAAAGATGAGGTTGCGGGAGCAGCTGTCCGAAATGAGGGTTACTTTGGTGCTATCCGGGCGGGATTCTGTAACGTTGTGCGGCTTAGGCCGTTCTCCAGTGTGAGGGATGGTACAGGACTTACCCAAATGGAGGCCAATGACTTTATATACTCGTGTGGGGATGTTTGTTCTGGTGCTAGCGGCGGTCGTGGCTTGTTCTGGCGAAATCGGTACTGGAGCAGACGCCAATTCTGACCCCATGGATGCTTCTAAAGCAGCCGAAGAGGTGGCTCCCACAGAGATGCCAGAATCTACGGAGGTAATCTGTCCTGAGGAGTCCCCGCACCCAATCGCGGAGGATATCGCCGGCACATTTGATGTGAGCTACGGACGGGTCGAGGACTGGTTCTGCAGCGGAATACCCTTTGATGAAATATTGCTGGCGCTGCAGACACAGAAAATCATCGATGTAGATGTAGAGCACCTTTTTAACGAACGCATGCAGGGCAAGACCTGGGACCAGATCTGGAATGAGCTGGAGATTACCAGACCGTAATTTTCGGATTGCTAATTAGAAACTTTGTAGGTTTGGAAAGGAGCTGGATATGAAGAAACTGATGTTCACGCTGAACCTGGTGATGATCGCTGCGTTGGTGCTCGCGCCCACCGCGTTCGCCCAGGAGGAAGAGCCTATCGAGATTGAATTTACCTGTGAGGTAACTGATATCAACCTTGAAGAAGGTTTCTTCACTTGTGAGGACGAGGGTGGCGAGTTCTACACCGTCTACCCACCGGAAGAATTCGATCTCGAAGCTCTTGCGGTCGAGGATGTGTATGAAGTGGAAGGCACGCTCGCCGCGGACGAGTCGGTGATGGCCGAAAAGCTCGACTTCGAGGAACCCGATGATGAGGAAGAGGGTGAAGAAGAAGGTGAAGAGGACGATGGCGAGGAAGTTGGCTATTTCTGTCGGGCCGACACCGAAGATCAGCACCCGGTAGGAGCAGCACTGGCAGAGACCTACGAAAGCGATTATGGACAGGTCATGCAGTGGTTCTGCGAAGACGGGTTCGGCTTAGGTCAGATCATGCTTGCGCTGCAAACGGGTCTGATGGACGGAGCCGATGCAGGTGAGCTTCTCACGCGCCGTTCTGAGGGCGAGGGCTGGGGTCAGATCTGGGTTGACATGGGCGTGATCGGCAAGGACAAAGAAGCGGATCCGCCCGGTGGGCCGCCTGAGTGGGCCGGCCCGCCTGAAGACGCCGGCCCGCCCGAATGGGCAGGACCGCCGGAAGATACTGGCCGTCCCGAAGATGTGGGTCGACCGGATGATGCGGGACCGCCAGCAGGGCGTGGTCGACCGGATCACGCGGGTCCCCCCGATCGGGACTGATCGTCGCTCAACTTGAGCAGGTATCAAAGTGGGCTGCCTGATAAAGGCAGCTCACTTTGTTATCGTTTATTCATTGGCTTTGATTATGTGTGGATGTGCGCTAGCCCTGGTCTTGAAGTGAAGCCTGCATCTGTTTCAGTTCTGAATAATACTTATCCAGGCGGGTGAGGATCTCATCCACTTTTTCTTTTTCGCTCAGCACAAATCGGCGGTATGGCGCGAGCGACTCGCGCAATCTCGAAAGTGAGTTGTCTAACTCACGTTCGAAATCTTTTCGCAGCGTTTTCTTTAAGTCCGCTTGAAGTTCCGTGAGCTTCTCGCGCAGCTGCTTCTTAGCCACACTGCGGCGGTAGGGGATCACCGCAAAGCCGAGGATACCAAGAATGCCGGCGGCGAGGATGCCGGTCGCGTCTGCAACGGCGGTAGTGAGCAGCGCTTTAAGTATGAGCCCAAGGCTGATCGCGCTCACTTCCACAAGCCCAACCAGGGCGATCGATTCCTGCACAAGCATAGTCAGGCGCTGCGATTCAGCGCTCTGATCAAAGGTGTTAACGACGCGCTCCGCCCGGGCTCCCAGGCTTTCGAGCAGTTCACGCCTGTTATAGGCAAACCCTTCTGAAGCCTTTTGCGCTGCGGAGCGAAGCGTGTCGGTGTCGCTGCGCTGACCTAAATCCTCGGCCATCAGCCGCCATTGCCTGATTTCGCGCTCGACGAGCCAATCGATGATTTCCTGAATCTCACGGCCGATCCTTTCAGGCGTGTCGGCGATGACGGTCTCTTGGAAATCACGCTGGAGTTGGTCGCTGCGAAGCATGCCGCGGATCTTCAGCAGCCGCAGGCGGTCATCCAGAAATTCCTCCCCACGCAAACGCATTTCCAACAATTCATTCTCAAGTTTTGCTAGATGGCGATCGAATTCCTGTTTTGTGTCGCTCTCGTACAAAGCCAGCTGCTGCTCGACGCGTTCAAGAGTGTCGACATCATCCTTCAAGACCTGCTTGCGATCCTTGGCGACTGCACGATTTTCGCTGGCGATCTTGAGCGCCACACCCAAGGGGCTGAGCAGCTTGAGCCGGATGAGCTCCTCCTGAGTGAGCGTGGAGGTCAGGTAATCCTGAAAAGCTCGCAAACCCTGTTTGGTCGATTTTGCCCCCATTGGGCTTGCTGGTTCCTCCAACCTGAGTTTTGCGGACAGTGTGAAAATGTCCGGCTGGAAACCAAGCAGATCTTTGACTTTCTGGCTGACGAAATCGTGCACCTCTTGATAGGCCTCTTCGTCTGGCAGGATGTCGATCTTATTGATGATGACGACGACTTTTTTGCCCCATTCCCGGATGACCTGCAGAAAGCTGCGTTCGCTTTCAGTAAAGGGGCGATCGGCGGAGGTCACGAAGATGACCATATCACTGCGCGGCACGAACTCACGGGCGATCGCTTCATGCTCGCGCAGCACGGCGTTCGTGCCCGGTGTATCCACGATATGGAGTTCTCTAAGCATTTCGGCCGGGAAGCGTAAAACGCGGACATCTTCGCTAACGTATTCGGGATCACCGGCCTGGCCATATCTCAGGATATGGATCTGATCGGTGGTCGGTGTGACGCCCTCTTTGAGGTACTGCTCGCCGAGCAGTGCATTAATGAGCGCACTTTTGCCGCTGTTAAATTCGCCCACAAACACGAGCAGGAATAGTTCGTTGAGTTGGTTGAGTGCCCGGCGCAGGTGCTCAATATCTGCGTCGCTCGTCTCCCAGCCCCGCAACGTCTCAAGCAAGTTCCGGATCGTTTCCTTTTCCAGTTCCCAGACCTGCTGCTGTTCATCGTTAAGTAAGGAAGGAAGGGTCATCTTTGATTTAGATCTTTCGTTAGACTTCACAAACCAGTCTTAATTGTACTTGCTTATGGGTTGGTGTAGATAGATGCTCGAACATGATGCGATGTTCGCGCTGTTTGCATATTATGCAATAAGAAAACCCGGTGCCGCACGCCACCGGGTTTTCGATCTGATTATGGGTTGCAACTATGTGGTCTCTTGCTTCTCCGCGCGTTTGATCGCGTTCTCGATCACATCACGGGGCAGCCATGCTGCTGTAAGCAAGGCCTGGCCTACAGCAACAGTAATGACAGCGAACAGGCTGAGTAGTTCTAAGATCTGAGACCTGAATGCCTGAGTAGACTTTACGGAATTCCAGGCACGCCGGCCAGAACATTGTTCAGTACGGTCTGATTGGGCGCCAAAAGCCAGTTGACTTCCCGTCCGGAACGGAAAAGGCAGCTGGCCTGATTATTTGCCTCCCAGCACTCACCATCGCTCCGACCGACTTTGGCGCCGCGGAAACGGGCATCCATGTAATCGAGCATAGCGTTGTAGAACTGGGTGGTGTCGCCGTTGGTGTCCCAGATCCAATGAGCATTCATGACGGTCTGGCCGAGTTCGTCGTTGTAATAGATCTGATACGTATCGCCGCCCCACCCGGCTGCGACGGTCTCGGCGGTGAAGATATCGATCTGTGATTCGAGATCGGCGCTGTAGCCCAGCAGCAGGTACGTGCCCCATTCGCCCAGGGTATCGCTGGTTAATTCACGCCAGCCAGCACCCAGCACCGGGGCGATATCAACAGGCGGGACACCGATCGGGCGCTCACGGGCCACGTATTTCTGGGGGTGGAGGATCTGCTCAGTGCTATCCGGCGGGTTTTCGTATGCCCGGTTTACTTCAGCCCAATTGCCGCGATCGAACAAATACTCGACGAAGACACGTCCCTCGAAGTAGGGGAAGAGCGCATCCCGGCTTGCATAAGGAGGCGGGAACTGTTCGGGGAGTGTGTACCAGGGCGGGTTGTAGCGCAAGATATCCTGGTAATCCTGGATGCTGGCATATTGGTCCCACCACTGATCCATGAGCAGCGAGGCGTCACCTTCAATCAGCGCGTCAATTGCCCTGCATTGATCCTCATTGGTAAGGCAGACCGGGTAATTCCCATAGCTGTCAAGGGGGAAATGCTGGTCTACCAGTGCATGATCGAACTCGTGAGCGTAGATATAGTGCTCGACACCTCCGAACAGGAAGCCCAACACGAAGATTTCATCCGTCAGCGGATCATAAAAACCACCAATACCATCGGCAATATTGTTGAGAATGTTGTCGAACATGTTGTAGGTGGGCTTGACCAGCCCCAGTGCGATCAAGCTGCGCTTTTGGTCTTCGACTTCCGCTTCCGTGCCGCCGTTGGAGTAAAAGAGATCTTCCAAGATCGGGCGCACACGTCCCTTGTCCACGACGTAGCCCTGAACGTCCGTCTGGATGCTGAGACCGCGCAGGTCAGAGACCTCGATCTGGATCGCGCCCATCTCTTCGAGTTCCTGATTGCTCGGAGGGACGAGGGTCGGTGGTGGTGTGTTGGTTATCGTCGGCGTGATCGTCTTTGTCGGCGTGATCGAAGGTTCTGGAGTCGGTGTCCAACTCGGTGGCAGCGTTGGCTGAGCGGTGCCTAATTGAGCAGCGACTCTTTCAACACGCGCTGCTGTGCGGGTGCTTTGGACCGAGTTGTAGAACCCCCGGATCGACGGGTAGCCGATGATGCCGCCCAGCACGATGGTGAAACAAAGAACCGCCAAGCCGATGACGAGAAAGGATTTCAAGTTGCTCTGTTGAGGAGCACCAGAGGGTGTTCTTGCAGGTTTTTCGCGTTGCGGTGATGTGCGGATCGGCTCCGGCCGCTCGCGCGGCTCCTGGAGTGGTGGGATCGATTTCGCCCACTCGGGAACCCTGGTTTGGGGAGCTGGTGTCATTTCTTCTGGAGACTGGTTGCTTGTAGCGAGATCTCCTTGCTTGAGAAATGGAGGGGGCTTTTCGCGTGATGGCGTGTGTGCTGGCTTTGCGCCGGTGGCTTGTTTGCCAAGCAGGTCTTGCAGGCGTTTCTTGACACGTGCATCATCCGGCTTGAACTTCAACGCTCTCCTGACACAGTCCACTTGCTTGGCCGGATCGTCGAGCACATAGCTGAGCAGCAGCCAACCGTTTGCATCTTGTGGGTGTGCCTTAACGTAAGGGACGAGCAGCCGCCGGGCAGCCAGAGTCTGACCATCTCGTATAAATGACGCGGCTAGCATGAGTTCGTCGCCGACCATCCATCCTCCATGAGCAACGTTATATCAGGGTAATTTAGCATTATGCACGATCAGTGCCAGTTTGTCATTCGTGCATTCGTCCTATCTGCAGGAAAATGCCTGGCCTTGGAGGTATGGGTAATTCGTGAATTGCCCCTGCAAATTAGCCAACGGGAAGGCGGAAATCATTGGCCCTCCCTACTTCGGAATAAGGATTCAGAACCCGCATATGCGGGCTCTAGTGATCGACTTCAGATATATTTGTGGGGCTTCAACGTGCCAGGAATCCGCCATCGACAGGGTAGACTGAACCGGTCACAAAAGAGGCCTTGTCCGAGCTAAGCCAGATTACAAGCTGAGCGACCTCTTCCGGGCGCCCGAGGCGTCCAATCGGATGCATGGAGACCAGCATATTGTAGGTCTCTTCATCCCCCTCAAGCTCTGAAATCATCGGAGTTTTGATAAAACCGGGGGCAACCGCGTTGACCCGGATCCCCTGGCTCCCGTATTCGAGCGCAGCGTTCTGAGTGACTCCAGCAACCCCATGCTTCGCGGTTACATATGCGGGGGCGGTGGCGAAACCCACCTGGCTCAGAATGGAAGCCATGTTTACGATGGCGCCTCCGCCGGAATCGAGCATGGCGGGGATCTCATACTTCATGCAGAAGAAGACACCAGAAAGGTTGACACCGATGAGTTTTTGCCAGGCCTCGATCGAATAATCTGCGGTTAGCGCTTCTTCACCCGCGATCCCGGCATTGTTGCAAGCATAGTCCAATCGGCCGTACTTCTCGAGCGTTTTCTTGATTAGCTGCTCACAATCCGATGGGTTGGATACATCGGCTTTAATGAATGTCGCCTCGCCATCGGCGTTTTCGATCCCTTCGACTGTGAATGCACCTCCTTCTTCATCGACGTCTGAGACGACGACCTTGGCGCCTTCCTGAGCGTAAAGCGCTGCCGTGGCCTGGCCAATTCCTGATGCGGCGCCAGTAACGAGTGCCACCTTTTCATCGAACATTCCCATTGCTTTCTCCTTTAGGTTAAGACTCAGCGATTCTCTAGATACGCATAGGTGTGCAAGCGGCATGACCGCGAGACTCTGCTTCTGCGTGACTGCATATTATTGTTCCGTAAGAAAATCGAGGAATTATGAAGGAGATTGCGTTAATCTCGCGAAATACTTGCTTCCCATCGAAGAGAAGCTGCCTGTTAGGTTCCAGGGCATGGCTTTGTTGGGAATGCGCGGAGCTGGCCGTTCAAGAGGAAATCATGATGGCTTCTGAAGAAGGACATGTGTAACGAAGTACTCCTCACCGCGATGCAAAGCGAAAGTCTCCTCACAAATCAAGAAGAACAGCCTCCAATGAGTGAAGGCTGCATTGGCTTTATCGGAACCATAGGTGTCAGCAAAAATCGAATAAAGTTCCTCACGCTGCCTGTAAAGATTGTCCAGCCAGGCACGCAATGTGCGGGCATAGTGGGTCCCCGATACACGCCAATGGTCGCGCACTCGCAGGTCGTCCTGAAAATGAAGCAGCAGATCGTCACTCGGCATGGTGCCGCCGGCAAAATATCGGCGAGCCATAAAATCAGCAGGATCGTCAGCGTTAAATTCGTAAAGGAACTCGCGGTGGCTGAAGTGGTGGACAAAGAGCTTACCGCCCGGATTGAGCCAGGAGGCGATTTTGGCCAGCAGCGACTGATAATTTTTCATGTGTTCAAACATCTCGATCGAGAGAACCCGATCGAAGGCTGAAGGGAATTCCGCCTCGGCTACATCGCCAGTCTTGACACGTACATTGCTCAAACCATTCTCGGTGCATCGCTGGCGGATGAAATCACCCTGCGTTTGAGAGTTCGAAAGCGCTGTGACGCTGCTATTTGGGTAATGTTCTGCGATCCAGCGTGTCAGGGAACCCCATCCACAGCCCAGATCGAGCACGTTCATCCCATCCTCGAGATTGGCACGTTTGCAGGTCAGCGCGAGCATTTTTTCCTCGGCAGCCGACAAGCTTTCAACGCCGGCAGGCCAATGGCAGCAGCTGTACTTGAGCCAGGCGCCGAGGGTCTGTTTGAAAAAACGGCTGTCGACTTCGTAATGCTGAATATTGGCGTCACGGATGTGGATGGCGATAGGACCGCGCCGCAGCTTTCTCAACATGCCCTGTTTTGCTCGGGCGAGGCGCTCGGGGCCGCGAGAGTAGCCCGCGCGCAGACCGCGATGCAGGACGGCTCTTACAATCGTGCGCAGAAACCAATCGGGGTAGCGGCCGCTGTCGAGCCAGCGTTCGTAGTTCATCGCTTGATGCTCCGGGGTTGAAGAGGTTGCAGATTCAACAGGGAGTTCAAGATCCGCCGGCCTGGTTTATTGCGGCGCGAAGTGAAGCTTCTTTCTCGGGCGAATACCCGCCGCGCACACGCCATAAAACTTCACCGTTTTCGCCTACCAATAGGACGTAGATTAGATCTTCGTCCGGCATTTCAAGCGCTTCGCGGAAATTGACTTTGTCTATATAGAGCGTAACCGTTCTGTCCCGGGCTTTCGGATCCGGGATGCCGGCGCGCATGCCCTCATTGATGAAGGTTCGGAAGATCGGGTTCATCGATTGGATCGTGGGGAACTCGTAGTAGGCGAGATCGGTGCGCTCGTCCTCCAATGCCTCCGCAAATTGAAGCCAACTGTCGATGCTGGACTGCTGCCAGCGGTGAAATGCGATGAATACTACGTTGAGCGGGCGATCGAAATCGGCGGGAAAGGACCTGACGTCTCGGTCCAGGTTTTTTCCGCGAACTGCAGGAAAGTGCATGGAAACCTCACTTTTTTCTGTATCGATTGCACCTGTCAGCACCACACCCACTTCGAGACAGGATCGATTGTACTAACGGGAGTTCATTCGCTGGTGGGTGTGAAGAATTGATCCTGAATAGTCCATAGATAAAGTACAAGCAGGCAAGCAACGATCACGGCCAATAGCTGCGGGATCAGGATAGCCATAAATTCGCCGGGAGAGGCTGCGCCATGCTGCCATAGATCTACAAAAATCTCCACAGAGGCGTATGCGTAAAAACCGGCGACAAATTGAGCAGCAACATAGCCAAAGCGCTTCATGCGCCATAAACCGATTGCGGCAACAAGCGAGGCCGGTGCGTTTACGATGAGATCCGTGATGGGAAAGCGAAGGTCCACCCCGGGAGGCGGATTGAAAATGAAACCCTGCCCCCATAGGAATAGCGATCCGGTGAATGCCAGGAGACTGAATGCGAGAAGAATGATCGAGAGAGCCTTTAGCTTAACCGGAGGTGTTGTTTTTAATGATTCGGTCAATTCAATTTGCCCTTGATTGATTATCCCTCGCTGGCGATCCCCCAGACGATGACATGGTTGTCTTTTGAGGCTGAGACGAGGAACGTTCCGTCCGGCGAGAATTGGATATTGGTGACTGCATCATTATGAGCATGGATGAGCCTCAGTAGCTCGCCCGATCCAGTATCCCAGAAGCCGATGCGCTGGTCATTTGAGGCAGAGGCAAGCAGATCGCCATCAGGTGAATAATGGACACTGTTGACTCGGAACGTATGCCCTTTGAGATCCCGAAGAGGGTAAATCGTCTCCGAGTTGATCACTCGGATAAAACTGGTGCCAACCATGGCAATTGCGATGTCCTTGCCGTCCGGCGAGAGGACCAGATCATTCACGGGCAGGTTGAATCCATAAACCAGTTCGTTGGAAGCGATGACATCCATTTCCCATCTCTGGATCGAACCACAATTGCACGCAGGCTGGCTGTGGCCGATAAGTATCTCGTCACTTGCTTCGTTGAAATCAATGCCCCAGGAATAGATCGATCCACCCGATTTTGGCAGACAATTGCGCTGATGGTACGTCTTAAATAAGATGCCAGTCTCAACATCCCTGAGGGTGACGATGCATTCGGGACCTGCCAGAACCAGATAGTTGCCATCCGGTGTGAACTGTACCTGCATTACATAATCTAAAAGGCGAGCCTCAACCGTTCTCAGCAATTCGCCACTTTCAGCATCCCACAACTTTACAAAGCGATCGTTCGTGCTTGAGGCGAGTATGCTCCCGTCGGGTGACCATGCCAAACTCGTGATTGCTAAACTATGAGCCTGGAAGGTGAAAAGGACCTCCCCAGAGTCGATTGCCCATATGCGTAGCTCGCCGTCAGTTGAACCTGACGCAAGCCGCGTGCTGTCGGGTGAAATCGTGATATCGGTCACGTCCTCGCTGTGGTCGGAAAACGTGTATTTCGGCTCCAGTCTTTCGATATTGGATCTTTTAATTACAGCCCAATCATTCAGCACGGATTGTTGATGATCTGGGCCGGCAGATCCATTCTCGGCATACGATGGCACCGGCAGAAGTGTGGATACCGCGATCATGAGAATGATTGCGCCTAACAGCCATGATCTATTCATTATCAATCACCATTCGCGGAAGCGAGCAGGTCCCGGAGAACTTCGATTTGTTCGCCGGATACATCCAGATGTTCGAGTTCTTCATATTCTTTGGTCATGATGCGCCTTCCGAGACCACTGTGTCGCCACATTTTAAGATCTTCTTCGATCGGCGAGCCAATCACGTCCTCGCGTACGATCTTACCATCGCCCATGACGACCACGCGGTTGGTCTGTCTGGCTACGGCGGGATCGTGAGTGACGACCAGGAATGTTGTGCCCCGTTCTCGGTTTAATCTGCGGATGAGTTCCATGAGAGCCTTTCCCGCCGAGCTGTCCAGGTTCCCGGTGGGCTCATCTGCAAGAATGAGCGGTGGCGCATTGGCGAGGGCGCGTGCGACCGCAACGCGCTGCCGCTGGCCTCCTGACAGCTGATTGGGAAGATGGTCCATACGGTCGGCGAGGTCTACGAGCTCAAGCAGGTGCTCGGAGCGTTGGCGACGTTCGTTGGCACTGGCACGACCCTGCATAGGGACCTCGACGTTTTCACGTGCAGTCAAGGTGGGGAGCAGGTTGTGAAGTTGGAACACGAACCCGACCGTCGAAGCACGGAATTCGTCGACGTCCTTGATATCGGCCAGGTCCTGCCCGGAAATATATACTTTCCCCTCTGTAGGTTGATCCAGAGCACCGATCATATTGAGAAGTGTGCTCTTCCCGCTGCCGCTTGGCCCCATCACAGTGAGCAGTTCGCCTTCACGTACCTTCAGGTTGACATCATCAAGGGCGCGAATCTGGTCACCATCGCCGTAGATGCGGGTGAGATGCCTGGTCTCGAGCAAATGTGGAGTTGTAATCATCTTGGCGCCTCGCAGCTTCACTCTGCCAGCTCGATATCCACAAACGCAGTCATCCCCCAGCGAACGCTCTCGGGAAGGTCTTCATCCAACCGGACCTCCACGGGATAGTTCACGCCGGTTCCCTCGCTCGCCTTCGGCGCAATGTATGTTACCGTGCCTTGCAGGCTAACGTCCGGAAGGGCGTCGAAGGTGACCGTCGCCTGGTTCCCGACCGAGATTTGTGCGACATCGATTTCGTTGAGATCTGTGGTTTCTACCACCAGGTTTTCAAGGTCTGCGAGCACCAGGATTGGTTGTCCAGGTGCCACGAACTCACCTTCCCGTATGTACACGTCACTGACCGTGCCGGCAAATGCGGCGCGCAGCTCCCTGTCCGACAGGCTTTGCTCGGCGGCACGGACGGCAGCTTCTGCGTTAGCCAGGCGTGCTTCGGCCAGCTCAACAGCATCCGGGTCAGGCCCGTCTTTGACCTGTTCATAATCTCGCTCGGTAGAGGCTACCCGAGCTTCCGCCTCGGCGACCTCGGCGTCAAGAATGGCTTGCTCGATATCTGTAGGCTCACCCTTATACCAATTCAGGCGACGGATGATGGCATCGCGGTGCTGTCTGGCAGCGGAGAGGTTGGAAAGTGCCAGGGCGCGGGCAGGGTCATCCTCAGCGCGACCGGATAGCCTGTCGTAGGCATCTTTGGCTCGATCGACCTCGTTTTCGGCGAGGATCAGGTTGGCCTCCGCTTCATCGATGGTCTCATCACTGGCGCGGAAACCTTCTTGCTGAACGCGCCAGTTATAATCGGCGTCATCCAGTACATCTCTGGCGTTGGCGAGTGCAAGGCGTGCCCGGGCAGTGTGCAACGCGGCGTTTTCATACAGGTCGTCAAGTGCCTGACGGGCATTAATAAGTTCCAGCTCAGCCGCGGAAAGTGCCGCCCGGGCTTGCTCGACATTGCCAAGCTGCGCGAGGATTGCGCCCTCTGCGACTGTATTGCCCCGGCTGATGAGCAGATCGGTCACCTGCCCCCCGGAAGCGAAACTGAGCGTAGCCCATCTCTCAGGCTCAACCACACCGGTTGCGCTGACCACCGGTGTGAAATCCTCTGGAGGTGTCATGTTTGCTGGCTCGGTGGGAGTCGTCTCGCCCCCCGAACATGCTGACAGCAGGAAAGCCAGTACAAGCGATAAGGCGAAAACCCGACTGGCGCGATTGTTATTTTTCATATTCATTTCTCCGTGTCTTATTCATAGCGAAGCGCTTCAACCGGTTGAAGCCTGGTTGCCCGGTAAGCTGGAAGCAATCCGCCAAACAACCCGAGCATGACAGCGATCAGTATAGCGCGTAAGAAAACCGTCAACGTCCATTCCGGACTGATTGCTTCGCCAAACATTGGTATCAGTTGTATTGAGGCAGCCAAAAAGAACGCGATCAGTATGCTGGCTGCGCCACCCAACAACCCCAGCAGAAGAGCTTCGCGCAGGATCAGGCTTAAAATTGATCTGCGTCGCCAACCTAATGCGCGCAGCACTCCGATCTCACGCGTACGTTCCATTATAGACATGAGCATCGTGTTAAGGACGCCTACACCACCAACGATGATGGCGAGAATCGAGATCCCATCGAGCATGCCGTCTGCGTTTTGCATATCCGGCATCTGTTCCACAAATTCGCCGCTCGCGGCGGCGTGTACCTCCGGGAAGCGAGAGTTGATCTCTTCAACCAGATCAGGTGTTAAGCGGGGATTTTCCACATCCACCATCAACATCGTCACTTTGCGAGGGCGCCCGGCAAATGCCTGTGCATCCCTGAGCGAAATCACTCCGCTCATATCTTCCCAGCCAACACCATTCTTAAAAATCCCGACGAGCTTGAAGCGCTGCCCGGAGATATCCATTGTATCCCCGACTTCCTTTTTTGTGGCCTGGGCAATTGTGCTGCCAATCATGATCTGGTGATTGCTGCTTATGCGCTGCCCTTCAACAATGTTGAAGCGACGAATCGCCCATTCGTTGGGAGCGTATCCGAGCAGGAGCATGAAACCGCCCGATTCAGGAAGCATGACGGCATTCATCACCATCCCGGAGGCGCTGGAGACCTCCGGCAAAGCGGCGATGCGATCCACCACACGCTCATCGATTGCGCTGAGACTCGTGTCGGCGATATCGGCTTGCCGAACCGCGATTTCAGCGTCCGAACCGGAGATCATCGATTCTAGTTCCGCGCTGGCGCCGTTGACAATACTTTCCAGGGCAAGGATTGAGCCGACCGTCAACGCGATGGCGAATATTGTCAGCATTGTTCGCGTGGTGCGCTGCCAGAGACTTTGAACGGGCATCCCGCCGAATGGGAGCCTTTTTACGTCGCTTCCGCTGGTGCCACCTTCATAGCGAAGCGCTTCGATCGGCTTCAGCTGTGAAGCACGCCAGGCAGGGTAAATGCCCCCGGCCAACCCCAGCGTGAGCACCACAACCGCAGCCTGCCCCAGAAGGTCTGTGCCAATCGAGGTCGCACTGGCACCGAACATCTGAAAAACATCTGAGAAGGCGAATAATGCTAACCACCCTATGCCGAGGCCGAGCACGCCACCAAGCAGTCCAACGAATAAGGACTCGGCCAGGATCATGCTCAATACCCGCCATTTGCTCCAACCAACAGCGCGCAGCACACCAATCTCCCTGGTCCGTTCGTAAACGGCCATGAGCTGGGCATTGGTCATGCCGACCCCGCCAATGATGATCGCCAGGCCGGCGATCGCCCACACATAAGCCTGCATCGCATCGGCGGTTATCTGATTGTCGAGGAAGTCACTGGTGGTGCTGATGGCGAGATCCGGCCAGCGCCTTTCGACTCGGTTTATCAGTCGATCATCCAGGTCGGGATCTTTCAGCAGGAGGTAAAAAAGGCTGACCTGCCGGGGTTTTCCCAGCAGTATTTGCGCCTCTTCGAGTGCGAGCACG
>CBFDDM010000029.1:0-32100 GCA_965603565.1 uncultured Anaerolineales bacterium | reverse complement strand
AGTCCAGTTCCTGGCGAGGTTAAACCACCCGCGCGTCATACCAGTGCTGATCGAGATAGTGGAACAGCGGCGGGTAGGGTATGTGCATGAAGGCGGTGAGACTGTCGAGCGTCACAACAACCGTTCGCGCCTGGTTGCGCTGCTCAGGCTGGTAAAGTGGCATACTGCAGAGGCGAAGGTGGTAGTCCAGAAATTGTCCTACGATCAAAACCAGCATATCGCCAAGGCTGCCGAAAGGGCACTGGAGCTGTTCCCGGGTGCCTGGACGGGTAAAATCCCACCGAAAGAAGGTCAGTGACCCCGATTCCACGCGAATCGAACTCAGTTTTACCCACCAGACCCTTGACAGAGCGGTCTTCTGGAATATAATTAGACGAAGTTTGGTAAATATTTTATTTTTCGGTCGGCGCCTAAGGAGCGCTTGGGGCAAACTGCGTCCCATGCGCTTATTTGCTTTGTCTTCAAATTAGCACGTTTGTTCGAATTGTCCATATTGGGGTTTGTATAAACCACCACAAAACGCGACGGAGGTTCTTGGGTGGAATCTAAAGGTTTTCGTGCGCTCCGGATTAGTCTCGCATCTCCTGAAACGATTCGTAGTTGGTCTCATGGTGAGGTATTAAAGCCGGAAACGATCAACTATCGACGCCTGCGTCCAGAAAAGGACGGTCTTTTTTGCGAGGCGATCTTTGGTCCAACAAAAGATTGGCAGTGTTACTGCGGAAAGTACAAGAATATCCGCTTTAAAGGCATCACATGTGAAAAATGTGGTGTTGAGGTGACACGTTCTTCGGTGCGTCGGGAGCGGATGGGGCACATCAGCCTCGCCGCGCCTGTCGCGCATGTATGGTACACGAGACGTGTGCCATCCTATCTCGGGTTGCTGCTGGATATCTCCCGGCGGAACCTCGATCGAGTGCTCTATTTTGCTCAATACGTCGTCACGTATATTGACGAGGATGCACGCAAAAAGGCGATCAAACGTATTGAGGACGAGCTTGCCGAGCTTGAGACGACCGAGAAGAAGGCATTAAAAGAGAGTGAGGTCGAGATCAAGGAAGGCCTCGAGGGTCGACTCGCCGAGCTTGAGGAAAAGAAGAAGCAGATTCAGGATGAGTACGAAGAGGAAGTCGGGGAGAAGATTGACCCTGTCATCCGCGAAGGTCAGCGCCTGGAGAACACGCTCAAAGACAAACAGGATGTGACCATTCGTGCTCCGATTCAGTTCAAAGAACTGGACACGCTTGTCGCCGATAAGGGTGAGACGATCAACAAAGATCACATCACCAAGGTGCAGGAATTGGTGAAATCGCACCTGGATGAAGTCGAATCGGCCCTGCAAGAGGAACGCGACCAGAAGCTCGAACAGCTCGCTATGGATATTGAAGAAGCCAAGGCTGAAGCTGAAATGGCGCTCTCCCAGCTCGACGATTTTATGGACGAGACAATCGTGGAGGCGCGCGAGACGCTGGAACGTGATCGCGAGGACCTGCAAGAAATTGAGCAGATGATGTTCCTCGGCGAAACCCAGTATCGTGAACTGAAATCAAGTTGGGGCCAGGTGTTCCGTGCAGACATGGGCGCTGAGGCGTTCTATGAAATTTTACAGCAGATCGACCTGGATCAATTGGCGCAGGATCTGTGGAAGGAAGTGCGTACGACGCGCAGCAAGCAGCGCAAGAAGAAAGCCACAAAACGCCTTAACGTCGTAGAGGCTTTCCGTCGATCGGACAACCGCCCAGAGTGGATGATCCTGACAATCCTGCCGGTGATCCCGCCGGATCTACGCCCGATGGTTCAGTTGGATGGCGGTCGTTTTGCCACCTCAGACCTGAACGATCTATACCGCCGCGTGATCAACCGCAACAATCGTCTTAAACGGCTGGTCGAGTTAGGCGCTCCGGATGTAATTGTACGGAATGAGAAGCGCATGCTGCAGGAATCGGTTGACTCGTTGATCGACAATTCCCAGCGAGGCAAGGCGTTATCGCGGCGCGGTCGTCGTGAGTTGAAGTCACTCAGCGACATGCTTAAGGGTAAGAAGGGCCGCTTCCGGCGCAATTTGCTTGGTAAGCGTGTCGATTACTCAGGACGATCCGTGATCGTGATCGGACCGCACCTTAAACTTTTTCAGTGTGGCCTGCCGAAGTCGATGGCTCTTGAACTTTATCGACCATTTGTTATCTCAAAGCTTGTTCAATACAACTATGCTGCAAACGTGAAGGGTGCCAAACGCATCATCGAGCGTGAGCGTCCCGAGGTCTGGGAAGTACTGGAAGAGGTCATCAAGGACCGCCCAGTGCTCCTGAACCGTGCGCCGACGCTGCACCGCCTGGGCATCCAGGCATTTGAGCCGGTGCTTGCTGAGGGTAAAGCGATCCAACTACATCCTCTGGTATGCGCCGCGTTCAATGCTGACTTTGACGGTGACCAGATGTCCGTACACCTGCCTCTATCCAAGCGGGCGGTTACGGAGGCGCGTGAGTTGATGCTCTCCTCTGTAAACTTGCTCAAGCCGGCCGATGGCGAACCCGTCGTAGGCCCTACCAAGGACATGATTCTCGGTGTCTACTACCTGACCATGGAGGTCGAGGGCAGGGAACATCGCGGTGCGGGCAAAGCCTTCAGCGATTTCGACGAAGTTGAGATGGCTTATGCGCTTGGTCACGTCGAAGTTCACACGCCGATCAAGATCCAGCTTGAGACCTGGTACGATGAAAACCATGAAAAACTGGATGAGCCGGTTACACGCGTGCTCGACACCACGGTAGGGCGGGTGCTCTTCAATCAGGTTCTACCGCCGGAACTCCGTTTCGTGAACCGGGTGCTTGATAAGGCTGAGGTTCAGGAACTCGTTGGGGATGTCTACCAGCTGCTGCGCGAAGCTGGCACACCAGCTGTTGTAGATGCCATCAAGGATATCGGGTTTGCATACGCCACAAAGTCTGGAACGACGATCGCTGTTTCGGATATCACCGTGCCCAGCAGCAAGGCGGATATCATCTCTCAAACCCTGGAAGAGGCCGAGGCTGTCCGACAGGATTACCGGCGCGGGTTGCTCACCGAACAGGAACAGAACGAGCGTGTAATTGAGCTCTGGCAGAACACGACATCGAATGTCGCCGATGAGGTGAAAACCTCGATGGACCCGGCGGGCAATCTGAGCATGATGGCGATCTCTGGCGCAACAAAGGGCGGTTTCCAGCCCATTTCTCAGTTGGCCGGCATGCGTGGCTTGATGGCAGATCCGGCAGGACGAATTATCCCGCTGCCAATCCGTTCGAGCTTCCGTGATGGCCTGAATACGTTGGAGTACTTCATCTCAACACACGGTGCTCGAAAGGGTCTCACCGACACAGCCCTGCGTACAGCAGATGCAGGCTATCTGACCCGTCGACTGGTCGATGTCGCCCAGGACGTGATTATTAACGCAGAAGACTGCGGTACAGAGGAAGGCATCTGGCTCCGTCGTAAGGACGATGTCGCCGGGCAGGAACTCGCTTATCGGCTCTTTGGCCGTGTGCTTGCTCGCCGGATCGCAGACCCTGACACGGGTGAAGTGATTGGGAAGAAGGGTGATCTGCTCGATCTGAAGGCTGCACGACAAATCGACCGATCCGGCGTGGATCAGGTCTTTGTGCGCTCGCCACTCACATGCGAACTGCAGTTCGGTATGTGCCAGCAGTGTTATGGCATGGATATGGGGCGTGGTCGTATGGTCGAATTGGGCTCGGCAGTCGGCATCGTGGCAGCTCAATCAATCGGTGAGCCCGGCACGCAGCTTACGTTGCGAACGTTCCACACTGGTGGTGTTGCCGCTGGTGGCGATATCACGACCGGTCTACCGCGTGTCGAAGAGCTCTTTGAAGCCCGCATGAAACCGAAGGGCGAAGCGGTGATTTCGGAAATCGCCGGCACGGTCGAGATCATACGTTCCGATATGCCAGACGGCCCGCGAACAATCCGCATCACGAACAGCCAGTTGATTAAGGATGAGTACAACGTGCCTGGAAACTGGGCACTACGCGTGGAAGATGGCGATGAGATCGAGAGCAGCAAATTGATCGCTAAGCGAGGTGACTCGAAAATCAAGGCCTCGCATGGCGGTCGTGTACGGATTGAGGATCGTAAGGTAATCGTCTCATACGATAAGGTCGATGAGGCCGAATACGAGATCCCGGCCAGCGCGCGCATGCTGATCAAGGACGGTGAAAAGATCGAGTCCGGTCGCCAGTTGACCGAAGGATCACTGAACCCCCACCGCATTCTGCGGATCATGGGTCGCGAATTGGCCGAGCTTTACCTGCTCACCGAGGTTCAGAAAGTGTACCGATCACAGGGTCAGAACATCAATGACAAGCATTTCGAGGTCATCATTCGCAAGATGTTCTCGAAGGTGCAGGTCACACAGCCTGGCGAAACGGTACTGCTGCCTGGTGATCTTATCGATCGCCGTTATCTACAGCGCATCAACGAAGAATCTCTGAGTGAAGGGAAGCAGCCCGCCAAGGCGATGCAGGTTCTCTTGGGCATCACCAAGGCTTCGCTCAACACGGAATCCTTCCTGTCTGCATCTTCCTTCCAGCACACAATCAAGGTGTTGGCCAAGGCGGCAATCGAAGGCAAGGTAGATTACCTGCGCGGCCTCAAGGAAAACGTGATCATCGGCAAGCTCATCCCTGCCGGAACCGGATTCCCGGGTTCGGATTTTGTGCTGCACGACGAGCGCATCGACGGGGAGCGCCCGGCTGAAGAAATTGAAGAGGTCGAGGCGGAAGAGATCCCGGCAGCCGAGATGGAAGCGGTGGCAGCAGACTAGCAATCGCAAAGCCAGGCTTGGATCGATTCTGATCCGTTGACAGTCTGCGGCGCTAAGTTTATAATTCTATTCCTGCCCCAGCGAAAAGCTTGGGGCAGGAGTATGTATCCCCCTCTTCCCCATCGCCCGGCGGTGAGACGCGGGGTCGATGGTGAAGCGAAGTTGGAGGAATGAAATGCGATACGCAATTTTAGAGTCGGGTGGCAAGCAATACGTCGCCCGTGAAGGTGAGACGATCGAAGTAGATCATCTGCCGCTCGAGATCGGGAAACCGATCGAGTTCGACCAGGTCCTGCTGGCTGTAAACGACGGCGAGGTTCTGGTAGGTGATCCGGTCGTCAAGGGTGCGGCGGTAAAAGCCAAGGTCGTCGATCAGGTCAAGGCGAAGAAGATCATCGTCTTTAAGTACATTCCAAAGCAGCGCTATCGACGTAAAGCGGGACACCGTCAGAAATACACACGCGTCGTTGTCGACGAAATTTCACTGCCGGGAGGCAAAAAGGTCTCTGAACAGAAGGCGGCCGAAGAAAAACCAGCCGCCGAGAAAAAGTCGACGAAGAAAAAATCTGCTGCAACAGGCACTAAGAAGAAGACCAGCGAGAAGAAATCAAGCGCAAAGAAAACTTCTTCAAAGTCCAGCGCCAGCTCCAAATCCAAGAAATCGGGTGAGAGCAAAGCCAAGAAAGGCGCCAAGGCAGAGAAGAAAAGCGCATCAAGTTCGAAGAAGAGCTCTTCGAAATCGACGAAGAAATCGTCCGATTCGTAGTTTGATAGAAGAGGTAATAAGATGGCACACAAAAAAGGTGGCGGCTCAAGTCGCAACGGTCGTGACAGTCATTCAAAACGTCTAGGGGTGAAGAAGTACGGTGGCGAACTGGTTCGCTCAGGCAACATCCTGGTCCGCCAGCGTGGTACACGCATTCATCCTGGTGCGAATGTGATGAAGGGAAGTGACGATACGCTCTTTGCGGTTGCCGACGGTATCGTTGAGTTCGATTACGTCAGCAAAGGACGCAAACGCGTCAACGTCGTCCCGAAGCAATAACGGACCACCTGGCGCACCGAGATGGTCATTTGACTACCCGGGAACGCAAGCGGTAGGTAGGTTTTAGTCATCCCGGGAGGGTAAGAGAGCATGAAAACAGATATTCATCCAACATATTTTCCTGAAGCTAAGGTCGTTTGCGCATGCGGCAACACCTGGCACACAGGTTCAACCCAGGAAGTGATTCAGACAGATGTCTGCTCTGAATGCCATCCTTTCTATACTGGTGAGCAGCGCATCGTTGACACCGAAGGTCAGGTCGATCGCTTCTACAAGAAATTGGAAGCCCGTCAGCAGTTTGTTGAAGAGCAGCAGGCAAAAGAAGACGAAAAAGTCTCTCCTGATCTTCTTATAACAGATCTGGAAGTTGGCGGTCGCATAGAATCGACTCTGGCTAAGGCCGATATTGAGAATGTCGGTCAGGTACTGGAACTGCTTGAAGGCGGAGATCAGCCTCTGCTCGACATCGATGGTTTCGGTCGCAAGAGTTTGGCTGACGTGAAACGTGCACTCAAGCGGCGTGGATTCACGCTGCCTGAAGCTGAAGAGGAATAACCGGCACAGTTCGACTTGCTCGCTTCAAGGGCTGGTGTAAACTCATGGCAGGTGCGCAGGCACCTGCCATTTTCTTTATACGAGGAGCACAATTGACAATGCGTCATTTGAGTGGATCGATTGAAGTGATTACGGGCTCGATGTTCAGTGGAAAGACAGATGAGCTCATTCGACGACTGCGCCGCGCAAAAATCGCAAAACAAGGCGTGCTTGTCGTCAAGCCCAGTTTGGACACACGCTTCAGTGTTGACAAGGTCGCCTCACATGCAGGCTCTGAGTTCGAAGCCACTCCGATCCAATCCACCGCAGAAATTGAGACCCTGCTGAATGACGATATCACCGTGCTTGCAGTCGATGAGGCACAATTCCTTGACGAATCGATCTGTGAAGTCGTGCAGAAACTGGCTGATGATGGTCGGCGCGTGATCGTCGCCGGTCTAGATACAGACTTCCGGGCGGAGCCGTTCGGGCCGATGCCTGAGTTGATGGCTCTGGCCGAGCGCGTCGACAAATTGCACGCGATTTGCATGGTCTGTGGTGGACCGGCTTCACGGACGCAGCGTTTGATCGATGGCAAGCCCGCCAGGTATGACGAGCCGGTCGTTGTGGTCGGTGCGAGTGAACTTTATGAGGCTCGCTGCCGGGAGCACCACGAAGTCCTGAGGTCATAACATGAATCATTACGAGTCATTCCTGAAAGAAGTCCTCATCGACGAAGAGGCGCTACAGAACCGGATCCGCGAACTGGGGGCTGAAATCTCAAAAGACTACGCAGACAAACAATTGATGCTCGTCTGCATATTGCGCGGTGGCGTGCTGTTCCTCACCGATCTTATGCGGTCACTAACCGTGCCACACACGATTGATTTCATGGCGGTCTCATCATATGGAGCAGGGGCGCGTGAATCGAGCAGGCAGGTGCGAATCACGCTCGACCTGCAGATGTCAGTCGAGGGACAGGATGTCCTGCTTGTCGAGGACATCATCGACAGCGGCCACACAATCGCCTCTGTTCTGGAATTGCTGCGAACGCGCAATCCCAGCTCATTGAGGGTGTGTACGCTGCTCGACAAATATGAACGACGCGAAGCTGACGTACCCATCGATTACTGCGGTTTCAAGATCCCCAATAAGTTTGTCTTTGGTTACGGGCTAGATCTCGATGAGTACTATCGCAACTTGCCTTTCGTCGGCGTCGTAAGACCAGATAGATACATTCCACCAGATTAGCAATCACCTCGATGCACTCTCAATTTCGATTGCCAGTAAATTTTGACAAGCTACCCGATCATGATCCGGGCATGAACATCTGGGTTGTGGGCGGTGCCCTCCGTGATCACTTCTTGGGGCGAAGCTATGAGGATATCGATTTTACCGTCGATGGTGATGCGATCGCGCTGGCACGCCAGGTTGCGGACGATCTGAAGTGGCATTTCTATACTCTCGACGCTGAGAGGGGTTCTGCGCGGATATTGCCGAGGGCTGGGGATAGCGCGATTCGACGGATGGACTTTTCCCGTCTGCGTGGCGGTGGGATCGAAGAAGATCTCAAGAACCGCGATTTCACCATTAATGCGCTCGCCATCGAGGTCCACGAGCCATCAAAGCTCATCGATCCTACCGGTGGATTGAGTGATCTCCGCTCAAAGCAATTGCGTGCATGCAGCAAGGATTCGCTGCGTGAGGACCCAGTAAGAGTGATCCGGGCGGTGCGCTTCGCGACGGCTCTCGAGTTTAAGATACACCCGGACACCACTGCTCAACTCAGGAGCACAGTTGGGGGCCTCGAAAATGTCTCCGTCGAACGGATTCGCGATGAATTCTTCCAGATACTCGCTGGCGAGCATATTGGCGTCGCGGTTCGCCTTATGAACCACCTGCAGATCCTCGCCGCTGTGTTTGAGAGGATAGGCGATTATGGTGATAAGGTGGATAAGTTGGAATGGCAGCAGGATTCCGCTCCGATCGCAACAGCGGACGCGATCGCATTTGCCGATCTGGCCAAGATACTGCGACCGGAACATGATGCAGAAGCGGCTGCTGATGCGATTTGGGGTTCGGTGTCGCTTCGTCTGGGCCGTTTCAGGGAGAAGCTCAGTGTTCATCTCGACGAGCGCATATCCGCGGACCGCACGAGGAAGAGCTTGATCGCGTTTGCCACCCTCGCAATACCGTTCAGCGGCCTCGTCAACCAGACGGAGGAAGCGGGTTTAGTCATGGAACCTGGATCGGGAGAGGCCGCCGCGGCAGGGACGGTCAGTGAATATGCGAGAGAAATCAGGCTGAGTCGAGCGGAATGTGATTACATCGCCGACCTTGCTGGAGCTTCTCGATCGTTGGAAACTGCTGGTCAAGGTGGAAATCTCACAGATCTTGATTTTCACCGGTATTTCCGCAGGTTCGGCGACGGTGGTATCGGTGGTGCGCTTGTTTACCTCTCTAGCGCGGTTTCGCAATCACCTGGACCACCTGATGCCGACCTATGGGAACAAAGGCTGAATGTGTCGCGGTCTCTCCTGGAGGCATATTTTGAGCGGTACGATGAAGTGGTCGATCCGGACCTTCTCGTCGACGGATCGACCTTGATGGATGCGCTGGAGATGCAGCCTGGTCCAGCCCTTGGGGAACTTCTGGATGCGATCAGGGAGGCGAGCGTGACAAGGCGGGTTGCCAGCCGTGAGGAAGCACTCGAATACGCCCGCCAGCTGATGCGGGAAGGTGGCGCGGGCTGAGTAGATCCACAGGGTGTGTTGGGCTGCTGTCAGGTCGCGGCAAAGATCCAGGAATTGTTTGATCGGATGGAGTTGGATCGACCGGGAATTGGTTCCACTTCGCTGTTCGAGCCCGAATTGTCTGCGTGTTGCTTCGCATAGCCACCTCCCAGAGAGTGCTTTGTCTGCATGGCGACACATGACCTTGCGTTCATCCGTTGCCGATCTACAGCTGCTGGTAATTTTGCCCACGTATGCAGTGGTTATCGGATGTCCTTCGAACATTTTGTTATAGTCAGAAATAACCCATTTCATTTGTTACAAATATTCACATTGCACGAAGAGGGCTGGAAAGATCATTAGCGAGCAACTATGAGCAACGCCAAGACACCTCGCACAATACTGCATGTTGACCTTGATGCGTTTTACTGCTCGGTCGAGGAGAAATTGCGGCCCGATCTGGCTGGCAAGGCTTTCGTCGTCGGTGGAACGCCAGAAGGGCGTGGTGTCGTCGCTTCTGCTTCGTACGCGGCCAGGCAGTATGGCATACACTCTGCGATGCCAACGGCTCAGGCGCTGCGGCTTGCTCCCGATTTAATCGTGGTGCGCGGCAGACATGGACAGTACAGTGAGTACTCAAGAAAAGTAATGTCAATTCTGCGGGAAATAGCTCCTTTGATACAGCAGATTTCTATCGACGAAGCATTTCTGGATGTGACCGGCCTGTCAGAATCCGGCGAGGCGATTGCACGGCGACTTCAGAAACGGATTCAGGAGGAGCACAGCTTGCCTACTTCCTGGGGCATTGCAGCGAATAAACTTGTCGCGAAGATAGCCACCGAGGTGGGAAAACCGGCGGGAATTGTAAGGGTTGAGCCCGGGGAGGAAGCTAATTTCCTGGCTCCGCTCGATGTGAGGATGCTGTGGGGCATAGGGCCTAAGACGGAGGAGCGGCTTGCAGAGATCGGTGTCAGGACAATCGGCGATCTGGCTTCGCTATCGCCTGATCTGCTGCGCCAACGTTTTGGCGAACATGGTCTGGAACTTGCATCAAGAGCAAGGGGAGAGGATGAACGCCCGGTGGTCGAGGAGCGTGACCCGCGTTCCATCTCTGCCGAACGCACATTTCCAACCGATATTTCCGAACCGGTTGAGGTCCACCAGAAGGTTCTACGCTTGAGTGAACAGGTGGGCCGCCGGCTGCGCAATGAAGAATGGATGGGCTGGACCGTAAAAATCAAATTGCGCTGGTCGGATTTCACCACGATCACGCGGCAGACACGCCTCGGTCAGCCCACCGATCGAGTCGATGAGATTTTCTCGGCTGGACTGCTCCTGCTTGATCAAGCCTGGAAACAGGGTAGGCCAATTCGCCTGATAGGCATAGGCGTTTCCGACCTTGTTGAACCTATGCGGCAGCTGGAGCTGTTCGACCGGACATGGGAAGAGCAGGAGCGTTTGCAGGAAGCGATCGATAGGATCAGGAAACGCTATGGGCCGGATGCGGTAAGACGTGCGGGTGGGTTGGGCGTTGACTTTCGAGCTAAGGGATCCGATCTCGAAGGCGAAGAGTAAATGACTGAATGTGTGATGAAAAGACAATGATCGTTGTTATGGAGATACACGCATGGGTTTAAAAGGTAAAGGATATTACCTCTGGCAGCTGCCATACTGTGATGGTGGATCTCCGGAGTTAATTGCGGCGCGCGCCAAAAAAGCCGGGCTGTCGCACGCGATGATCAAGATCGCCGACGGTTCAACATGGCCGTACAACTTTGATTTCGATCGCAACGTCGATCTAATCCCTCCCGTTGCTTCTGCCCTGAAGGCAGAGGGAATTCAGGTCTGGGGCTGGCATTACGTGCGCGGTTATGACCCATTGAACGAAGCTCGCCTGGCGGTTAAGCGCATGACCGAATTAGACCTGGATGGATATGTGATCGATGCAGAGGGGGAGTATCGGGATACGAGCAAACGTGCTGCCGCAAGCAGGTTTATGAAAGAACTCCGGCTGGGATTGCCGGACATCCCTGTTGCGTTGAGCACCTACCGTTATCCCCGTGTTCATCAGGCCTTCCCGTACGCCGAATTCCTTGAGAGCTGCGACATAAGCATGCCGCAGGTTTACTTCGAGCAAATGCACAACCCTGAAGAGCAGCTCGAGCGCTGTGTTGAACAATATATGGCGCTTAAACCCGCCCGTCCGGTAATCCCCACCGCGCCGACCTACGCTCGCGGTGATTGGCGTCCGACAGCGGATGAGATCACACGCTTCCTGGCTAAAGCCCAGGAGCTAGGCTTAGCCGCAGCGAATGCCTGGTCGTGGGATTTTGCCGCACGACCGAAGTACATCGATCTCTTCAACGCCGTCGGTGATTATGATTGGCCGGCCGAGCCGCCGGTCGCAGACATGCCGGAACGATTGGTAGGCAGAATGAACCAGCGTGATCCCGTATTTACCGCTGGCCTTTACCACGAGAACGCTGCCCATGTCACTGGCGAGCGTACGGTTGTTGGAAGGCCACACATTGAGCAATGGTACCGGACGATGTTCACCGAGCTGCTGCCGAATGCAACCTTCAAGGTGACCGGTAAATCGGGCACAGGGCGGACCCGCCATTTCACATGGGAGGCCGAGAGCAACCAGGCAATTATCATGGATGGCAACGATACGTTGGGGTTGATCGATGGTCGCATCCAGTACCACTACACATACTTCACGCTTCAGAAATCAATACGAATAGCCGCCTGACCAGTCGTTCGTGTTATGAAACAAAAGACCCCCTGCATCTCGGGGGTCTTTTCGATATCCGTAGTTCCTTGCTTATGAATGCGACGAGCGATTTCCATGGAGGATCACGCTGAGCACATAGTAGACAGCTGTGGCGACGACAACCGATCCAGCGGCGGGTATGTCACCAGAATTTGCCATTCCCAGTTTCAAGCCAATGATGATGGTAGATCCGATATAGAAGATCTGCGTCCACCTGATCCTGATTGGCTGGAGAGGCTCGTCAGTGAGATCGCACTGCGACCGTACCTCACTGTAGGAAAGATAAAGCGGCAAGCCGATCGCGGCGAGGGCGACCGATATCGCTATTACTTGAGCGTTGATGCCAGAGAAGCCGGCAGAACCAGGACCCCATACACGGCTGGCGACAGCGATTGTGAGTGTGAATACCGCAAAGAAAAAGCGGTCATTCTTTTCCTTGTCCAGCAATCCATCCAGCGCAAAGCCGGCAGACCCAATCAATGCTACGACCCAATCCATTGTCCAGGCCAACCAGGCGATGAGCACGATGCCGGCTGCCATGTCTATGGTCGTTGCGGGGATTCCCGTGCTCCTGTTTATGTAGCGCATCATGAGCAGAAGAAGCGCAAGGAATAAAAGGTTGCCGGCGTATCCAAAGAAGTAGGCCGTCACCATGGCAGCAGCAGCCAGGAACGCAGAGTAGGGATGATCTGGGTCGTATTCACGGGCGATCGCCCAGCCCAGGAAGAATGTTGCACTCGCCCGAAGGCTTTCAATTAGCACTGCCAAGTAATCAGCGCCCTGGAGAAGTGAAATAGCGGCTGCTGCGATCGCGACGATAGCTGAGAGAACGATGATTGCAATGTTTGTTGGATATTTTGGATTTAGAGGCCTTCCGATCCCAGTAAACTCAGAGAGTTTCATATCTTTGCACTTTCTTTCGTGGATGCTAGATCAAATAGGGGATGAAGAGTTTACTTCGTTTTTTGTACTCCTCGAAACCCGGGTAACGGGAAAGCGAGCGGTCTTTGCGGAGCATGTTCGGGATCCAATAGAGTACGAGGTAGAGACCCAGGACCAGGAACGGGGCCCAATGGAGTGAGAGCAATGCCATTGACGCGTAGATCAGCAACTCGCCTAAGTAGTTCGGGTTCCGCACTCGTTTGAACAGACCATCCTCAATCAAATTCTCGGGATTAATCTTTAGAGCTGTAAATTTCTGCATATCGGAAGCGATGTGCAAAAACACCCCAATGATGAAGATCGAGATGCAGAGAGCGAGGTACCAACCGGGATTTTGTACTGAGCGCGAGATCAGCATCAAGGGTGCGATCAAGTAGAATGCAAGCGCACCCCAAATTCCCACTCCAACGAGCCAGCCGACCCGACGCTCCCAGGTCTTATCGGGGAAGAAACGGCTCTTCAAGACCCAAATTGCGCCGTATGAACCATGCAATCCGAGGTACACCCAGGCGGTTTTGTTACCCCAGGCGTCAAAGTGAGCCATCATCAGCAGCACGAACGGCGCTGTCAGCCCCTTGAAAATGTTGATATAAAATTTCATCCGCATTCCGGAATTGCCTTGTGTCTCCGCGTTACTACGACTGCCTGATCTAATCGGCCTCTTCAATTTCGTATTCCAACCCGATTGGTAGAACATCTCTAAACATCGCCTGGGCAGGGCAGTATTTTTCTTCGGAGAGTTCGATGGCCCGCTCGACAGCCTTCGGGTCAACATCGCGGCCCTCAATATGATAGGTGATTTTCATATCGGTGAAGACCTTAGGGTGTTCCTTCGCACGGGAGGCTTCCAGATCAACACGGAATCCGGTGATTTCCTGCCTTTTCTTTTGCAAGATGGAGATGACATCCATGGCAGTGCAGCCGATGACGCCGATCGCAATCAACTCCATCGGGCGGAATCCGTCATCGTTCCCACCCACGTCGGGGCTGGCGCCGAGTGGCACCTTAAAACCTGTGTCGGCTTGACCTTCGAATGTCAAACCCTGGCTCCACGTGACTTTGGCCTGCATAAAGACCTCCTTGCTATTGCCGCAATATCGGGGTTACTGAGCCTTCAAGACTTTCCAGACAGGTTGCGCCGCTCCACGCAAGCTGGACCGCACCATCCCGGTCGATGACGATCGAATACGGGAGCGAGATCGTGTTCAATGCACGCAGCGTTTGCTCGTCTGGATCAAGCCAGATGGGAAAGTTGATCGGATTCTGGGAGATAAATTTGCTTACGATACCCTGTGACTCGCCTATGTTGACCCCGATAAGGACGAAATCTTCATCTCGATGTTCCTGATAATAGGCTTCCAGATCGGGCAGTTCAGCAAGACAGGGTGGGCACCACGTCGCCCAAGCGTTAAGCAGCACAGTTTTGCCACGAAACGCTGCTAGATCGATCGGTTCCTGATGGAGGGTTTGGAGTTCGAGTTGTGGTGCTTCGAAGGACACCGGCGCGGGCTGAACACAGTTGCGTGAGACTTCTGGGCGGGTCTGGATCTTATCACTGCCGGATTCGATCAAACGAATACCCAAACCTAAACCGACCAACATCAGGCCTGCACTAATTAGAAGCAAAGTGAATATCTTATGTTTCTGCATGTTAGCTTCGATGTCTTCCAGCGTTCAATTCACACATTTGAGCATTGCTCTAAATTGGGTTGTTCCTAACACGTAGGAGCTGAATATGCTATCAGGTGCACACCCCGGCTACGACGTAATCGCACTCCGTGCAAACCAGATTTAAGGTGCTATCATACTCAAGTGCGCCCTCTTTACATCGTGGACACTGCTCGCCTGCCAAAGGCGGATTTTCTACTTCACTGCATTTCTCTCGATCGAGAGATTCAAGCTCGGATCGCAAATACTCTGCAAAGGTCATCGCAGCCTGTCCATGGACACCGTTAGCGGCGATCCAGATAATCTTCTATCTCAAGCGATGCAAACAATCTTTCTCGGAAGCCGCTGGGGAAATCGAGCTCGTCTTCGCGTGTACGATATAGATATACAGTCTTCTTGAGCGTGTCAACGATGATGCGACAATCGGGGCACTCTTCCATATGTTTTTCAATTTCGGCACATACTTCAATCCCTGCTGTGCCATCAATGAAATCTGCCAGTTCTGGCAGTAAATCGGGACAGTGGTGTTCGTCATCCATGCTGGTACTCCCTGGCTCGATCGCCAAAGTATGTTGACAGCGATTCGCGCAATTGCAAACGGGCGCGTGATAGCCGAGTCTTCAATGCTGACTCACTGATCTCAAGGGCTTCGGCTGCTTCTTCTGTAGATAGCCCCTGAAGATCACGCAGGACAAAAGCGGCTTTTAGAGCTGGCGACAAGTCATCCATCGCTTTGTCTAACTGCACCATAGCTTCTCCGGTCATAAACTCTTCCTCTGGCAAACAGCACCAGTCTTCGAGCTGCCTGGCGATCGTGTCTCCCATGTCCAGTTGAATCGGTTCGTCCACCGATACCAGGGTGGGCCGCTTCTTTCGCAACCTCATCAGAGCCTCATTTGAAGTGATCCTGTATAGCCATGTGCTGAGTTTAGAGCGACCCTCGAATTGTTCGATCGCGTTGAAAGCTTTCAAAAAGCTTTCCTGAAGGACGTCTTCTGCCTCATGCGGATCGCCCAACATGCGCAGCGCAAGCCGGTAAAGCTTAGGCGAATACTCATCAACCATGGCGGCGAACGCTTGGCGATCTCCAGATCGCAGCTCTTCGATTGAAAATCCCGCTTGTTGTTTCATTAGATGCGATTCCAGGAAAAAGGTTGCTTCTCGGTGATAGCTGTTCTACAGTATACACTACCCACCGACACCTAAATTACGATGACAAACAGCGAATCACTATCATTAAATTCCGATTTCTTTGAGTGCAGAGTAGACCCGCGGGATGGCATTTGGAGCCTGACTTCGAGTGATGGTCAACTCGAAGTAAAGCCGTCCAGGATCCTCTGCGAATGGCGGATGGACAGCGGGCAAAGGCGAGGAAACACACTCGAAGACTGCGTACCCTCAGAGACCTCAACTAATTCATCCCCATTCGGGATGAGATCGGCGGGGATCCGGCTGCGGTCAGAGCCAGGCGAAGGGATCGAACTCGTCACGGAAGTAGTTTTGCCCGAGATCGAGCCATTTTGTTTCCTGCGTGTATCAATAGAAAACCTATCGGATCGCCCAATTTATCTCGAGCGTGTGGATTTTTTTGGTTCTCGTAGTAGAGAGACCTCCTCTTCGATTCGAGAAGCCCCTCCTGGTGTCCATTTCATCCATTCGAACAAAGAACATCTGCGTTTCTTTGGGCAAGGCTGGCAAGGTTGGAGTTACGCAGGCGTATTGGCCCCTGACGACGTGTTCCCACGCAGCAAACTCGGACCGCTTTCAGGACCCATGCAGATGTGTTGGGGGCGTAAGCACCCCTCGAATCCCGGCAAATTCCTCGCAGACTTCTACGGCGTCCTGGTCGATATTGAGAAAAGCAAGGGGATAATCGCCGGGTTTCTCTCACAGCGCCAAGCATTTGGGCGTGTTGAAGCAGATCTCAAGATTGTCCGCGGCATGACCCGCTTATGGCAGGATCTCGAATCTGTTCGTCTACCGAGTGGGGAGTCGTTCAGCACAGATTGGTCTTGCCTTTCCGTTTGTGATCTCCGTGAAGCTGAACCACTGAGCCCATACCTCGAGATTGTGGCTTATTTGCATGGCATCGACGCGCTGAAAAGCCCGGTCTCGGGATGGTGTTCTTGGTACTGCTTTGGACAGGATATTTCCGAGGATCGGATGAAACGCCAGCTCGGTTGGCTGGCACAAAATCGTGATCATGTTCCTTTAGGTTTATTTCAGATCGATGACGGATACCAGCAAAGTCTCGGCGATTGGAATTGTGATCCAGATCGTTTTCCGGAATCACTAAATCAAATCACCGACACGGTTCACAGTCATGATCTTAACGCAGGGATCTGGTTGGCTCCATTGATCACGCTCCCGGGGTCCGACCTGGCGAAGCAGCATCCAGATTGGCTGCTGCGCGGCGATCGGGGGCGGGTGGTGAACGCTGGATATGGCTGGGGACGTTTTTTCAACCCGCTTGATGGAACCCATCCTGATGTGAAAGAAGCGATTCGGAAATGGGTCGACCGGATGATCGGCGAGTGGGGTTTTGACTATCTAAAACTTGATTTCCTATATGCTGGAGCTCTGGCCGGTGTGCGATATGACGATACGAAGACCGGCGCGATGGTCTTGCGTGATGTGCTCAGGGACATACGGAACGTCGCTGGCGATGATGTTTTTATCGGTGGCTGCGGCTGCCCACTGGGTTCGGGCCTCGGGTTGGTTGACAGCATGCGTATCAGCCCGGATGTGAGCGAGTATTGGAAGGGACGCTACAAAGGGATTTCGATTTTAGTCGGTGACGATCCTGGCTTTCCATCTGCCTGGAACGCAATTCGCAACAGCTATTATCGCGCCCATCAACACGGAAACTGGTGGCTGAACGACCCTGATTGTCTCATCCTGCGTGAAGACGGTTCGGCGCTCAACGAGGCAGAAGTCCGGTCGCTGAGCACAATGGTTGCACTCAGCGGAGGGGTTGTGATCGATTCAGATTCACTCCTCGAGCTTCCAGGCGATCGGGTTGAGATGTTGGCTCGACTGCTTCCACCCGTTAACAGAAGGCCTGCTCAACCCACACTCTTCGATCCTGAAAAGCCGCCACTGCTTCTCCACAAGTTTTCGGAAGCGCTGGGGGAGTGGTCGCTCACTGCCGTGTTCAATTTTTCAAACACAGCGAAGGAGTTGGTGATCGATTCTGAACTGCTCGGTTATAGGCCGGGTGAGAATTTATTCGGCTTCGATTATTGGGATCATCAGATTCGTCGTTTTCGTGGTGATAGGTGGGAGCTTGGCATCGTCCCGGCACACGGTGTCGCGCTGTGGTCTTTCCGGAAACCATCCGGGGGGGCGCAGTGGATTGGAGACACCATTCATATTTCGCAGGGCCTCTGCGTGCGGACATGGAAAAGCCAAAGACAACATTTGCGTGCGGAAATCCATTCTGGTCGCTCCGGTAAGGAGACTGTTTGGCTATATATCCCCGGAAAAGTATGCGCTGCGTCCATCGATGACAAGCCGATTTCCAGCGGGCGTGCCGACGAGGGCATCGTTCCATTCGAGATACAATTGGGCGGACGGAATGTACTCGATGTCGAGTGGGATTGAATGGACATGACGATTGACCAGACGGTTATGTGGATCGCGATCGCTTTTTTTGGAGCATTCACATTTGCCCTGATACTGGGTGTTCTGCAGTTTCAATCCGCTCGCCGATTACCATACTATTTATTGAGAAAGGAGCGCATGACTCGTGGCTGGCGCCTGGTTCAGTTAGCACTCGCCATGGGGGTTGTCGGGCTGATCGTAATACTCATCGGGCAGGAAGCGGTCTATGTGATCATTCCACCGACGCCTTCGATTACCCCAAGCCCAACTGTAACGCTCACTCCGACAGTGACGCTCACACCAACAATCACGGATACGCCCCTGGCCACAAACACCCCCACCGCGACAGCCACGAGCACTCAAACCCCTACGCCGCAGCTACCCGCAGAAATCAAGGTGTTAATCCGCGAGAGCCAAATCCCTTTTCCTGATGCAGTCTTCAGTCCGATGCAAATTGCACGCAGGTTAGACGGACAGAATCAAGCGGTTAACCCTCAAGAGGATTTCGGACCGCCCGTTGGAAGGCTTTACGCCGCGTTCACCTATAACAATCTCCAGGATGGTGTACGCTGGTCGGCGATTTGGAAGTTTGAAGATGAGGTGGTTTGCATTGAGACTCAGCCCTGGGACGGTGGCACAGGAGGCTACGGCTACACAGAATGTGAACTCGAAAATTGGTCCGCAGGGGAATATGAGATACAGCTCTTCTACGGTGAAATGTGGATGGTCTCAACCCGCTTTGAAATTATCTCGGACGCGACAACAGAGAGCAGCGCCCCTGGGTAAAACCTGCGCGCGGCTTCTTCTCTGCCAGAGATGTTTGCACAACAAGCCTTCAATTTCAGGAGACGTCTTTAATAAGGGGCAGCTTCAGAGCACCCTGGATCAGGTGATCAAGCAGTTTGTACCCGTTTGGGATGGATCGGATATCGATGAACTCCTGCGCTGTATGAGCATTCCCTCCCTGGGATACGCCAACGCAAACAGCAGGATAGCCTTTGCTCAGGGGTACGTTTGCATCGGTTGAAGCAATGCCAAGCTTACACTCGGAAACCTCACCGGCCTCCATCGCTTCACAAGCCAGCCGGACTAGGTCATGGTCAGCCGGGATGCCACCTCCTGGCCGATGGCCAATGACTTCCACTTTCACATTGACTTCTCCGCCTCGATGCTTACTCAGGATAGCTTCGAGTTTTGTTTGAAATCCATCGAGAAATTCAGGGGAATCGGAACGAAGATCAAGATCAAAAAATGCGGTGTTGGCAATTGTGTTTATGCTGGTTCCACCCTGGATCGATCCGATGTTGAGACTAGTTTGGATATTACGCGGCCTGGGCAGATCGATGAGTTCAGAGCCGATCTCGATTAGTTTGTGAATCGCGGATTCGTTCCCGGCATGGAGCCATGCATGTCCACCCTGGGTTTCAACCGAGATGCGGTATCGCTGAACACGAAGTCCGCGGTGATAAACATAGCCCAGCCCCATACCCTCAAGGACAATGTAAGCACTGACGCGATCCTCAAATTTTTTCACAACGTTGTGCATGCCCTCAAGGTTGCCGAGACCCTCCTCACGCACGTTAGCAACAAACCATATGCTGCCCTCAGATCTTCTGAAGTCATTGTATGCTTGCGCAATCTCTAGCATGAAGGCCAAAGCGATGGCGTTGTCGCCAATTCCAGGCCCGATGAGCAACGTACCCTCTTGTTTCAAATCTAAGCGCATGGCCGTAGGAAAGACTGTATCCAAATGGGCGGAGATTACGAGACGAGGTTCATCCGCGCCGGGCGTGCGCGCGAAAACATTTCCGAGTTCATCTGTATGGACCTGATCGAGCCCTATGGCGCTGAACATCTGCTCAATATATCGAGATCGCTCCGTTTCCGAGAAGGTTGGAGCCGGTATTTGTTGGATCTCGATGGCGCGGGCGATGATGCGATCGACGTTCACTGGCTAGATCCTTTTCGCACTGGACCGAAGTGTTTCTAACCGGGAGCGAGCCAATCCTGGCGTACGCCCGAGTGCGTATAAAGCGCCGGTGCCTTCAATTGTGAGTGAGGCTGAGATGCTGCCGCGCAAAGCGGCTTCAAGTGGATCTCCGGTCTCAATCAACCCTACCAGGAAGCCACCACAAAACGAATCTCCCGCCCCGGTGACATCGCGCACATTGGCGGGATAAGCCGGTATCTTCCACCGTTCCTCGCTAGCTAGATCTAGGAGCGCTAGTCCCTCGGCGCCAAGCTTGATGATCACATAGCGACAGCCCATCTCTCCAAAGCTCTCGGCCATATCCCACGTATCGAGCGTGTTCGGTGCGAAGAAGCTTTTCGCTTCCATTTCGCTAGGCATGAAAGCATCCACACCCCGGATCAGTTTCGGCAGGTCAAATCTGAAATCGGGAGTCATATAGCGCAGTGAAGGATCGAGAGTCAGAACTGTGACATTTCTTGATTTCAATGTGTATGGCAATGTCGCGTGGGTGAGGAACTCTGCCGGGGCAAGGTGGGCTCCTGCAAGTTCGTGCCTTAGATTTCTAATATCGTCGGGGCGAATGCTGAGAGGATAGAACTCATCTCTCGAAGCCTGGCCGGGGGTGGAAGTTGTATAGCCGATCAACTCCTTCGGCATCGGTTCGCCGATCCGCGCAAAATGCATTCGCGGGTTTGTATCCACACGTTCTTCGAGGGAAAGGTAGGCGTAGAAAGTGATCGATTGCTGGGGATCATCAAGAATGTTTACCCAATGTGTATCGATGTCATAGCTCTCAAGGTGCTCCAACCACAATTTTGGATAGTTGCAGCCTACCCGGCTTAGAATGCCTACGTCCTCGCTCCAGACACGCGCGCCCACTGCTGAGTACACTGCGTTCCCGCCGAGTTCCCCGGAGATAACACGTTGATCTGGGGTGATACAATAATCTTCCCTCAGACCCCCGATAAAGAGATATTTGGGCGTCGGTTTCATCGCCGTGATTATACCGTTCGCGCTAGGAGCAATCACGTGACAGATCAGTTGAAAAATCAGAAAGACCTGGCTCGAGAGCATGTCACATCATCATGGCCGTTGATCAAGCAGCTGGCACGGTCTCTGCCTGCATACACGGATATTGAGCGGATCGTTATTTGTGGATGTGGCGATTCGCACCATGCGAGCCTTAGCCTTGCAATGGGTTTTTCCGAGCTAACACACATGCGATGCCATCCGTCCGAATCCATGAATGCCGCTCGTTACCTGATCCCTCAGTACGAGAGTGAAGCCGACCGCGTTCTGGTCATTGGAATCTCTGCCTCCGGTGAGGTCGCCCGGACAATCGAGGCGGTAGAGATGGCTAAACGAATCGGTGCGCGATCACTCGCCTTCACCGGAAGTGGTGTAGGGACATTGGCTAAAACCGCGAGCAATTCGATTGTTTTCCCGGGACCCCAGTTGCCACACGGACCAGGATTGATCAGCTATCTGAGTTCGCTGCTGATGGGCTACGCCCTCATGCACCATGTCGTAGAGGAGCAGGGCCAATTAGAAATTGATCGGGCTATGGACAAGCTGTTCTCTGGGATGGGAGCGTGGGTCACGGATCGCTGGGAAAGCGGCTTGCGATTTGCAGACGAGTCAGAAGAGGGACTTTGTGTTTTTCTCGGGTCCGGTCCTGCTTATGGATCTGCGTTGTTCGCAGCCGCCAAACTGCTCGAAGCCTCCGGCGAGCATGCTTGGGGACAGGATGTAGAGGAGTGGGCTCACCTGGAGTATTTTGATGCGATCGCACCAATGCGAACGTGGTTGCTGTCTGCAAATGGGCGCAGCATGACGCGCGAGTTTGAAGTGCGTGATGCCGCGCATGCGATCGGCAGGAATTGGCATGAGGATCGTTGGGATATTCTCGGGCCAGAACATGGCGAGCTTAATGAGATCCTGGCGCCAATTGTTCTCTGGGCAGGACCCAGCGCTTACGCTTCACGCCGAACAGAAATGATGAACGAGATTCCCTTTCGTAATTTTGAGGGTGGCAGAAATCGGAAAGAAGGAGGAGGAGCGAGCCGCATCCGCAGCAGCGTCCGGTCAATTTCATTTGGTGGATAAACAAATGATTCTTGGCTGCTGATAACGTTAAAATTTTGGCTATGTCAATCGGAACGGATGTACCATTTGCGGGCCATTTGAAAGACGGTATAATGAATCATCGCAGCGCCAGAATTCAGGGGCTGCTGATTGTTTGAAACCTCAGGACTTCTTGGATGACCAAAGCAAAAGTCTGCCTAATTGAGAGCAAACGAGCGACCACATCTTCTTTTGCGTCCGCGCTAAAACGCAAGGGTTACTCCGTAGAAACCTACAGTAAAATGAAAACCGCATTGAGCGCTGCATCCAAGAGCAGTCCGGATGTTCTGATTCTCGATGCGGCTTCAATGCGAACAACTGGCACGAGGTTGTGCCGGCGGGTCCGCGAGAATCTTGATGGAACCCCGATCATCTTGATCTCCCCCGAAGGGAGTGAGCCGAATACTGATTGTGGCGCCAACCAGACACTGGTACAGCCATTCACACCGAGGAAATTGATTAATCGTGTCGACCGTCTGATACCCGGTGACGAGCGTGAGACGATCAAGGTTGGCCCGATTAAATTGGACAAAGCCAAGAATCGAGTTTATACCGAATCGGGACAATCTCGGCTCACACCAAAACTGACCAGGTTGCTTGAGATCTTCATGAACAACCCGGGCCGGCTGATGATGAGGAAGACACTGATTCGAAAAGTCTGGCACACGGATTACACAGGTGACACACGCACTCTGGACGTGCATATGAGTTGGTTGCGGCAGGCGATCGAGGATGATCCCTCCAAGCCAGAACTGCTGAAAACGATCCGCGGGATGGGATACCGCCTGGATTTGCCGGAGGCATGACCTACTGCTATCTTCGCCGATGCGCCTTTCAGAGGCGCTTTTTCTTTTTAAGTTGTTTGTATTGAATGCAGGGATGAAATATTAACTTATGTTCGGCACCATAGTGGTCATCCCGAAGCGTCCGCGATTGTCATACGTACGGATCGCGATCTTGTCTCCCAGATCAAGTTTTCCGGGGAGATGTAGAGATGTTGCGAACTGCTCCTCACGCCATCCACGGACCGCATACACTTCACAGGAAAAATGGTTACCATCATAATCCGGGTCGATTTCCCATAATGCGACATCGTCAGGGAATGAAATCGGTGGAGCAGTTTTGGCTGCAACACCCGTTAGTTCGATAGTGATCTGTTCCTCGGATTTATGGATGCCCACGATGGGCTTCAAAGTGTCATCGTAGTTTTGATCCTTATCCTGCCACAATTGAAGCGAGGCTGCTTGCTCTTCGAGCAGCAGCCGACGGTAGGTTGTGCTGAATGCCAGCGGGGAGGGGTCACTTCCCATCCATCTCCGGCTGTTGCGCGCGGCGACAACTGCAGTTGTGCCTGAGCCAATGAAGAAATCCGCAACGAGATCTCCGGGGTTGCTCGACGCTAGGATAATCCGTTCCATCAAAGCTTCTGGTTTTTGGGTGGGGTAGCCAGTGCGTTCGCTATGAAGCCTGGCGACGACCGGAAAGTACCACCAGTCCTCAGGCACCTTTCCGCGTTTGAGGTTTGGCTTCTTCCCGAAACCTGCTTTCGTTGAGCTTGCGAAAGTCTTCACCGTAGATTCTTTGTAGGGGATACGAACATCATCTGGGTTAAATGTGTACTCACTCGACTTCGTATAGGCAAGGATTGTGTCGTGCTTACGGTTGAACGCGGTTTTTATTGGGGAGGGGCCGTGGTAGACCCACACAATCTCATTCAGCAGGCGATCGGGTCCAAATATCTCGTCTAACATCACCCTGGCGTAGGCCGAGGCATGCCAGTCTAGATGAAGGTAAAGGGTGCCTGTCGGCGCGAGCAGTCGGTACATGAGCTCAAGTCTCTTGAACAACATGTCAAGATACTCCGAACCGTCCTCCCAGGTATCCTGGTAGCCATGAATAGTCTCCCAATCTTCAGGACGTCTGGAATCTTCATTTCTGCCTATGCGGGCCCTATATGCATTTCCCGTCAGGAAGGGCGGATCGAGATAGATGAGGTCGAGCGTCTCTTCGTGATCTGGAAGCAGCGCTGCCATGACGCTGGCACTTTCTCCCAGATATAGATCACCTTGAAATGGATCGTTTGATGAGCCTGCTCGCTTTTGGCCCCATACATGCAAGTCGGCGGGTCCAAACTCATCCGATTGGGTTCGGTTCCAGTTCAGGCGTGCAAATGGTTTATTCCCTCGAGCTTCTGGCATGTTCGCTAGGATTTCGGAAACGTGCTCTCTAAAATCGGCGCCAGTGTGGGCTGACCGATGACCTCTAGATCGTAGCGGACGCGTTGAGATGGTTGCTTGATATCCAGCAGTCGGGTCAGATCGATCGGGGTGCCGATGAGCACAAGGTCCGCATCGGAATCAGCGATTGTTTGCTCCAGCTCCTTTATCTGTTTATCGCCATAACCCATCGCCGGCAGCACATTTCCGGTTGTCGGATATTTCTCGTAGGTTTCCAGTATGCTCCCGACCGCAAAAGGTCGCGGATCGATAATCTCAGCAGCGCCAAACCGGCGGGCAGCAACCCAGCCAGCCCCAAAAGCCATTTCGCCGTGAGTGAGTGTTGGGCCATCCTCGATGACGAGCACGCGCTTGCCGCGAATCTCCTCCGGTTTATCGACAAAGATCGGTGAAGCAGCTTCAATGACGGTTGCCTCCGGATTCAGGATGGCGAGATTATCGCGCACCTGCATGATCGCCTCAGCACCAGCAGTATCGATCTTGTTGATCAAGAGCACGTCGGCAGCACGGACGTTTGCTTCGCCTGGATGGTATGACATCTCATGACCCGGGCGGTGAGGATCGACAATAACGATGTGAAGATCGGGGATGTAAAATGGCAAATCGTTATTGCCACCGTCCCAGAGGATGATATCCACGTCCTCCTCGGCTTTGCGTAAGATCCGTTCGTAGTCCACACCTGCATAGACGATGACGCCCCGATCAATATGCGGCTCATATTCTTCGCGCTCTTCGATCGTGCATTCGTGTTTATCGAGGTCGGCATAAGTCTCAAAACGCTGGACAGCCTGTTTTTCGAGATCCCCGTAAGGCATGGGGTGACGAATAACGGCCACGCGATGACCGATCTCAATTAGCACCTCCGCGATGTATCGACTGGTCTGACTCTTGCCGCTCCCGGTTCGGGCTGCGCAAACAGCCACAACCGGCTGTTCGGATTTCAACTGTGTCGTGTTCAATCCCATAAGCCGGAAATCAGCACCGCTCGCAAGGACTCTCGAGGCAATGTGCATGACGTACTCGTGCGAGACATCGCTGTAGGAGAAGACTGCCTGGTCGACGTCTTTCGTCTTGATTAACTCTTCCAGTTCTTGTTCGGGGTGGATCGGGATCCCCTCAGGATATAGTTTGCCAGAAAGAGCAGCAGGGTAAACGCGGCCTTCGATATTCGGGATCTGAGTCGCCGTAAAGGCTACAACTTCATATTCTTCGTTTGCTCTGAAATAAACATTGAAGTTGTGAAAATCCCGACCCGCCGCGCCAAGAATAAGCACACGTTTACGTTCCATTGATTCTTATATCCTCCATTGTTCTAAAAGTTGGTTTACATCACTTTGGGAGCTTTAATCCCAAGCAGCGAGAGTGCGTTTGAAAGTGTCTGGCGTGCAGCGACGGTCAGTCGGAGACGAGAGGCGCGCACCTGCTCATCTTCTGCTTGAATCACACGGGCGGCGTGATAGAAGAGGTGGAAAGCGCGTGCAAGCTCATAGGCATAGGTTGCCATAATCAGCGGTTTATATTCTTCGGCGGCCCGATTTGCTTTCATTGGAAATTGGGAAATCTTGTCGATCAGGTCTATTTCAGTCGGGTCCATCTCATGGTCGAAGTTAGCCTCTTCGGGGATACTCCCGGCGCGTTTGAGTATGCTATTGGCGCGAACGTGAGCGTTCTGGATGTAAGGTGCTGATTGACCATCGAAGCTCAGCGCTTCATCCCATCCAAAAACGATGTCCTTGTTGTTATCGACGGAAAGCATGCTGTACTGCAGCGCGCCAAGACCTACCTGACGGGCAACGATCTCACGCTCATCATCCGAAAGATCCGGATTCTTCTCCGCGATGATCTCAGCAACCCGGCGCTCAGCCTCGTGGAGGACGTCCATAAAAAGGATTACGTTTCCCAGTCTGGAGGACATCGCACCTTCCGGCAATGTCACAAAGCCGTACGCCAGATGGTAGCAGTCTTCGGCTTGTGGGAAACCCCATAGCTCGAGGATCTTAAAGACCTGTTGGAAATGCAAGCTCTGGCGAACATCGACAACGTATATTGAGCGGTCGACATTGTAATCCTCGAATTTCACTTTTGCGAGGGCGAGGTCTTTAGTCGAGTAGAGCGTGGTGCCGTCGCTACGCAGGATGACCGCCGTGCGGTACTTCTCCTTGGTTAGACCGAGCTGCTCATCGATTTTGACGATAACCGGGCCATCCGGACGTTCGTCCTCAGCGATCCCCTGCTCGATCAATTCCTCAACAATTTCCTTTGAGGGCTCATCGACTTCGCTCTCGAAGAAGAAAACATCGACATCGATATCGAGGATGTTGAGGATGGCGTCGAGTTCATCAAGACTCCATTGCCGGGTCTCACGCCATAGTTGGCGCACTTCAGGGTCGCCTTGATCCCAGGCCATATACATGGCGCGACGTTCGGCGTCGTAAGCTTCTCTCTGCGCAGTTTCATCTGGAGTTTCTTCATCTTGGGGTGTTACCAGCGCGGTCGCTTCTGTGTATATTTTGGCCAGCCACTGACCGCGCCCGTGAACGCCCTCGGGCTCTTGACCTCTATAGAATTTGTCGTAAGCCCAGACGCACGTAATAACACCGAGTCCGATATCGCCCGGATATGAAGCACGAATTGTTGGATAGCCTGCAAAGGACATCATCCGGGCAAGTGCTTCTCCAAGGATCGCATTACGCGCATGTCCGATGTGAAAAGAATGATGGGTGTTTGGTTGGGCGTATTCGACCATTACGATGTCGTCTTTGGGCTGCCCGCGTCCAAACGATCCCTCCTGATTGAGCACGGTGTCAATGATCCGCTGTGCATAAAGACTGGTTTTGACGTAAAGATTGATATACCCATTTGCAGCCTCAATCGTTTCGAACCCATCGAGAGGTTCGAGCTGACTGCTGAGTTGATTGGCGATTTCCTGCGCTCGGGAAGGTACGTGGATTTGTTTGCCTGTTCGGGCTTCCGCTGCAGCGACCTGAAAGCAGGCAGCAGTTCCAAAACCCCAGTGGGAGCGGAATGGGATCGGAACCCATTCAATCGAATCCGGAAGGGGGTAGTTATTTTCTTCGAGCAAGTGGAGAAGCTTTGCCGTGGCTTCGTCTAATTCCCTAGCGAACATTGGCCATCCTTTGGAGCGCTCGGATTATAGCATGCGGGGTTTGCATAAAGACAAACACGACGCACATTCGTGCGTCGTGAATGAGGTCAAAGTGAAACCCAGTCTAATGACTATTCAGGTTCTTTGAGTTCGGCAAGCTGCTTCATCAAGCGGCTCTTTCGACGGGCGGCATTGCGATGGTGAATGGCACCTTTCGCTGCCGCACGATCTAGCTCGGTCGCTGCTTGCTGTACCGCCGCGCTGGCTGCGTCAACTTCTTGGGAAGCGAGCGCCGCACGGGCGCGTTTCACATAGGTCTTGGCACGGGTGCGCCAAGATTGGTTACGAACATGGCGTTTCTCACTCTGCCGGATTCTCTTCTTTGCGGATTGCGTGTTAGCCAAAACTTCCTCCTTATGCCGCAACATCCACGACACTTGATTTTAATCCACCGGGTTGTACTTGTCTAGGTGCATGTCCAGAATGAATACTGACCAGATATGCGGTCCAGGTGGTTTCGCTCTGTGTAACGTGCGCTTTATACTCTATTCTCTTAGATCTGCTAATATATCCTGCTTTCATCCTCCGATATGCACATGCCCTCAGAACTCCTTGCTAAAATTAAATAGGGCCATCTTCCGAATGGAGATGGCTCAGAAATCGATGCATATATGTTTGGAGGACATGATGACACTGACGGAATTAATTATCCTGGCTATTATTGCCGCGATCGCAGGCGCCATCGGCCAATCCCTGGGTGGGTCCTGGCGAGGGGGGTTCCTCACCGCGCTTGTGCTTGGCTTCATAGGAGCCTTCGTGGGAACCTGGTTAGCCCGCAATCTTGATCTCCCGCTCATCCTGCCCGTCACGATCGGGGGCGTCCGCTTCCCGATAATCTGGGCGATCATCGGATCGGCGCTGTTTATCGGCTTGCTTAGCCTCATCGGTGGCGCTGGCGGTCGCTGGTGGGGGATCACACCGCCGACTCGCGCAGTGTTGGGGCTATCCATACTCCTGGCTTTGCTGGCCGTTCTGGTGAGCACCGGAACGCTCTCGATGAATGTTTCCGCATTCACCCTGATGGCTGGCGCCTACGTGATCCTACTGCTTGGAAACCTGATCAAGGGTCTCTAACATCGGGCTCGATTCCGTGCCGGGATAAGTGGAGTCAACCCAATTCCTGTCTCTCGATTGGTTTAGCACGACCGAGCCGCTTTTGATTTGACTGCTTTCTTTCTGCGCGCATTCTGCTTAGAATGCGTTCCAGCTTTCAGTTGAAGGGAAGTGGATTGGGTATCATCTTCGAGCATGACCTATCCGACGAGCAAAAACAGCAACTGGAAAGGTCATCACAGGGCAGTCACTACCTTGAAGGTCCTGCGGGTTCTGGCAAAACTACGGTAGGGATCTTCAGTGTGCTGCAAGCGGTCAAGATTGGCGCCGCAGCCGAATCGATTCTCGTGCTCGTGCCCCAGCGCCGATTGGGGCGACCTTACTTAGACCGAATCTATCGGGCTGACGCTCTCGCGGGCACGCCCGAAGTCGTGACGGTTGCCGGTCTGGCCAGACGGACGGTTGAGCTCTTTTGGCCGGTGATTGCAGAGCAAGCAGGGTTCCAAAGACCCACGGAACCCCCTCGTTTTCTTACACTGGAAACTGCTCAGTATCACATGGCACGAGTCGTTGGCCCTTATCTCGATGAAGGCTACTTTGAGAGCTTGAGCCTGGATCGCTACCGTTTGTACCGCCAAATATTAGACAACCTCAACAAGGCTGCTGTGGTGGGATTCCCGACGTCTGAGATCGGTGATCGTCTATCGGAGGCCTGGGTCGGACCGGGAGAACAGACCCGCATCTACAAACAGGCTGAATACATTGCCCAGCGGTTTCGATCTGCCTGCCTTGAGGATAATTTAGTCGACTTCTCGCTTCAATACGAGCTGTTCTTCGATTACGTCGAGCCGACCCCCGAATTCCAGCGATACTTCGCTGCGCGCTACCAGCACATAGTTGCCGACAACGTTGAGGAGGAGACTCCACAGGGACATGACTTTATCGCTCGCTGGCTCCCGACATTCAAAACTGCTCTGATCATCGCAGATCAAGATGGTGGGTACAGTCGTTTCCTCGGCGCCGATCCAGATCATCTTTGGCGCCTGCGAGATGCTTGTGATCAGAGTGGTGTGCTGAAGGATTCGTTCGTAATGTCCCGATCCATAAAAAACTTCTCCGAATTGCTCCGCGAAAGCATTTATACAAAGCGACCGGATTCTTTCGAAAGCATCAAAGACGCCATTGCCGTAAAGAGTTCAAAATATTTGCCTGATCTGTTGACCTGGATGGTCGCAGAAGTGGAAGCACTGCTGAAGGCAGGCACACCAGCGTCGAAGATCGCAATCGTTTCCCCATTTGTTTCAGATGCTCTTCGGTTTGTGCTTACGGACAGGATGGAAGATGTTGGCATACCATGGATCTCGCATCGACCTTCGCGCGCGATTGCCGATGAAGCCTACAACCGCAGCTTGCTTACGCTGGCGGCAATTGCTCACCCGCAATGGGAAATTTCACCCTCAAGAGAGATCGTGTCTCAAAGCCTGATGACTGTGATTGAAGGGCTTGATCTGATCAGGGCTTCGCTGTTGGCGAATACGTTGTATCGTTTCAGTGAGGACATCGGTCAACTCGAAACTTTCGGTCAACTTCGGCCGGAAATGCAGGAGCGTATCGGTTTTCAACTTGGTGAGAAGTATGAATACCTGCGCGAATGGATACAAAAAAATCTCGACGCGCCTGGTGCCCACCTCGACCAATTTATCAGCCGGCTTTTTGGTGAGGTGCTCTCCCAACCGGGCTACGGTTTCCACCATCGGATGGATGCAGGTCGTGCCGCCGAGGCGATGATCAACTCAGTTCGTAAGTTCCGCAGTGTGGTGGATTCGTCTGGCAGATCGAAAGTAGAAATTGGCAGAGAATACTACGAGCTGATCAACGAAGGCCTTCTGGCGGCTCAATATCTGGCAACGGAACAACCCACCGACCAGGAAGCGGTCTTTATTGCACCGGCATTTACCTACCTGACGATGGATCAGCGATCAGAAGTTCAGTTCTGGCTCGATATTGGAAATCCGGCTTGGGCTGAGAGGCTTTATCAACCACTCACCCATCCTTACGTTCTGAGCCGGAGCTGGGAGCGCGGCCAGAAGTGGACGGATGACAATGAGTGGGGGGTGCGCAGGCAAATATTGTCGACGTTAACTACTGGTCTGGCGAGACGCTGTGGGGTAAAGATTTATCTCTGTCACAGTTCCTACGGAGAACAGGGCTTAGAGCAGCAAAGCATTCTGCTTTCAGCCATCCAGCGTCTGCTAGCAGATGATTTATATCTTAAGGTATCAGGCGATGTTTAGGCCGCGTCCGAAGCAGGAGCAGGTGCTGGCTTATCGGGGTGGTCGTATGGGGGTGTCAGCTGTCCCGGGCAGCGGGAAAACGACTACTTTGTCGATGCTCGCCGCGGACCTGATATCCGGAGGGTACCTGGGAGACCATCAGGAAGTCCTTATTGTCACGCTTGTAAACTCGGCTGTAGATCATTTTTCTGCCCGAGTGAGTAATTTCATACGTATGCGCGGATTGCTTCCGAATGTAGGTTATCGGGTTCGTACATTACACGGATTGGCGCATGACATTGTCCGGGAGCGACCAGATTTGGCCGGGGTTTCCGAGAATTTCGAAATTGCAGATGCGTTGACGGCAGAGCGGATCATGAGATCGGCGAGCGATCGTTGGGCCAATGAACATCCGGAGATACTTGAGAGCTATTTAAAGATCGATCTCTCTGAAAATGATCACCAGAAAATTCGCCGGCGGGACTGGCCGAGTTTGGTTCGCACTATCGCTGACGCTTTTATCCAGCAGTGCAAGGATTATCGTATCTCACCTGCAGAGTTGGATGCTGCGCTCGGGTCGTCGACACGGGATTGGCCATTGCTCGCGATGGGGAAGTCTGTTTATGAGGAATATGAAAAGGCCCTCACAATTCGCGGACTTCTTGATTTCAATGATCTGATCGTACGGGCATTACATGCGCTTGAGACAGATCCATTATTTCTCCAGAACCTGCAAGAGCGCTGGCCGTATATCCTCGAAGATGAGGCTCAAGATAGCAGCCGTCTGCAGGAGCGTATCTTGCGAACACTGGTTGGTGTGGATGGAAATTGGGTGCGCGTAGGCGATTCTAATCAGGCTATCTTCGAGACATTCACGACTGCAAGTCCCGAATTTCTACGAACTTTTTTAAGAGAAGAGGGTGTTTTAGCGGAAACCTTGCCGAACTCTGGCCGGTCTACCTCAAGTATTATTGATATCGCCAATCAACTGATAAAATGGGCCGAAACCGAGCATCCTGAGCCCGCTCTGCGAGGGGCGCTGCGCAAGCCGTATATTCAGCCGGCACCTCCCGGGGATCCACAGCCAAATCCTACCGATCAACCAGACGAAATTCACCTTGTTGATACAGCGTATACAGCAGAAGAAGAGATCAACGCA
>CBFDDM010000028.1:0-32479 GCA_965603565.1 uncultured Anaerolineales bacterium | reverse complement strand
GCCGCGCTGGGCAACGCGGGGAGGCGTTCCTCGCGTCCGAGGTAGAAAGCCATCATACCCGAGCCAACCATGACCAATCCGAAATCGACCAAATTGAGCTGTGTGTGGCCATGTGCTAGGAGATAGGAGCCATTTGAGGAGGCGATGCCTCCCGCTGCGCCGGCGACGACTGCGAAGAGTGCGGCCGAGATCAGGAACCCGGCGATCATGCGCAGGAAGAAGCGTGTCGAGCCGGATACGGCCGAAAGGGCGACACCCAGGAGCGGCCCCATGCGCGGTGCCAACAGCGCGCCGGCGACGAGCAGCGCTCGCTGTTCGAAGCGGAACCCAAACCCGACAAGCGCGCCGGCGATCAGCGAATAGATAAACAGCTCGACGCCCGGGGTGACAACCTGGCCCAGTTCTTCGAGGAAAGCCTCGCGCTCATCGGCGCGCAGCTGTGTGAGCATGCGCCGGGCACGGCGCCGGCGGGCACGTGAATGGCGTTCTTGGAGAGGGTCGAGCGATTCGCTGGATTGTGTGCTCATGATCTAAGAGTCGCTACCAGTCTGATCGGTTTTTCGAGCAGGTCGAATGCGGCATGGATATCGGTTACAAACACATCCGCGGCGTGCAGAGCCTGAGACGAGAGACCCTCCATTGAGAAAATGGCGATGCCGATCGCCGCTTCTTTGAGCATACCTGCGTCGTTTGCGCCCTGCCCGATCGCCACGACCTGCTCCGGTCCTAATTCGCGGATGTAATCTGCCTTAGCCCCCGATTCATCACCGGATAGGATGCGACCAGCTTTCAATCCGAGCTGGGCGTCGATGACCTTCTGCTGGCCGTGCGTATCGGCGGTCAGCAGGTGGATCTGCAGCCGGTCACTCAACACGGTCAGTTTGCGTGATACCCCGTCGATCAGGCGGCCGTCGATTGCCAGCGTACCGTTGACATCGCACACCAGATGGTAGAGCTGGATCGTGCCAAGGTTGGGGATGTTGAGTTCGATCAAATGCGCCTCCCGGATGCAGCCGCGATTATAGCACCCCTGAATCAGGGTGGGCAAAGGGCACTGTGTATGTATCTTTAAATTGGTGCGGTAATAGCTATTGTTCAGAACGTTCGGGTGCTCTTGATTATTTACAAAGTAGATCGTGCAGAAAATCCTGGCGATCGGGATCCGGTAGTGAAGTTTCACTAAGGTAGTCGCACTGACGGTGTCTGATTACACCTTTATCACGTATCCACAGCGACATCTCACTTGCATCATCATCCCGCCCGACCATCACATAAGCACGTAAGAATGGGATCCATTCCGATCTATCAACGGGTTTGATGTCTGCAGCGAGGGCTTGGTCGGCAAGCTCGGCGACCGCCAACCAGTCCCCTTGCTGAGCAGCGAGTGAGCCATGTTGGAAGTAGTAGCACCAACCGCGCTCAGGTTGGCTGCCAAAGATATGTTCAGGTGGGGATACTGGTGATGCGCCGAGGTCGATTTGCTCAAACTTCGAACGACGAACAGTGGAGTAAAGCAGAGGGCTGGTGTTTTCTGGAAAGACTGGGTCTGTTCCATCGATAACATGCCAGCAGGATGTGCGCGTGGGCCTTGACAGTATCAGGCTCTTGCTAAAATCACGTTCCAGATCAAGGACGGAACGGACGCCGCGCGTCTCAGACTGTCCATTACGGATCTTTTCCAGAGTTTGCGACGAGAAAACCTCGGCGCGAATCTGAATGCTATTAGCATCTGGTGCGTAAATCCGGCTGGCTGGCCCCCAAACTTCGTAAGCTTCAAAAAAGTCTTTGCCGGGCATCTCGACCAGCAGCACAGTTTCGTCTTTGATAGTTGGCGCCCGCCAGGACAGCTGCCACCATAATTCTTTCTGGTCCTCCCAGAACGTGCGCCATTGGAGGGCGTTCCCCGTTTGGCTGGCGATCGAAATTCCAACGAGCAGTGCGAAAAACGTCCATTTATGATCCGAGCGTATGAGCGCCGACAACGCGCCGACAAGGAAGAGTGCCACGCCGGCGGTTGCCTGCAGCGTGTATTTGTCGAATCCGCTTTCCCAGCGAACATCCCTCCCTACCGCGATCACGGGAAATAACGCGAAAAGAATGGTCGCGCCGCCTATGACGGTCATTTCGATCCCGACGTTACTGACTTCATGAAGGTTATCGCTGTTGTTGTTTCCTCCACTAAATGTGAGGTAATAGACAGCAAATAATGCGATCGCGACCAGTGTCACCAGGAATGTAAGCACTAATGAACGTGGATCCAGCCCGAATGTGATTGTGTTTATCGGCACAACCCAGGCGGAGATAAGAGTCTCGTACACATCGATGATCAACTCAAGGAGGCGCTTCCCGATCGTCGGCAGCAATCTGTCCTGATAAGGAGCCAACGCGGAATCGACGCTCATTCCAGGCCGACCACTATCGAAAAAGAATAAGCGCCAGATGAGATGGGCAATGATGAGGGCAAGGTACGGCGACCAGGTCAGCAGGATCTGTTTCAGGCGTTGAAGCCTCTTTGGGATCTCATGCCGCCAGACCAGGAGGCCGATGATCAGCAAACGAAGCACCTCCAGCCCGATCATGTACTCGTAGAGAAACCAGTAGCTAGCAGCCGAGCCGAGAGCAGCCACAGACCAGACGATCCTCCAGGAGCGTTGTTTCGATTGCAAAGCCGCAACGGTCAACGCGATGGATACCAATGCAATCGTGTAAGTCGTGAGGTGATTCGACTTGGTCATGGCGTTTGCCCACTGGAGGAAGCCCGGGTAAACGAACATTAAAATAGCTGCGGTCGTGGTCTCGACTTTCTTGCTCGGCCACAGGCGGCGGATTAACCAGAAGAAACTTAAAGCACCGACTGTTCGTATCGTGAACGAGTAGATCTGCCAGAGCAGTGCGTTTTCACCAAGAAGTCGATAGACAATGGAGTAGATAACCCCTACAAGCGGGCGATCGAAGGCGAACAAGTCGATGATCGAGTTGGGGCCGAGTGCACGACCTGACCACAGCACGTACCAGTCGTCCCGGTAGAAACCGAGTTGGTTTGCAAAAGGCAGGTAGGCCAGCATTCCAAGCGCGAGCACAACGCCGATGGCGAAGAAAAATTCGTGTTCTTCGTATTTTGTGGTCAAGAGTTGGCGGAATTTTTCTAGCATGTGGTGGTTTTCCTTGGCGATCGAATATGATATCCCACCGGCCGTGCGGCCGTCATTATAGTCGATTCTTCGGCTGTAAACTTCATCTCACAGCTGTTCGCTGGTGGGGTCATTACCGAATTCCTGCACGAGTGATTCCTAAGACCAACATTGATAGACGCAAGATATCCCGCCGAGTATACTGAAGGTCGCTGAGCGAAAAGTTGACGGTGCTTGCCTTATCAGAGCTATATGAAGAATAAATCACATCTGGTTCTTACGTTCCTGCTGCCACTAGTATTTATTGCCGGGATGCTGTTCTGGTTTCCCTTCCGTTTCGTGTTCGAATTCAACACCGATGAAGGTGTGAATCTGATCAAGGCGATGATGACCTTAAAGAGTTTCGACCTTTACTCGGAGGTTTGGAGCGATCAACCACCGGTGCTCACATACATTTTGGCGGCGGTTTTCAGGTTCGTGGGGTTAAAAGTGAATGCCGGTAGGCTGCTTATCCTCGCGATGTCAGCCGCGACGATCGGCGCGGCGACAGATTACCTTACCAGGCGTTGGGGAGTGGCGCACGCCCTCTTCGGCTTCATCGCGTTGGTTACGCTGCCTTTCTTCACGACATTAAGCGTCTCCATTATGATCGGCCTGCCATCGATCGCGTTTGCGATGCTCTCCTTTGTGAGTCTCGATCGATGGCATCAGCATGATGGTGTTGTCTGGCTGGTCGGCTCGGGCATCTTGTTAACTTTATCGGTATTTACGAAAATATGGACAGTCATATTGGGTCCTATTTTTCTCCTGGGAATCCTGCTTCACATCTGGCGGGAAAGAGAGCCTGGATCGAGGTTCCTGGATCAGGCGCGCCCCTTGTTCTGGTGGGCTTTAGGGATCATTCCTTTGGCGCTGGTCATTATCGTGTCCATGATTAGCCCAGAAAATTTACTGCAGCTCGTGGAGGTCCATCTTGCTGCGGGTGATACCAGTGATTTGCAGGTCATCGCAGAGACTCGGTCTATCAACGCCTTCCTGGAAGATTCATTATTCTTGTTTGGGTTGAGTTTTCTTGGCTCACTGTATGTGATTTACAAGAAAGCATGGCATGCGCTGTATTTGATTGCCTGGGTGCTCATTGGTTATGCTTTCTTGGCGTGGGTTGTCGTCCCAGCCTGGTTCCATCACCAGTTATTCATCACGATCCCGGCGGCAGTGTTGGGTGGAATCGCCGTGGGGTCTTCGATAAGAGATCTCCTCCACAAAACGCGCGAATCGGGATTGATGAAGCTCAGCGCCCTGCCGGCGCTGCTGGTTTTACTGTTTACGGGCTGCTTCCTCATTGAGCGTATCCCTCCTACGGCTAATAATTTCCAGACGAATCTGCCCAATTTCAGGGCCCCGGATCTATCCCAGGATGTGGATTTTGAGATTGTCGCGATTATTGGAAACTATGCAGAGCAAACGAACTTTCTCTTTACGGATCGGCCGATGTACGCATTCCGCAGCGGCGTTGCCATGCCCCCTGAGTTGGCGGTAATCACCCAGAAAAGGTATTCAACAGGCGATCCCACCCAGGAAGAAATCTACGCAGCATTGATGAGGACAAAGCCGGAGCAGATCGTCATCTACCGGTTCGAGTACCCGGCAGTACTTGAATATATGGAGACAAGGAACTTTGTACGTGTGGACAACTCACCACGTGCGCGCCACTTTGTGATGCGAGAAATTATAGACGCCCAATAAACTCCAACTCAAGACACAGTTTATGCGCTCGTGACCAGCCAGCCGCCAAGCAGGATGATGACTGTCCCGACCAGCAGGCGCGGCGTGGCTACAGCGTCTCCCTCAGCGAAGATCAGCAACCCCAAGGCGACCGCCACCAGGATGTTCATGTTGTAGAGCGGTGAGAGCTGTGAGATGGATGCGTCGTACTGTATGAGGGCGGTCGAGATCAGGCCGGCGCCGGCGGCGAAGAACACGCCGGCGAGCAAAGCCCACAGGGCGGCTCGGCCTGTGAACGTGCTGTCGCCGACGACCTGGCGGTAGAAGATCCCAGTGAGGCAGGTCGCCAGACCGAAGCCGATCAGGTAAAGCGGCGCGCTGCCGCCAGCGCGGGCGCTGGCTTTCTGCAGCACGCCAGCGAGACCATAGAAGAGCGCTGGTAAAAATCCACCGAGCATGAGCGGGATCCAACGTGATTCCATGAATGACCCTCCAGTTTCCTGTGTATGCCTACCTTGACACAACCTGGCCGGCCGCACAAATTGTTAAAGCAAGGAGATTGTATGCTCGTTCTGGATCCATGGTATATTGGATAAACACTATCCGAATTAAACGGCGCTGAACCCCGGCGCAGGACCGCCCAAGGTCTCTGCTCCCATATCCCTCGCAATCCGCCATCCGGATCTAAGAATGGAGGTCATGCATGCAAAGCACACGTGATGCAAAGACATATGCCGCATTCCTCGGCGCAGTGCTGATCGGAGGCACCAACTTTATTGCGGTGACATTCAGCAATCGTGAACTGCCGCCGCTGTTTGGCGCAGCGCTGCGCTTCTCGATAGCCGCGCTGATCTTCTATCTATTGACCCGTGTCCGTGGTTTACCCGCCTTGCGTAGAGGTGCTTTCCTTGGGGCAGTGCTGTATGGTCTGTTTGGATTCGGGTTTTCTTACGCCGGTCTTTATTATGCGCTGGTCGGTCTCAGTGCCGGGACGGTTTCAATTGTGATGGCTGCCGCGCCGCTGGTTACGCTGTTGATGGCGACGCTTATCGGTCAAGAGAAACTGACCATACAGGGGGTTATCGGTGGGCTTCTCACGGTGGCGGGCATCGGGTTCCTGTCGTTGGGGAGCATCGGCGGCGATTTAAGCCTTGTCTACCTCTTGAGTGCATTTGTCGGCGTTGTATCCGCCTCGGCCTCGAGCGTTGTCGCCCGCAGTTATCGGCATGTGCATCCGCAGAGTATGAATGCGGTCGGGATGGCTGCCGGCGCCGCCCTGCTTTGGGTTGGATCCATCCTGATGGGTGAGGCCTGGTTTGTGCCCGTCGAGGAGGCTTCATGGCTCGCGCTTGGTTGGCTGGTCCTGCTGGGTTCAGTGGGTTTATTCCAGCTTTTCCTGTACATCGTCAATCGCTGGAGTGCTTCCGCAGCGACGTTTGCGATCTCAGCTATGCCGGTGATCGCGGCAGGTCTGGGTGCGCTGGTGCTGGATCAACCGATCACGATCGAGATTGTCGCGGGCGGGCTGCTGGTGATCGCCGCGGTGTACATCGGCGCCATCCGCAGGTCCGGGCAGAAATCCGGTGAGATGGCCGCAAAGGGGGCGATGTCATCGGAGAAACAGGTCGTCGGAGAGGTGGCAGAACCTCAAGCTTGACCTGGGGCAAAGAGGGGTAAATGACCCCTTGAAATCTTGAGGGGCGGGTTGCGCGGTGCTATAATCTCGGGACCAAGGGCGCGTAGCTCAGCTGGTCAGAGCGCACGGTTCACATCCGTGAGGTCGATGGTTCGAGTCCATTCGCGCCCACCTCTTAAACCATTGCTTTGATCGCAGTGGTCTATCTTGTTAAATTTAGGTGACAAAGGGCTTTAGAAGCACCCCTGAAGCGCAGCCGAAGGGGTCGCGCCCACAAATAAGGTCTCTACGTTTATCGTGGAGATCTTTTACTTTCGAAGCAGAATTTAAAACCTTCTCCGAGCAGCCTTGGAACGGAGCGGAAGGGTTCGCGCCCGCACATCGGGACTCTACAATGGTTGTAGATGCCTTTTCTTTTCGCTCATTCATTATCCTTGAAGAAAAGGTTGTAATGATCAAAACCGTCCCAGTTCTGACAAAGTTATGGGATCGCATCTTCAATGAAATCCAACATTAATGCCGCCACGCGCGCGTGTTGTTCCGTTGCGCTGATTGAGGGGATCACGTCTCCTTTTTGAGGGCCATAGTCTCCGAACTGGGCGTGGCTGGCGCCTTCGATGGGGACGAAGGTTGAGTCTTGAGGCAGCAAAGGTTTTTTAGCTTCAAAATTTTCCGTGTTGGCTGTCCCTACGGTTGTGCCATAGATGGAAATCACCTCGATGGCACTGTCGGACAGGTCGGCGCTGTCGGGAGGATAGGAATCCCAGAGGGCAAGCCCCTCAATCTGGTTGGGATGATTCTCAGCATAAATAGAGGCCGCCGCACCACCCAATGAATGTCCCGTCAAAACCCAATCTTCAATGTCAGGGAATGCCTGGATGACGGCGTTGGCTGCATTCGTGTCGAAGATTGCAAGGTTCAGCGGCATGGGAGTTATGACGACGAAAATGCCGCGCTCGGCCAGCTGACGCAGAACTGGCGCGTAGGCCTCTGGTGCGACCAGCCCACCTGGATAAAAAATGACCCCGACCTCCGTGTTTGTTTCAGGCGTAAACACAATCCAGCGATCATGCGAAACACTGACCGTTGAAAAAGATTCCAAAGCGGCAGATGCAATTTCACCAGCAGGGTAGGTGCTGGTCGCCGACCAGATAAACAATCCAGCGACGGCGACGACCAGCAACACCAGAATGCCGACACCAGCAATTTTCAAGATTCTCTTGAAATTCATCATGTCTCCAATTGTCCATTGCGATAACGGGTTTTTCTCGAAGATATTTGCGAAGGGATGATAACTTAAAACTCCAACGGGCATCTCGGGATCATGCTCGATTTTTGAAGCAAAGGAGCGATCTGGATGAGAGTACCTTTCCTCCGAAAGAATGATTTTTGAATGGCTTCAAAAGGAAGCCGTCGCCCTGCTGCGACTCCGGAATCACCTTCTTTCAGTTCCTAAAGGCTATGGATAAGAGCGACGCCTGCCGATACCATTAGATTGCAAGGGGATATGCTCTTGTTTGTTTTTGGTCGGAGTGCTTTCCTTTCGGGTAGAGGGGCACGACTTTGACATGCATGAGTGCGCACATAGGATCAGCCTCATCCCTAAAAGCGATCATCTAGCCTTTAGCACACCCTGGTAGGACGAGCATAAACAGCAGATTGATGAGGTACAAGGTCTACTGGTTACGACGGGTACCCTACGATTTTGATCCGGCTATGCTGGACGCCTGTACAATAATATCTCCGCGTATTCGAGGTTCCCTGGATACCGGGGATGATCTGCGTACATACCAGCGCCAAGTGGCTATCGTGCCATCCAGAGTTCTGCCCTCACCTTCTGGAGACAGCACCCCATCCCATAATTAAAGCAATAAGTCCAAATCCAGCCAGCGGGATCAGCAGACTGGACGTCGCCCCGACAATTGAGAGCTTCCCGAGGTAGATCCCCGAAGCCCATGCAGTGCCGACGGCCAGCAACGTGAACGCCCATCGAGGCAAATTCTGTTCCTTTGAACTGTTCATCATTAACTCCTTATAAAAGTCAGGTCGTATTGCCTTTGCTAAGACCAACAAGTTTGTTCCTGTATTGAATTCCAATCGGGCGCTCTTTACGCGCGATGAATAACAAGATAGCAATGATGCTTAGTGAGATTAGAGCGGAACCACAGGCGATCCCCATGCCTGCTAGCAGTGATCTGGAGATACCCCAGGTTGTCCGCAGAAATTCGTAATAATAGTTGGGGCCGATGGCCAGCATCGCTCCAGCATCGATGTGTTTCACGGGAACACTGCAGGAAAGCCTATAAGAGCCTGGCTCCATAACCGTCGTGCTGAAAACCAACACGCCTGCTCGATCATTCCTTGTTGTGTATCGATTGGTGGGCACAAAATCGTCCACCAAAGGCAGCAGATCACCGGTCGACATTTGAACTAGACGACAATCGATAGGCGGGGGTCGATCGCCTATGCCTGCCTTCGTTTCGTAGTAGACGGCGTAAGCACCCTGTCTGTCCAGCTCGAGTACCGCGTTGCCCGGGATGGAAACCTTCTGAAGGGGTCTTGCGTATGCGCTCTTGATCCGGCCGGGATAGGATGCGAGGACAGGGATGATGTAAGCGCAGGCAGCAAGACATCCGGCAATCAGTGTGAGGGACGCGGCGCCGTACCAAAATTTATTGATTCTTGTATTTTGCTTATGCATTCTTGTTTTCCTTCTTGATTAACACATACCGATTACATAACCTGGTGCCCTGGCCAGCTTTACTCAGTCGAGCTGGCAGGATATGCGCAGCGAAAACCCAAATCATCACAGCGAACCCAGGGCGGCGTCGCATGCCGAACCGTGGTACGGACCCATGATTCGTAGTCTAACCACGCACCTCCGCGTTGTGCACGTTCCGTCCCTGATAGAGGTCCGCCTGGATTCTCATAGGGGGAATTGGCGTAATAGTTTTCGTCATACCAGTCCGCGACCCATTCCCAGACGTTGCCAGCCATATCGAGCGCCCCATAGGGGCTGGCTCCATCGGGAAAACTACCCGTCGGCGCGGTGCGGGAGTAGCCGTCTGTAAACGTCAGCTGTTTGTTGCGTTCAACAGGACAAAATGAATCACAGAAATTGCCACGAAGCTCAATAAACGATTCTCCCCACGGCCACAGGCGGACATCCTTCCCGCGGGCAGCCTTTTCCCACTGTGCCTCGGTCGGAAGCGCACCACCAACCCAGGCACAGTATGCTGCGGCATCCTCCCAGCTTACCTGGACAACAGGATGGTCATCGCGGGCGAAAATATTGGGATCCTGTGGGTGCAGCCAATCCACGCCTTCTACATGTGTCCACTCATCTTCTATCGGGCCTGGTTTGTAGGGTGCACCCCAGCCATCATGCTCCGCACTCGTCTCGTAACCGGTCTCAGCGACAAATGTGCGATACATGGCGACGGTCACTTCGGTCTGGTCAATCCAGTATGCGTCTAAATACACGTTATGTCGTGGGCTTTCGTCGGCGTAGATTTGTAAGCCCAGATTTTCGTCGTTTAGGTCACCATTCCACACCCATTGCGTCCCCGGGTTGCCCATCACGAACTCGCCCGCCGGGACGAAGACCATCGTCATGCCATCCGCTTTCCGGAACTTTGTTTCGACCGGCTGTATTTCCCGATCCGGGTTAATGACCTGGTCGACGTGCTCGCTTGGAATCCCCATGGGATCGAAGCCGTGCAGGATCGGCTCCATGATCTTGCTGCGCAGCGAATCGTACTCCTCTGTCAAGGTCGCGAAGAATACCAGGTAAACAGTCGAGTCGGAACCACTGAGTGCAACCTCTGCAGTGAGCGATCCCAGATCGGGGATATCCAGGTCAGCCATGCTTCGTTCCCACAAGAAGGTTCTAGTTTCTAGAGGATCGAGCATTTCCGGGAACTGCCATTCGATCGCCACTTCTTCCATCGCCGCATCGGGAAAAGCCGCAACCCCGAGCAATGTCGGATCGTTGAAAGGATCGGGCTGGAACAATCCCGGCTTGATTTCGATCCAGCCTTGCTCCTCAAGCGCGTGGAAGGAAAGTGCATCCTGTTCGATTGGAGGACTGCTGTTGTCCGTAGAGATAATCCGTGGCCCATCCGGGTAGGGATTTGCACAGCAGGTAAGCGACAATCCACAGAGGACAATCCAGCTGAAATATTTCATGTACGCTTCCTTCAATCTGCGCATCGCCTGTAATTTCTAATCGTCGAGGGACCTTGAAAACAGCATAGATTGTTCCTGGGAGGGGTGCACGAGCCGGAGGGGATGTTTACCGGCTGCCCTGCGAGGGGTATTCCCACCTATCTGTAGAGGGGCAATAAAAAAAGCGCCCTGACGGAAGGGCGCAAAAAGCGATCGCCAAACCCAATTTAGAGCTTCAGTCGCGGTGGACCAATCCCTCCTGCCAGGCGTATACTGCCGCCTGTGTCCGGTCCGCCAGATGCAATTTGCCAAGGATGTTGCTCACATGACCCTTGACCGTGCCCACTGTGATGACGAGCTTATCGCCAATTTTCTGGTTTGAGAGCCCGCTGGCGATCAGTTTGAGCACTTCCATCTCACGCTCCGTCAAATCGGTGAAAAGCTGCTGGCGATTAGGATCCCCAACGCGGAATTCCTTGATCACGCGTTCGGCAATGCGTGGATGCAGCGTGGCTTCGCCGCAAGCGGCCCTGCGGATTGCTTCGACCAACTCGGCGGCTTTCACGTCTTTCAAGAGATACGAGATCGCCCCCGCCTGGAGGGCTGGAAAAATATGCTCGTCTTCATGAAACGAGGTCAGGATGATGATCTGGCTCCTGGGGCTCAGGTCTTTCAATTTGCGCGTAGCTTCAACACCATCGAGGCCTGGCATCACCAGGTCCATCAAGACAACATCCGGGACGTGTTCCTTCCCGAGTGTGATCGCCTCCTCACCAGAGGCAGCCTCGGCGATCACGTGAATATCATCCTGGGCCTCCAGGTAGCCGGCTGCCCCTTGACGCACCATCTCATGGTCATCGACGATCATCACGGTAATTGTGTCTTTCATAAGGACTCCGGTTATTTGCTATCCGGGAATGTCTACTTTGAGCAGCGTGCCCTCTCCTGAAGCGCTTCGGATCTCAAGGTTTCCTCCTAGCGCCTCGGCTCGCTCCCGCATGGAAGTCAAGCCCATGCCGCCCTTGCTTTCTTCGAGCTTGAACCCCATGCCGTTGTCCTTTACAACAAGGCTGAGACACTCCCCATCAATATTGAGCTTGAGAAACACTTTTGTCCCTGTGCTGTGCCGGGCTACATTTGCCAGTGCCTCCTGCAAGATCCGAAAAATTCCTTGTTTCTGCGCGATACTGAGCTGAAGGCCCGCCTGTAGATCTTGTTTAAGTTCAACGCCATGTTGATGGGACCAATCAACCGCGTACGCCCCCAGAATCTCCTCGATGGGCTTGTCCTCCAGTGATTGCGGACGGAGTTCGAGGATCAGATCGGTCAGTTCCTCCCGTACGGTATCCACAAGTCGTTCGGCTTCATGAAGGTGGCCTTTCGCATTCCCGGGTTCGCGATCAAAAAGGGTCAGCGCTGTGCCGATCTGAAAGGAAGCTGCGAGAGCCTGCTGTTTGGCGCTGTCGTGCAGGTCGCGGGCGAGGCGGTTTCGCTCTTCAGTCACGGCCATCTCCTGGCGTCGTTTGAGCAGCTCCTTCAATTGTGAAGCCATGCGGTTCAATCGGGTTCCGAGCTGCCCGATCTCATCCTTGTTCGAGTCTTGGATAAATTCGGAGAAGTCCCCGCGGCTCCATTGGTCGGAGATATGCGAGACGTGCTGCAGACGCGCTACCATGTTGCGCGCCGTGAGTGAGCCAAACACCGCGCCTACGACTCCGGCGGCGAAGAGCAGGATCAGTGTGCTCCTGCTCAGCAGGAGCCAGGTATTGGAGAGAATGTCGTTCTCTGTGGGTATGTTTTCAAAATAGATAATTCCTACCCCAAGGACCTCTCCGTTTTCCTCATCCAGATAGGGCAGCGCGAAGTAGAAACGCTCATTCTCTTCCAGTGTCACAAACAAGCGCTCGGAATCCGTCACGCCGTTTAACGCCGCCTGAAGGGGGCTATCCAGGCCTGGGAGAATATCGGCATTCAGCGGTTTTCCGACTAAATCCTGGGCGGCGAGCCTGGCGTTGGAGCTGCCCAACAGGATGCCATCAGGATCGACTAACAGCACGCTTCCCTGCCCTGTCGTTCGCATTCGCAACTGTAAATCGCCAATCCGAAACAGGTCGAAATGAGTGACCTGCAGATCGTCTGAGCGTAGCACCATTTGAATTAGCTGCGTATCGATGGGACGCTGGGACAGGACATAACCCCATTCCGGGGGTGTATTCATGCTCACCATTTCGATCCATGCTTTGGGTGACAGCACAGTGTTAAGAATGTCGAGTGGCACGAGCACCCGGGCGAAGAGCATCAAACCCAGGATAAAGACGATTAAAAGCAGGGATCCCACCGTAACTGCGGTGTAGCTGAGCGTGAGTTTCCAGCGCAGGTTGCGGGATCCTTGAAGTAGAGATGTCATCAGCGCAGTTCCCGATCCAGGATCATGTTTTAATAGAGGGGTGTCCGCTCCCGGATGATATGCCCTCCGGGCAAAGCATACAACAGATAATCATCCGGCTCGACTGTCGCAGGTCATGTCTTTTACTCCATTAATTCGCCTTGAGACGTATATTAATGACTGTTTGGGAAAAAGATTGAACAGCACGGCGCACAGTAGGTGACGACACCCATGCAAGAGATCCCATCCCGGGCAACACGTCGCCGGAGTTGTGGATCAAGACCGGATGCGCCATGCTGTTCGTAATGAGCGAGCATTGCGGCAAAGTCGTCGCCAGGATCAAGCCTCGTTCAGAAAATTGCACAGTGCTTGCAGAACATCGTCCCTGCGCTCGGTGTGGGGGTTGTGCCCTGCCCGTTCAACGATCTCCAGATCTGCGTTGGGGATCCCGGCGGCCAGCGCCGCCTGGTGCTCCGGCGGAAACTGGAAGTCGGATCGACCGCCGATCACGAGTGTGGGCACTTGGATCTCGTGCAGTCTGTCCATCACCGTCCACCCCTTTAGAAGTTGGTGGTATCCAAAGATGGTCGCCTCGGGCCGTGTCTTCATGCGCATGCCGACGGCGATGTCGCGTGCCACCTGTATCGGATTGATCGTGTGGTAGTAGGCCAGAGATAGTTTCCTTACCGATGGAAGGAATTCCTCCACTGTGATTTCCCCACTGTAGAATCTTTCGGCCGTCCTCACAATTGCCGCGCTGTAACCGCGTTTTGCCAGCACCTTTGGAGCGTTCTGCTGCACCCACCAGCTATCGCCACAGGTGTCCATCAATAGCAGGTGTGACAGGTTCTGCGGGTAGCGCAGCGCATACTCCAGGGCGACCATGCCGCCGAAAGAATGCCCGAGCACAGCCCATCGTTCAATACCAAGCACTTGCCGCAGCGCGTCCGCATCGGTGGTCAGGTTTTGCCAGGTCATGGTGCGGACGTCAGCGCCTGTTGAACGCCCATTGCAGCGATGGTCGTAGAAGATCAGCTTGAATCGATCTTCTAGAGCTTGGAGTGACAGCATCGTGGTGTGATCGACGCCCGGGCCGCCGTGCATGATCAATAGTGGGTAGCCGTCCCCAACTACGTGTACATACAGAGACACACCTCGAATGGGCATGACCGACATGCGATTCCTCCTGATGGTGATCCGGTCCGTCCGCTTTCAGACGTCGCCTATTTCAAATTTCCGCCGATTATTTCGTGCCGGTTCAATTCGAGCGGTCAGGCAATAGCCGGTTTTTCTGCACGGCGTTGGGTCAGGAAAATCCCCGCCACAAGCAGCCAGAACACGGCCGCTTTGGCGAGCAGGAAGATGACCAGATCGCCACCGGCAAGCACCGGGTCAAGGATCCCCGTCGTGGCGACCAGGCTGACGTGCATGAGCGTCACTACGAGCTGACTTTCTGTGCGGTCGTAAACCCAGGTCATAAGGATCCGATAGGCCGGCAACCATGTGAAGAGTCGCGTGAGCAGCAGCGCAAAAGGGAGCGCTCCTGCGAAGGTGTCGGCCTCCAGATTCACGAGCAGATGCCAGGCACCCCAGAGGAGACCTACAACCAAACCGGTCATGAAGACGCCATGCTTCCTGCGCATCTTCGGGATCGCGAAGCCCGTCCAGCCCAACTCTTCGAAGAATCCGACCATAAGACCGCTCACGATCCACATGATGATCAGGCCAAGCTTATCGTCTGCCCTGGACAGGGCAGCGGGGAAATCAGGAGAGAATAGTGAAAAAATAGATAGGACTAATATTGTTGAGATGGGAGCAGTCAATAAAGCAAATGCGTACCAGCCGGCGCCCACACGCCAGCGCAGCAGTCTGGAGAAGAGATCTCGAACGCCTTCCTTTCCGGAGGATAGCCCTGCCGCGAGGACTGCCGCTCCACTTGGTCCCAGCAGCATGGCCACGATCAATACGGGCAATTGGTCTTCGGTGACTGGAAATCCGTCCGTTCCAACTGCAAAAAGTATTGCGCCCCAGGAGATGGCAAGCGCCAGAAAAAAGTAGACGAGCAGTGAATGTGCCTTGATTGAAGCCCTGAGCGTACTCATGATCATGTCCTCCTCGGTGTGAGCTGTGGTTTCTCCAGCAATTTCCTTTACCGATATCGAGAGGTCTTCAACGTGGAAAAGCGATTTAGCACTTTTTGCTTCTACCGCCGAAATTAGCATCGCGTGAACAAGGTTGATCCACCACGTCGATGCGGTCAGTTCTCCTGCTGCCCACCTGGCCAGGTTGTGCAGAGAGCAAGTCTAAGGGTAGGGGATGAGCAGATCGGTCTCATGCAACCTTTCGGGTAAGCTGACGGCCATTGGGAAAAAAGGGATTGCCATAATGAGGCAGGTGAGCGAGGGGCATCTATGTATAATTCGTCTCAGAGTTACGGCGCTCAGCGGTGAGGCTTAATTTAATTCATTCCAAACAGAGCGTATAAAAGATTGCTCCGAACGAGCGTGGTGGCGCTCGCCGGTTCTTGTTGTTTCTGTTCGATTATTCTGAAGGAGCTGGCAATGAAGAGGTCGTTTGTGTTTGGTGCTGTATCAATAATTTCAGTAATCGCGGCGGCGTGTATTAGTGTAAATGGACCGGAGGGAATGACTCCTACAGGGGAGCTTGCTTTGGTCGAGCCGGACACGCCCAAGACTGCTGCATCCTCCACTGAAACTGCAATACCAGATACACCCACGCCTGAACCGCCGGTCCAGCTTTCGGAAGTGGGGTCGCTGGGCGAGTTGGGTTCTGTTGTCGATGTGCTCATTGCCGGGGATTATGCTTACCTGGCGGATTCGTTTGGCGGATTGCAGGTGGTGGAGATGAGCGATCCAAACCAACCTGTCCGGGTCAGTACATTTGATTCGCCCGGATCGACGCGCGGCCAGGGTGTCTTCCTGGATGAGCCGTATCTATATTTGGCCGACGGACAGGGCGTGAGGATCCTCGACATTACAAACCCCGCTGCTCCGGAGGTGGTTGGCTTCTACGACACCCTCGGGTTTGCGCTTGATCTACAGATCATCGATGACCTTGGCTACGTAGCTGCCCGTGAGGGCGGCTTCTACATTGGCGATTTCAGCGACCCCGCCGATCCTCAGCAGGTGAGCCGGCTGTTTGACGCCGGTACGGATCACGTGCTCGATGTCCAGGTCCGTGGCGATTATGCCTATGCCGCCATGCAAGGTCAGGGATTAATGATTGTTGACGTGAGCCAGCCGGATACACCAGCAGTGGTCGCAAGCCTGGATAGCGACGGTATAGCTGAATCCATGGTGCTGGATGGGGAGCTGCTGTACCTTGCAGACGGGGAGGCCGGCATCAAGGTCGTCGCTATTTCAGATCCAAGCAAACCTGTGGAAATCGGCCGCTTTGACACCCCGGGTTACGCTCAAGATGTTGTAATCAGGGATGATTATTTGCTTGTGGCCGACGGGAACAGCCGACTGCTGCTCGTGCTGGATGTCAGCGAGGCGGTGAAACCGCAACTGGCTGCGCAGTATGAAACCACTGGTTTCGTGAGGGCTGTGGAATTGGTTGAAAACTTTGTATTTCTCGCGCTTGGGGAGCAAGGCTTTCAAATCCTGGAGCTTGAAATCAGGTAGCGCACAAGGCATAGGAAGAACGACCTCTAGTACTGTGTCAAGAAGGACCGCTCAATTAGCAGCGGTCCTTTTGATTTTGGGAGATTGTTCTCAGTCGCCGCTAGCGCCCGGCGAACTGCCTGGTGAGCGCCCGAAACATTGGACAGCGATCGTAGATACCCATGAACATCACCGCTCCGCCAGCCAGCGCCAGCAGCCAGCTTGAGCTTGCCACCGCGATCCCTATCAGTGCCAGACCCGCGCCCAGGGGCAGCATCCGGTCAAATGTTGATAAGGGCACACGAAACGGATCGCCCTGTAGCGTTGCCGCGAAGATCCTGTGGTAATTTTCTTCGTTTTGGGCACCGGTGACTCGGCCGATCAGCTGACCCTTGTGAAAACTCATCACTGTCGGGATAGCCATGACCCGATATCTGCTGGTGATTTCATGTTGCTCATCGGCATTGATCGCCAGGAATTCAACCTTGCCAGTATATTCCTTGGCCAGGTTTTCCAGGATCGGCTTGGTCACCCGGCAAGGAGCGCACCAGGGTGCCCAGAAGTCGACGATGATCGGGAGTTCGCTGTTTTCTAATTTATTATCAAAATCCAGAGGTTTCATAACTCGATATGCTGCGGGCGGATCATGATCGAGCCGCCCGCAGCGATCTCCAATCGACTATTTCTTGATCGTGCTGAACTTGAAGGGTGCGTACAGCGGGCAGAACCCGACGAGCGAGGTGAGCAGAAACACGCCGCCGAGGACGACGAGCACGATCCCCAGCGCACCGGTCACCACGCCACCGAAGTAAATGTAAGCGAAGAGCGCTGCGAGCACGACACGGATGATTCGATCTACATTGGACATGTTGGGTTCCATCATAATTCTCCTTTTATTTTTCGTTCTGAAAAGGAGTATAGGAAAATTATGAGAAGCCGTCCGTGACTTAGTCACATAAGGCTGCGCGCTTCCAGCGCCTGAAAATCGAGGATATCGACGCTGCCCCGGCCGGTGGCGAGGGTACCCTCAGCGGAAAAGTCATCCAGCAAGCGGCTGATTACTTCACGCGAACTCCCGACTTCGGCGGCGATCTCGCGGTGGGTGATCTCGATCGGGTTGGCGTCTTTGCTACGCTCGAGCAGCAAGGAGGCAACGCGTTTGTCCATGCGCTGGAAAGCGACCTCGTCCACGATCATCATTACCGTCGAGAGGCGCTGCGAGAAGAGGTCGAAGACGAGCTCGCGCCAGAGGTCATAGCGCCGCACACAATCCCGAAAAATCTCCGCGGGGATCATCACCGCTTCGGCATCCTGTTCCACTGTGGCGATCGCCGGGAAGGACTGCTGGCTGAGGATCGCGTTGGCGGTCAGGATGCAGGATTCGCCCAGGCCGAAACGGTAGAGCGTGATCTCGCGCCCGGTCTCGCCGACCTTGTAGACGCGCACCACCCCGGAGAGCAGGAAAGCGATCGATTCGGTGCGGTCGCCCTCGACGAAGACGTCCGCGCCGGCCAGGATGCGCCGGAAGACGCTCTCGCTCTGGATCTCGCGCTCGAGATCGAGGTCTGCTTGATCCAGGGTTGGGAGGGCATGAACCAGGCGTTGATATTGGTCTTGGTTGATCATGAGGACGCCAACCTTTACTTACCGCTTTTTCTAACGAATTCGGAGCAGGATGGCTCGCGGGGGAAGCCAACAAATGACAGCCTGAATATTGTACGATAAGAATAGCGAGGGCGTCATAATCAGCCGTGTGAAGCTTCGCCTACCGGAAACCGATAAGGGCTCGGTTTCGATCGGTTGAACAATGAAAGATAATCTGAGGTGTCCGGCAGCATACGATCATTCCATCAGTGGGCTTTTCATCGCCCTGCTTATCGCCCTTCTTATCACGCTGGGGCTGGCGGTCCTGTTTTATGCCGAGCCTTTCATTTTCATGCAGCACGCGTTCAGTGACCTGGCATCAACGACCAGCAAACACGGTTTACCTAATTCGATCTCGATGACGATCTACGCGCTGGGCATGCTGATCGGTGGCAGCATCATGCTCAGGATAGCGGCGATCTACGCCCGGTCACCGAATCTATCCCATCCGGTGATCAAATCCCGGTTGGCGTGGTTGGCATCGATCGGTTTCATCGTCTCGATCTACCCCAACGATTTGAACCACACCTTGCACTCGATCGGGGTAGGCGTGGTGCTCGGCGCGCTGTATTTCTTCACGACGATCTTCCACTTCGAGCTGAAGGATGAGATCTCAACGAGGGCTTTTGTCTTCAATATGACTTTGCTGCAGGCTGCTGTTTTTTCCTATGCGGCGGCATTTTTCCTGAACACAGCTGCAAAGCAGAGCCTGCAGAAGTTTTGTTTGCTGGGTGTGATGATTACGCTGGAGAGGGTCGTGACAATGACCGAAGACAGCTATTCTCCACTCGAACTGCGCTCATTCCTGGATCGATTTCAGCACTAAATCGTCTTGATGGACTCGATATTCAACCGAGCCGAGTGAAATTCACGTGTCAAACTCTTGCGCAGGCAAGCTGTTTGAGGGAAACATCATCGGATTAATGGATAGGAGCGGCAAGTTCCTCGTCGCTCGATGCGGTTGAAGCGCTGCGATCCGCCTCAATATTCATCACGGCCGGGATGGCGAGGCCAGTTACCGCCAGCGAGATACACACAAACCCACTAATCACAAACCATATTTGAATACCGATAAAATCGGATACAGGACCGGCGATTGCCAGGCCGATGGGCGCTGCGCCGGCGCTGACGCTGCCCATGAGGGACATCACGCGCGCCTGGAGGTCGGGCGCGACCGTCGACTGCATCACGGCGAAGATCGGACCGTTTACCATCGGCATCATCAATCCGATAATGAGGCTGCCCACAATTGCAAGCATCAGCAGCGATGAAGGAGCCAGGCCAAGCAAGAACGCCCCGATCCCGATGCCGAACAATCCGAAGAACGAGGTCAGAATCCTGCGCTTAAAACCGCCCCATGCGCCCAGAATCGCGCCGCCTACGATCACCCCGACCCCGAAGGCCGATTCTACCCAGCCCAATTGGATGACGCCACCGCCGAAATAGTCCTTGACCAGCAGCGGCAGGAGCGAGAAAGCTGGCGCTAGCACGAAGTTGATCAGCACGGCCATCAACCCGATGATTAATAAGCCCGGCCAGCTGATCACATAGCGCAAACCCACCTTGAAGTCCTGCCAGACGGACTCGCGCTCGGCACCAAGTTCAAATGGTTTTCCGGAGCGCTCGGGCTGGGGGATGGGGATGAAGAAGAGCGGGATGATTGCGAACAACGCTGACCCTACGTCGATGAGCAGGATGTTCTCGATGGGCATGATCGTGAGCAGCAGCGCGCCAAGCGGGGCGGAAATCACGTTCAGCCCCCCATTGAGCATTTGATTGACACCCTGAATGCGGGTCAAGTGCTCGATTGGGACCATCAACGAGGTCGAGGCGCTCATAGCGTTGAAGTGGAAGCTGCCGCCCAATGAGCGCAAGAACATCAGCATGTAGATGTGCCACACGGCGATGGCGTCAAATGCGAAGAGCGCCGCAAGCAGGATCGTCGCCAGCGCGATCGAACTGTCGGCGATCAGCAGAACGACTCGTCGGTTCCAGCGGTCGACGAGTGTCCCTGCAAATGGTCCCAACAGGACCTGTGGGAGCATCCCCGCCATGGAAGCCAGTGCCAGCACCGTTGCCGATCCGGTCTCAACGGTGAGGTACCAGATCAGCGCGAATTGGACCAGCATACTGCCGACCAGCGAGATCGCCTGGCCGCCCCAGATCGTGAAGAACTGCGCTCGCCAGGATTTTCCATCTTCGACTGAGAATTGTGTCGCCATTCGTTTGCCTCGATGTCGTGCTGACCCCTACAGTAGAAGGTCTGGTTTTCCATGCTGATTATGGATGCTAGAGTAGCCTTTTATACCCTTTAAGACATCGGCAGGTTGGATGATCTCATCCTGGTCATCTGGCTATGGGGTATGCGTAGTGTCGCTACCTGTAATGCCATGGATGCAGAGAACTCCAATAATTGAATCTGGAGTAGAATCAAATTCCTCATGCGCTCGCTGCGATATACATGCATGAATTCTCGGAGGGAGGCACCATACTATGCATATCACCGAAGACGTGTTCAAATCGCGTTTCGTACCCCTGGTTGTGGGAGGTGGATCATTACTCAAGAAAAGCGTTGAGGATCAGCACATCTTATTCGTGAGCGCCGTTCTCAGGATTGAACCAGGACGGGAATACAGCGAGGCGGAATTGAACGAGGCGCTCAAGCCGTGGAGTGCCACCTTCGGCGAAGGATTCGGCCTCGATCACGTGACATTGCGGCGCCATCTGATCGATGAAGGCTATCTGCTCAGGGATGCGGCCGGCACAATGTACATGCTCAACACAGATGACCCGCCAGTGAGTTTTGAAGAGACGATTGCCGAGCTTGATCACGAAGAGATGCTTGAGCAGGCGCAGCGCGAGCGTGAGGAGCGCCGGCGTAAGTACACGCAGTCCTGAGCTTCGTACGGGTCCGAAAGCCTGGAACGATTGTCAAGCGCCGCCAGATTGGCGGTGCTTTTTTTGATACATTTTATTTAGCAGAGGTTCGTTGTAAAGAATCGCATCATCAAAACGTCTAACAGGTATCAACGATGAAACTGGAAGGAAGCAGATATGAGCAACCCGAACGATTGGAACGCTAAAATCATCAAAGAATTCCGCGAGAACGCCGGTGTTGTCGGCGGGCCGTTTGAAGGCATGAAACTGCTGATCCTGCACACCACCGGTGCGAAAACCGGCAAAGAGCGCGTCAACCCGGTGGCGACGATGAAGGAGAACGGCTACTATGTGATCATCGCTTCCAAGGGTGGGGCGCCGGATAATCCGGATTGGTATCACAATCTCGTCGCCAACCCTAAGATTTCCGTCGAAGTCGGCACCGAGACGTTCGAGGCACGCGCTGAGGTCACCGAGGAACCGGAACGCAGTGAGCTTTACTCGAAGATGGCCGATGAGTATCCTGGTTTTAAAGAGTACGAGCAAAAAACCGAGCGTGTGATCCCGGTAATAAAGCTGAAACCTATAGACTAAGAAGGTTTGGAAGAGCCACCGTCTGCTTGGCGGTGGCTCTTTTTTATTCACTGGCTTGCCTCAAGCCATGTATCGATCGATTTTATGGAGTAGTGTAGATCTGAAGCTGGCTCGTGGTCTGATCGGTGACGAATACGCTTCCATCCGCATTGACCGCAATATCGACAGGAGCCTGCAGTCGGGCACCACCAAAGTGAGCGAGGTACTCGCCATCTGGAGTGTAAACCTCGACGCGCCCTAGGCGATAATCGGTGACAAATACACGCCCCATGGCGTCAATAGTTACACCCTCGGGCGTACCAGGCAGGTTGCTTCCATGACCGATTGACCATTCCGTATAAAACTCTCCGGAATTTGTAAACACCTGCAACCTTTGCACGGTGTAATCCGCTACGTAGATGTGGCCTTCGGAGCCGATGCTAATCCCAGTGGCATGCAGGAATTGGCCGGGTTCACGGCCTTCTCCTCCGAACTGGCGCAGGAATTTGCCTTCGTTATCGAAGATCTGCACAAAGGGCACAGAATCATCGGTTACATAGACATTGCCGTCGGCGTCCGTGGCGATGCCGATCGCACGCGTGAAGCCACCTTCTCCTTCACCTTCGGATCCAAACTCGAGCAGGAATTTGCCCTGCGCGTCGAACTTCTGCACCCTGAAATTGCCGTTGTCCACCACGAAGACATCGCCCTGCGGGTCGAGCGCCAGGCTGCCGAATCCGAGCGTGTTGAACTGCCCGGGTTCTTCTCCCGGCTCACCCCATGCAAACAACTGTTCGCCAGCGGAGTCGAACACGCGCACCTGCTGGTTATTGGCGTCGAGTATATAGACCCAGCCTTCATCGTTCACGTCGACGCCGTAGGGCGCATCGAACGGTTGATCAGCTCCGTCAACGCTGGTCACGTGTTCGACATCGGGTGCAGTCATGATGATGGGCTCCTCGGTGGGCGTCGGCGGTGGGGAGGTAGGCTCTAAGGTAGGGGTGGGTTCTGGCAGCGAAGTCTGGCAGGCTGATAATAGAAGCCCAAAAGCAAGCAATCTTCTCAACTGGCGATGCATGGCGTCACCTCCCTTGATTCATTGGCCGGTATGCTTCGTATTACTTGACAGGGCTCGTTTGCGTTCAATTGTAGGATTGTCAAGGATCCGCTAAGGTAAGGAAAAATCTACGATCTCCGATATGCTTGTTGCTGAGATCATGATCATTCACCGTCTGTACCATCAGCGTGTTGTTTGAGATATCAAGTGAAGCACATAATTGTTGGGTCGTGAACGGGAGCCATGATGAGAATCCTGCGTGTTAATCTTGAAACTGGGAAGATCATGAGAGAGTCGGTGCCCGATGGCTGGATGCAATTTGGAGGGCGCGGACTTGTGGCGCGCTTTTTACTCGATGAAGTGCCGCCCGGATGTGGCCCGCTCGGCCCATTCAACAAGCTGATCTGGGCGCCTGGTTTAATCACGGGCCACATGCTGTCCAGCTGCGACCGGATCTCCGTCGGTGGCAAGAGCCCGCTGACCGGTGGCGTGAAAGAGTCCAACGCCGGCGGCACGACGGGGATGCGCATGATCTGGTTGGGTCTGCGTGCCTTGATCCTGGAGGGCGGTCCACCGGCGGATGGAAGCTGGAAGCTGCTCTATATCGATGCCGAGGGCGCTCGCGTTGAGGTAGCGGATGAATTGGTAGGTCTGGGGCTGAAGGAGACCGCCGAGCGTTTGAACGGGCGCTTTGGCTCGAGGATCGGCATCTCCGCCATCGGCCCTGCCGGTGAGCGCGGTTACCACAGCGCGGGCATTACACACATCGATAAAGATCGAAACTTGACGCGCATCTCGGCGCGCGGCGGTTTAGGGGCGGTGATGGGATCCAAGCGTCTCAAGGCGATCGTTTTCGATCAATCCAAGAGCGTCAAACCTGAACTGGCCGACCCCCGTCTCTTCCGGAAGGCCTCGCGACGCTATCTGGATGGCTTGCACGCACACCCGCAGACGGAGGTCTATAAAGAGTTCGGAACGGCGGCGATGGTGCAGATGTGCAACACCTTCGGCGGCATGCCCACCTACAATTTCTCAAAAGGCACGTTCGATGAAGCCGAGAAAATCAGCGGGGAGACGATCCGCGATCTGAACCGCGAGCGCGGCGGCGAAACCGCTCACGCCTGCATGCCGGGCTGCACGATCCAATGCTCGAACGTCTACGCAGGCCCTGATAGTGATACTCTCGTCACGCCGCTCGAGTACGAGACGCTCGGTTTGATGGGCTCCAATCTCGGCCTCGATGACCCAGATCTCATTGCGCGTATGAATGACATCGCCAACGATATGGGCATGGACACGATCGAGGTGGGCGCGGCGATCGGCGTGGCCGCCGGAGCGGGTCTGATGAAATTTGGCGATGGCGATCGGGCTTTGAAGTTGATGGAGGCGATCGAGGCTGATACAGAGTTCGGGCGAGCGCTGGGAATGGGCGCATGCTTCACAGCCCAACAACTCGGCGTAGAACGCGTGCCGGTCGTCAAAGGACAGGCGATCTCTGCCTATGACCCCCGCGCGATCAAAGGCACCGGCGTGACCTATGCCACGTCCCCCCAGGGAGCCGACCACACCTGCGGGCTGACCATTCGGGCAAAGATCAATCACCTCGATCCGCAGGGGCAGGTCGAGGTCTCGCGCAACAGCCAGTGCAACATGGCGGCTTATGACACGCTGGGTGTCTGCGCTATGGGCACTTTTGGGTTTTCCAGCGACCCCACGATCATCCCGGATTTGATCAGGGGCCAGTATGGGTGGGATGTGGGCGCGGATTACCTGCGCGAGTTGGGCCGTGAGGTCATCCAGATGGAGCGGGAGTTCAACCAGCGTGCCGGCTTTTCAGAAAAGGATGATCGTCTTCCGGCGTGGATGGAGCAGGAGCCGTTGCCGCCTCATGATGCGGTGTTTGATGTGCCCGATGAGGAGTTGGACCGGATATTTGATCCATGAACGAGTTGGCATCGTCTTCGACTTGCCACAGATCCGGCAAGTTGACTGGTGAAACCCGGTCGCGAATCCGCGTATCGGATGGATTGTCGAGTAACACTGTCAACCCTTTGTACATTCAGCCTCGCCTTGTTCGTCACCAACATACTTACCAGGCACATGCAAGCCTCAGTTAGACGTCAGCCGCGGCAACGGTAATTATGCGGGTCTGCGTAATCGTGGCCATGCCAGTAGGTTTCTTCCTTCCCATGCCGAAGATCACTCGACTCGTCTCAAAATTCGACCTATACTACTTGTAACCCGGCTAAAGGCTGCAAGGAGCAGTCTGACTGCAATTGGGGAGGGAGAAACAGGCGAAAGTACCTGTAACTGTTGCAATCGAATGCGGTCAACTACGGTGTGACCGTCGCTGATTCCACCGGGATCAAACATTCTCTTCGCTAAACACCGCACCTGCGCTCTAACACACTAAGATCCATACCCCGTCACATCCATAAGACCGCCGTCGCGTCTGAAGGAGGACAGCGACTCAAGGATTCTTTAATCATCAGCACTCATCGGGAGGATGAACCTGACGGATTCAGGCACCCTCCCGCATCAAGAACTGTGGTCATCTGAGCTGCGCAGGAGCGGTCGCCATGACAGAAGATCGGGTCTTTCCCGGAACTCCTGAACCCGCCGCCGTGTTAGTCGTCGGGGGCGGAATCGGCGGCATGCGCACGGCACTGGATCTCGCCGATTCAGGCTTGAAGGTTCACCTGATCGAAATAACGCCCTGCCTGGGCGGTCGTGTGGCGCAGCTGGGATACATGTTTCCACAGCATGACTGCGTGCTCTGCCGTGGGACGCCCGATCACGGATATGGCTGTACCCGCCCCTCGATTTCACCGGCATATCTTGAGCACAACCGTCATCCGAATATCGAAATTCTCACCCAGACCCACCTGGTTGGTGTGCAAGGGCAGGCCGGTGATTTCACTGTATCGTTGCGTATGGAACCGCGCTACGTGCTCGCCGATCGCTGTATCAACTGCGGTCGCTGCGCGGAGGTCTGTCCAATCGAACTGCCCGATGAGTACCAGCAGGGACTGACCAAGCGCCGGGCAGCTTATAAAGTCTCGGCGCGCACCCTGCCGGATGCTTTTGTGATCGACCGAGGACCTTACTGCGACGATTGCGGAAAGTGCGTCGATGTGTGCCCCACAGATGCCATCGATTTGAACCAGCAGCCTCGCCTCATCAGTGTCGAGGTAGGTGCGATCGTTCTGGCGTTGGGTTTTGAGGCGTTCAACCCTTCCGAATTAGGCGAGCTGGGTTACGGTCGGCTGCCGAACGTGATCCAGGCGATGGAGTACGAAAGGCTGGCAAGTCGTTCGGGGCCGACGGAAGGCATGGTCGTGCGCCCGTCGGATAGCCGCCACCCCAAATCGATCGCCTGGCTGCAGTGTGTCGGTTCACGTTCAAAAGAAGTGCCCTTCTGTTCATCCATTTGCTGCATGTACGCCACGAAGGAGGCCATGCTCGCCAAACAGCGGCTCGGTGAAGAGCTGCGTTGCACGATCTTCATCATGGATGAGCGCGCTTTTAACAAAGAACACTCCAAATACTTTGCGGCGGCGCGTGAGAAGTATGGCATCCATTATGTTCACTGCCGTGTTTCGGAGATCCATGAAGACCCGGAGGCACACGATCTGATACTGCGCTATATAGATGAGAACGGGCATCCGAAGACGGAGTCATTCGAGCTGGTCGTCTTGGCTACCGGACTGCAGCCCCCACATGCTGCCGGTCATCTGGCGCATATGCTCGGTATCGAGCTTAACGAATACGGCTTTTGTGCTACGGACAAATTCATGCCGCTGCAAACCTCACGACCGGGTGTGTTCGTTTGCGGGGCGTTCTCCTCGCCGAAGGAGATCATCGAGACGGTCATCGATGCCAGCGGCGCGGCAGCAGAGGTGATGCGGCTGTTGAATGAGCGTCTCAATTCGCATCAAGTCAGCCGGGCGCTGCCATTCATATCAAGAGACAACATCCCAGAGGAGAAAGACATCTCCGCTGAACCACCCCGAATCGGATTCTTCGGGTGTTCATGTGGGACCACCCTCACTGAAGTGCTCGACCTCTCCAGGTTGACCCTACGCATCGCTGATTGGCAAGGTGTCGAGCACGCCACCGTTATTCCTTATGCATGTTTCGAGGAATCCATCGAACGGATTCAGGATGCAATTGAATCCCATGGGTTGAACCGCGTCGTCGTGGCGGCCTGCAGCAACCGCACTCACGATGCTCTCTTTCAACGCGCCGTTAGAGAAGTTGGTTTGAATCCCTATTTGCTTGAATTGGTCAATTTGCGGGAGCAGTGCGCCCATGTTCACACTGCCAACACTTCGATGGCCAATCGCAAAGCGGAGGAACTGATCCGCCTTGCGGTGGAGCGCGTGCGTGTAGCTAAAGCGGTGCAGAAGAAGAAGCACCGCTGCCGGCCGTCAGCGTTGGTCCTGGGTGGGGGCGTCACCGGCATGACGGCTGCATTGGCAATTGCCGATAGCGGCTACGACGTTTTTCTTGTTGAACGTTCCGAGATGCTCGGCGGCAACCTGCTCAACCTGCATTATGTAGCAGAAGGCTACAACCCCCAACGGTTGCTGCGCGATCTCGTCAACCGTGTGCGGGCACATACCCGCATCACGACCTATACACGCACGGAACTCGTCCGGCATGAAGGCCATGTCGGTTTCTTCCGCTCGCTGCTGGAAATCCATCTCGCGGACGGGGGCACTCGGAGTGAACATCTCGAGTACGGGGTGCTGATCGTCGCCACCGGGGGCGAGGAGAGCAGTGGACACCCCTGGCTGAAGCACGAGTATGTGTTCACTCAACGGGACCTGGAACACAAGATCATCCACGCACCGGAGGAGATCACCGAGCTCAAGCATGTCGTCATGGTCCAGTGCATGGGCGCGCATGGGGTGGCGGAATATTGTTCGCGGGTGTGCTGCACGAACACGATGAAGAACGCCATCCGCTTGAAACTGTACAACCCTGATTGTCATGTCACCGTCCTGTACAAGAACATCATCACATATGGTTTTCGTGAGCGGTTCTATACCGAAGCGCGCAGCAGAGGTGTGAACTTCATTCGATGGACGGACGAGCTCCCCCCGCAGATTGTTGAAACAGACTCGGGCCTCAACGTCCTCGTGATGGAACCGGCCGTCGGGCGTCCAGTCATACTCGACGCGGATCGGGTGGTGTTGAGTATGTCGATAACTCCTTCGCGAGGAACAGGCGATCTGGCCCGAAAGCTAAGAGTCCCCTTGTCAAGTGAAGGGTTCTTTGAGGAAGCGCAGCTCAAGCTGCGTCCGATGGACTTCATGCGCGAGGGGATCTTCCTGGCCGGTATGGCGCACTATCCCAAGTTTATTGAAGAATCTATCAGTCATGCACTTGCGACCGCAGCTCGGGCGCTTCCGTTGTTATCGCAAGAATCTCTCCATCTGGGCGGTGTCGTAGCGCAGGTTGATCCGGATAAATGTGTGGGTTGTTTAACCTGCACGCGCACCTGTCCATTTGAGATCCCCCGGATTGTGCAGCTTGAGGGTCGCACGGGGATCGGAGGGCTTGGCGGGGCGGCGTTTATCGATGATGCCCTCTGTCAGGGCTGCGGCACCTGTACGAGCGAATGTCCAGCCAACGCCATCCAGCTGGTTCACTACACCGATGAGCAGATCACCCTGCCTGCTATCGAGGGTCTCGGTCAATGGCGTGTGGACAACGCAAGCGAGGTGATGGGATGAACCCCGATAGCGGACACACGTTTGAACCCGAGATCACCGCGTTCTACTGCATTTACTGCGGCTACATGGCCGCCGATACCGCCGGGGCGCTGCGGATCGAGTATCCGCCTAACGTCAAATTTGTGCGTTTGCCATGCACCGGAAAAACCGATGTGCGCTATATCCTGGATGCGTTCGAGCACGGAGCTGATGGGGTATATGTGGTGGCGTGTCCGATTGGCAACTGCCATCACGTGCGCGGCAACGAACGTGGGCTGGCACGCATCGAGCGAGCGAAGCGGATCCTCGATGAGATTGGATTGGGGGCTGATCGGCTGGATATCTTCTTTATGTCTGGCAGCCAGGCGATGGCGTTCGCGCGCGCCGCAAAGGTCATGACCGAACGCGTGCGCAACCTGGGGCCCAATCCGCTGCGATCTGGCAATGGGAGAGAGGCACACCCGGATGAAGGACCCGATGGTCGATTGAGAGGTTGGCACGGCTACCCTCCCGAAGAGGAGAACTAATCGGGATTGCAGCTGAGGTGCAGTGTGAAGCCTGAAACCGAAAAGATTGGCATAACTGCTTCGACGAATGGCCCGGTGGGCTCGGTACTTGTCGTCGGCGCCGGCATCGCCGGAATGCAGGCTTCTCTGGACCTGGCGGACAGCGGTTTCAAGGTCTACCTGGTCGAGAAGCTTTCCGCTATCGGTGGTCGCATGGCTCAGCTGGACAAGACCTTTCCGACGAATGACTGCGCAATGTGTACGATCTCACCGAAGCTGGTCGAGACCGGTCGTCATACCAACATCGAGATCTTAACCAACAGCGAAGTTTTAGAAATTACCGGCCAGCCCGGCAACTTTTCAGCTCTGGTTCGTCGTGCGCCACGCTATATCGATCTGGACCGCTGTGTGGGTTGTTCGGATTGTGTTGAGGTCTGCCCGGTGATCACACCTGACGCGTTCAATGCCAATCTGGTTAAGCGCCGGGCGATCTACCGTCTTTACCCGCAAGCCTTCCCCAATGCGTTTGCGATTGATAAGCGGGGCATCGCGCCCTGCCGCGATGCCTGTCCGGCAGGTCAACGTGCGCAGGGGTACATCGCGTTGATCCGTGAGGGTCGTTGGGATGATGCGCTGCGTGTGATCAAAATGGATAACCCTTTCCCGGGGATCTGCGGCCGCATCTGCAACCACCGCTGTGAAGACGCCTGCAATCGCGCCAAAGTCGATGAAGCGATCAATATCCGCGCGCTAAAAAGGTTTGTGACCGATAAAGTCTACGCGCACGAACGTGCTCCCATAGAACCAATCGACGTCGTTCGTGACGAGCGCGTGGCGATCATCGGCGCCGGTCCCTGCGGGCTCACCGCCGCGCAGGATCTCGCCAGGGCAGGCTATGGCGTGACGATATTCGAAGCCATGTCAGTGGCAGGCGGCATGCTGCGGTTAGGCGTGCCTGAGTACCGCTTACCCACAGAGATCATCGAGCGCGAGGTCCAGGATATCCTTGATCTGGGTGTTGACCTGCGTCTGAATCATCGTGTCGATGACCTCGATGAAGTTTTTGAGCAGGGTTTTGATGCCGTGCTCATTGCCGTCGGCGCGCACGAAGGCGTGCGCCTGCCCATCCCCGGTGCTGACCTCAAGGATGTCCTGATAAACACTCATTTTCTACGAGATGTGCGCCTGGGCCGCTATGGTGAGCACGGGGAACCTCTTGGTGAAGGCGTGCCCGAGCTTGGTGAGCAGGTTCTCGTCCTGGGCGGGGGCAACGTAGCCATCGACTGCGCTCGTACAGCGATACGGCTTGGCCGTAGGGTTTCGATGGCGTTTCTGGAGAATCAAGAGGAGATGCCGGCGCATGATTGGGAGATTGCCGCTGCGCAGGAAGAGGGCGTGCAATTGCATCCCAGCCGCAGTTTCGAGCGCATACTCGCCGATCCTGAAGGCAATGTACGCGGCGTCGAGTGTCAGCATGTGCGCGCTTTCGAGTTTGATGAATCGGGCCGTTTGAGTGTTGAAAAAGAACCGGGTTCGGGACACGTCCTCGAGTGCGACACGGTCATATTTTCGGTTGGTCAGCGCGCCGGCCTGGCTTTTATACCGGATGATGCCGGCGTAGGCCTTACCGGACAGCAAACGATCGCCGTCAATCCCAACACATTGGCAGCCACGCGCGCCGGAGTTTTTGCGGCCGGTGACAGCGTGTCGGGCACTGCATTCGTGATTGAGGCGGTCGAAAGCGGTCACACCGCAGCCCGATCGATCATGCGCTACCTGGTTGGTGAGGCGCTTGAGCCGCCGGGGAGCCCGGACCTTCCGGTTGTGGATATCAGCAACGCAGAGATCGAGGAGCGCATAGCCTGCGGAGAGATCCACGTCCAACCGCGCGTCCCGGTCCCTGAACTATCAGTAGAGGAGCGCCGCTCAAATTTTGATGAGATCGAACGTGGCTACGATGACGAGAGCGCGCAGGCGGAAGCTGCGCGCTGCTTAGCCTGCGGCATCTGCTCCGAGTGCATGTCCTGTACGTTTGAGTGTGGTCGGGATGCGATCGTGCACGAAGATGTTGCCCGTAAGCAGCGACTCTCGGTTGGCGCGGTCGTGCTAGCTCCTGGATACCAACCATACCAGGCTGAAAAGTCTGCCGAGTTCGGATTCGGACGTTATCCGAACGTGATCAACGCGCTGCAGTTTGAACGCTTGCTCTCGGCATCCGGCCCAACGATGGGACACATTCAACGTCCGTCTGATGGAACCCGCCCCGAAAAGATCGCCTTCCTACAGTGTGTGGGTTCCCGCGATCAGGATCACGACTACTGTTCGGCGGTCTGCTGCATGTACGCCACCAAAGAAGCAGTTATCGCTAAAGAACACGAACCCGATCTCGATATCCATATTTTTCAGATGGATATGCGCGCCTTCTCGAAAGGATACCTGGACTATTTCCGTAGAGCAGAGGATCGCTACGGGATCCGTTATATCCGCTGTCGGGTGAGTGCGGTCCATCAGGTTCCGGATTCTCAAGATCTGATCATCCGCTATGCCGACGAGTGCGGAGAGACGAAATCTGAGCATGTTCAGTTGGTTGTGCTTTCTGTCGGGATGGAGATTTCTCCAGACGTCAGGGCGATGGCGGATCGACTGGGTGTTGAGCTGGATGAATATGGATTCTGTCAGGTGCGCACCGGCGATCCACTGCAGACGAGCCGTGATGGCATTTACGCAATCGGGCCTTTTAGAGAGCCAAAAGACATCCCTGAATCGGTCGTGGAAGCTTCAGGTTCGGCTGCGGCGGCTGCGGAAAGGCTGCACGCCTCCCGATTTGATTTGACGGAGATTCCCGAGTTCCCCCCGGAAAAGGATACGCGCGATGAACGGCCGCGTATCGGGGTGTTCGTGTGTCATTGCGGCTCGAACATCGCCGGTTTTCTTGATGTGGAGGCTGTCACCGATCACGCCGCCGGCCTGCCCAACGTCGTCCACGCCGAGTCGAATTTATATACCTGTTCGCAGGACAGCATCGTCCACATCAGCGAGCAGGTCGAAGAACACGGTCTGAACCGGGTCGTCGTGGCGAGCTGCACGCCCCTGACACACCAGCCTCTCTTCCGTGACAGTATCCGGCAGGCAGGGTTGAACCCCTATCTCTTCGAGATGGCCAACATCCGCAATCAATGCTCATGGGTGCATTCGCATGATTGGGATATGGCCACAGAAAAAGCGAGAGCGCTGGTTGAGATGGCGGTAGCGAGGGCGGCGAAGCTGGAAACTGAACAAACGCTGCGCGTACCGGTTGAGCGCAGCGCCCTGGTCGTCGGCGGTGGGCTGGCTGGGATGAGCGCCGCGTTGTCGCTTGCTGAGCAGGGTTTTCCCGTACACCTCGTCGAGCGCGAGCCGCATCTGGGCGGCAACCTGCGTAGGGTCCATAT